>CANRBX010000018.1 GCA_947628955.1 uncultured Lachnospiraceae bacterium | reverse complement strand
GATAAAAGACAGTATACAGAGCAATCCGCAGACAATCAAGCAGAGCAATAAAAAGTCAATTCAACTTATCAGCAACAGCAGTACGCTGTATCTTGATCGAATATTTCGAGTGGCCTTATGGAAAAATAAAGAATTGAAACTTACAGTTCACGAATTTG
Organism: uncultured Lachnospiraceae bacterium; assembly: GCA_947628955.1. Lineage (GTDB taxonomy): Bacteria > Bacillota > Clostridia > Lachnospirales > Lachnospiraceae > Choladousia. Next base: position 45,438 of record CANRBX010000018.1, on the reverse strand, counting down.
ATTTTTTGTTGCTCCTAACTTCATCACCGGGACAAGTATATACTTTTGAGCAGATTTATCAATATGTGTGGAAAGATTACCCAGAGGGTGATATTACTAACATGATCTGGTGTATGGTTAGGCGCATTAGACGAAAATTACATGTAATTGATAATCAAGCACCAAATATTATTCATAACGAAAGAAATGTAAATACAGGATGTTCAGCGCACAAAATGCCCTGAGCAGAAGGAACGGGGGATGGAAAAATGGATGCAATGGAAGCGATCCTGACAAGAAGGAGCACAAGGAAATTTCAGACGGGGCTTCCCGCGAAGGAGCTGATCGAAAAAGTCATAGAGGCCGGACGGTATGCGCCGAGCGGCTCAAACAGCCAGACGACACATTTTTTTGTAATCACCAGAAAGGAAATCCTGACGCAACTTGCCGGGCTCGTTCAGCGTGAATTTGCGAAGATGGAGGCCGGGCCGGACACCTATATCTCTCTGAGAAACTCGATCAGTGCCTCGAAGAGAGGAAATTACGTGTTTCATTACAATGCCCCGGTGCTGATCGTGACGGCGAACAAAAAGGGATACGGAAACGCGATTGCCGACAGTGCGTGCGCGCTGGAGAACATGATGATCGCGGCCAACGCGCTCGATCTGGGCTCCTGCTGGATCAATCAGCTGCACTGGCTGGATGAAAATGCCGCGGTGAGAGCTTATATAAAGAAGCTCGGACTCGGGGAGGATGAGACGATCACAGGCGGCCTGATCCTCGGGACGCCTGCGGACGGCATGCCGGTGAGGGACGCGCTGAAGAGAAACGGGAATCCGGTAGAATGGGTATAGGGTATAGATATAGAGTATAGAGTATAGGGTATAAGGCATAGGGCATAGAGGATAGAGGATAGAGGACAGAGTATAGAGGACAGCCTGGCATAACAGGGCTTTCCCCTGCCGAAAAAATCAGCGGGCGCCCCGGATCTGCCTGGTTTCCGGAGACGCCCGCTTTGTCCGCCTTTTCCGGCGGTCTGAAGCAGTCTGTGTCTGAAGCTGCGTATCAGAACAATTCTTTGCTCATCTGGTCGATCACCTTGCTGGCCTCTTCATAGACGCCCGGGAAGGTGCTGAAGCCGAGACCCTGAGTCAGGTTCGGGATGAAGTATTTCGTCCCGTAGGTCTGGCAGACTCTGCGGACTTCCTTTTCTACCAGCTCCGGCGTCCAGTCGGGACGGTCGATGGAGGCACTGTCGATGCCGCCCATGATGGTCAGCTTTCCGCCGTATTTCTCGATGATTGCCGGGATGTTGTTGGAGCTCATCGTGCCCTGCCAGATATCGATTCCCATCTCTACCATGTAGGGAACGAGTGTCTCGCCGTAGGAGTCGCTGTGGTGGACGATCAGCTCCACGCCGTGCGACTTGTAGTAGCCGTAGATCTGCTTGTAGGCGGGCAGAAGGAATTCTTCAAACATGGCCGGGGAGATGAATGTGGAGGCCTGGCTGCCCCAGTCGTCGTGATGGAAGATCGCGTCCGGCTTGAAATATTTGCAGAGCTTCTCCGCGTACTGCAGCTCCCACTCGGTCAGGTAATCGATCAGCTCCTGTATCGCCTCAGGCTCCTCATAGAAATTGATCAGACAGTTCTGGATCTCCTGCAGATGATGGCACTGCTCGAAAATGCCCGGTGCGATGAACGGAGTCACGAAATACTGGCTGCGGTCGATTTTCTCCACCTCGGCGATGAAGGGCTCCCACTCGGCGTCGGAGTAGTCCAGACGCGGAGCGTGTACGTAATCCTTCCAGTGAGTGATATCCTTGATCACGATGTGCTCATCGTCGTGTACCGGGAACGCACCCGGCGTGCCCTCCGGCCACACCTCGGTCACACCCCAGGCGTTTTTCACCGGGCCCTTGCCGTACTCAGCCCTGTGGTTGTTGGCCGTATGGGGATTTCCCATCACCATGGACATGAACTCATACTGGTTGACGTAGCGGTCCGGCTTGCCCCCGTGAATGGTCTCAAGCAGATTCTGTTTGATCGATAACATAGTGAATACCTCCTCCGTGGAATTATGATCTTTTGATCCGCGGGAGCCCCGCGCCGTCGCCTGCGCAGTTTTCCCCGTGCGGATACAATACACCCAATATAACCAAGCATACCAAGCGGCGGCAATCTTGTAAATCCGTAGAAATACGGTTTTTTTTCTGTCAAATACTACATTCTGTAGGAAGTGCCTGCGGACAGAACATCCGCCGGCGACCGGACCGCGCTGCGGCGCGTTCAGATTTCCGGGGAGGCCGGACGCCGGCAGCGTTTGTGCAGAGCCCGGCAGGGCAGAAGGCCCGCGGATCCGAAAGGAAAATCTGCCGCCCGGGGCGGGGCCTCACGGCTCTCCCAGCAGGCGGAACGAGAGATTCAGATAGAACAGCTCATCCGGATCCTCCAGATCCGTCTCGAGGATCCGCTTGATCCGCTCGAGGCGGTAGAGGAACGTGCTGCGGTGGATATACAGGCTTTTGGCGCTCTGCACAGTGTTCAGATTATGATCAAGATAGACCTTCAGGGTCTTCATATATTCGGTATTCTGCGTGCGGTCCGATTCCTGCAGACGGAGCAGCTTTTCATAGCAGAGCATGGGACCGGGAAATGTCCTGACGGCCTCCCGCAGGATGTAGGGCAGGGCAATGTGATTGAAATGATGGATCCACAGCTGCGGGTGCAGCTCCGAGCCAAGCTGCAGAGCGGTCAGCGCCTGCAGGTACTGCCTGCGCAGGTTCTGGTGCCCGGCCATGGCGCGGCTGTAGCCTGCCTTGAGGATGCTGTCGCGGATGAAGTAGACCAGGTTCTGGCAGACGTCGTCCACATCGTCCTCCGACAGAGTGAGGTTGAAAAAGCTCACGGCCCGGTCCTGGAAAACCAGACTGCAGGAGAACGGAAACGTATCCCGGATATACTGGCAGACGGCCCTCGGATTCAGGGAGGCATATCCGGAGCCGGATGCCTGGATGACTGCGCAGAAGTAGTGATGCTCCGGCAGCCAGCCGAGCGAGGCGAGCATTCTGCTCATGTTCTGGAGATCGCCGGATCGGCCGGAAAGAACCGCCTGGAAGACCGACTGCAGGGCAGTGTCGCGGGAGGAGGATTCCGAGTGCATCCGGTGCAGGACATATTCGGCGTGCTGCGCCAGGATCGTGATCAGATACCGGTCCGCATCGGTGAGCGCCGAATGGTTTTCGACGACAGTCAGCCGGTACTCGGCCCGCCCGCTGACGAAAAGATTCATGTTCAGGGAACGGTATCCGGTGATGTGGTCCGGGAACAGTGCCGGCTCCTTCTGATCCGGCAGAAGCTGACAGGTTTTATCCTGATTGAATGCGTTGGTGTACTGGATGCGCAGGGAGGCGTCCGCGAGGATTTTCTGAAGCGCGGGAACCTCCGAAATGCCGGCCGCAGCCGCGGGAAGCCAGTCCATGCCGGTGATGCAGAGCGGATTGCGGAAGATGGGGATGGAGGCCTCCAGCAGTTCATCGAGAGAACCGTCCTGCTGGCAGATGGAGATCAGCTCCTTTTCCCAGTTTTCATAGTGGTCGAAAATAGACTGAATGCAGTTGAAAACGTGGACGAGCGGCGTGTCGCAGGAGAGCAGGATGGTGGAAAAGCGCCCTTCCGGGAGGACGGAGGCTATGCTTTTCTGGCAGATGATGAAAACCACATCCTCCGGCATCGACTGGAAGATGGAGAGCTCCAGGATCTGATCGGTCAGATAGATATGGTTTCCGGCCAGGGGCCGGCCCGCCTCGTAAAAAAAGGGACGAGCCAGGGGCTGCCCCGGAGAGAGCAGCCGGTAGTCCGCGATATGAAACTGTTCCTTCAGGCTCTGGTAGAGCAAAATGGATGTCAGCTGCAAAAATTGGTCTCCTTGTTATGATGTTAGATAAATGATGCCATACGGATTGTTCCGTGCTGCGCACTTCCACAATCCTGCCCAACATTCGGAATCCATGGGGTCTTCGCTCCGCTTCGGTCGGTGCTGAACGAGCGCCACTGGCGCTCAGCACCCCGACCCCACTTCTTCCTCATGTTTGGGCGGGTCATTAAGTCATAAAACCACTTTTGCGCAAGCGCATCGTGGTTTATGACTTTTGACCCTGGCATCTTGTCAAATGAAAAATGTACGCGCCTTGCGGGCGGCGTCCATTGCCGTTTCCGTGTAGGCGTCCGCGCCGATCTGGCTGGCAAATTCACTTGTGACGGCCCCGCCGCCGACCATGATCTTCAGCCGGTGATCTGTGTCGGACTGGCGCAGGGCCTTTACCGTGTGCCGGATATTTTTATGCGTTGTGGTGAGCAGCGAGGAGATGCAGACGATGGAAGCGTCGGGGTTCTGTTCGACCGCTTTCAGGAACTGTTTTTCTGTGACGTTCACTCCGAGGTCGACCACCTTGAAACCGGCGCAGCGGAACATGACGGCTACCAGATTTTTCCCGATGTCGTGCAGGTCGCCCTCCACGGTTCCCAGGATCGCGGTGCCGATGTAGAAGCCGTGATCCGTTTTCAGGTGCGGCAGCAGCAGGTCCATGCCGATGCGCATGCACCTCGCGGATGCCAGGATCTTTGGTATGTCGATCTCATTCATTTTGTAATTTTCCCCGGTCGCCTGCATCGCCGGGATCATGCTCTCTTCGAGGATCTTATCCGCCGGAATGTGCGAGGAAAGAGCCTGGGAAATGAGCGATTCGGCGATTTTGTACTGTCCGTTCTTGACAGCTTCCCGGATATCTTCCAGTATCATGGCTGTTTTCTCCTGAATCCTGCCCGCGGGGCAGGTGGTTTGCAGATATATCTGATATATCTGTATTTTACAATTTATTTCAGCAAAAAACAACTGGTATATGCGATTGTATTCGGGCCGTAATAGTAGGACAGGTGATTATCCTGGCAGATCTGCGTGACAAGCATGCCATATGCCTCCATGGAGGCGAAGGACTGGTCGGGGAAGCGGCAGGGGGCGTCCGGCCAGGTGCAGGATTTGCAGCGGGTGCAGGTGCCTGCCCCGATCGGCAGGAGGCGCGGGTACTGTGCCCGCAGGACGGATTCCAGGCGCGAAAAATGTTCCTTGTGCAGGCGCTCTGCCTCCATCATTCCCTCGCCGTCCAGCGGATCCTCCAGCTCGCCTACGGTCTGTACCAGGATCCCCTCGGAGTACTGACGGATCCTGGCCTCGCAGTCCTCCAGGGAACCGCAGCCCGGAGGGCAGCACCAGTTTTTTCCGTACATCCCGCAGGTGTTTTTCTCGCACATCTGCCGCACCTCCGGGAGCAGCCGGATCGTGCTGCAGTCGAGAGCGGCTGCGTTGGTAAAGCCGGCCTCGAGGGCCGATCTGATGACTTCGTCTGTTAAGAGCATAAATGATATTCCCCCTTGCAAATACTGGGCAGGCCGCGGCCTGCCGAAACCGTTCAGAGCTCCGGAAATTCCAGCTCATCTACAAAACAGTCCTGAAAATCCGGAATCCCGGCGAGCTCTACAAATTCGACCTGCCCGCTCAGCGCGGCGGCCGTCTGCAGCTCGTCCCGGTTCTGCAGGGCAATTTTTGCGCCCTCCCCGGCGGCATTTCCGACCGAAAGGATGCGGCCTCGCAGGGCGGAGGGCAGAAGGCCGATCAGGCAGGCGCTGTCCGGATTCATGTAATTGCCGAACGCTCCGGCGATACAGACGCGGCTGACCTGTGCGTGGGTGATTCCCAGGCGGCGCTCCAGAAGCAGGATGCCGGCGGCGATCGCCGCTTTGGCGAGCTGCACCTCGCGGATATCCTTCTGGGTGAGGCAGACCTCCGGCTGCTGCGGATCAAACAGAAAGACCGTCTGGTTTCCTTTTTGGGCGATGTGGGGAGCCAGCGCCTCTTTGTGCTGTGCTGACAGTTCTTCGCGGCTCAGAAGATGGCCGCTCTCGTCGATCAGCCCGGCCATGCGCAGGCAGGCGACCGCGTCGATCAGCCCGGAGCCGCAGATGCCTGAGGGCCTGACGCCGCCGACGACAGAAAAGGAAAAAGCCCTGTTCTGAAACGCGACATGGTCGATGGCGCCGTCCGCTCCCCGCATGCCGCATTCGATTTTGGCACCCTCAAAGGCGGGGCCGGCGGCGGTAGAGCAGCAGACCAGATGGCCGCTGTTCCCGAGCACCAGCTCCCCGTTGGTGCCGATGTCGATCAGCAGAGTGATCTCCGGGGAAAGGTCGGGTCGGACGGCGAGCAGACAGCCCACGGTGTCTGCGCCGACAAATCCGGCGATCACCGGCAGAAACAGCAGTTCCCCCTCCGGGTGGATGCAGAGCCCGTACTGTGCGGCCGGCTTTCGCACCAGGCCTTTCTGGTATGGGACGTAGGGCGCGCGCACCAGGGAGTCCACAGGCAGGCCGAAGAAGAGATGGTGCATGCAGGTGTTGCCGGCCAGGCAGACCTGTACGACTGCCTCCCGTGGAACGCCGGCTTTCTGTGTCAGGGTGCCGATCAGAGCGTCGACCGCCTGGCGGATACAGTCCATCAGCTCCTGCGGGCCGTGATTCAGGACATAGTCGGCCCGTGAGATGACGTCTGCGCCGTAGGCAGCCTGCGGATTCAGGCAGCTTGCCGTACAGATCTCGCGGCCGTCCGTCCGGTCCAGCAGGTAGGCGGCCAGCGTCGTGGTGCCGATGTCGACGGCAGCCATGCACAGAGGGGATGAAGGGGCTGCAGGTGCACCCGGCGTATCCCCGGGTCTGGCGGGCGCAGATGCATTCCGCGCATCCTCAGAGCTGCAGGGTGCACCTGCATTCCGGGTATTCTCAGAGCTGCAGAGTACAGATTCGTTCCGCATATCTCCGGGGCTGGCGGAAGTGATTCCGGGCCGTGTGTCTGTGCAGGCGGCTGCTGCCGGCCCGGCCGGGAAGGGCAGGGGCCGGAACGGAACCTGCCGGCGCTGGGCTGTCGTGAGGATCTGATGGGAAGCGGGCTTTTCCTTCACCGCCACCAGCAGATCTTCGGAAACCGTTTTCTGGCAGGCCTGCACGGCCGTCCATGTGTTTTCTCCTTTTCTGCATACGAAAACAAGGCACTTTCCGCAAGTGCCCTGTCCCCCGCAGGGAGCATCCACGAAGATGCCGGCGGAGCGCATCGCCGCAAGGAGCTGCGTCCCCGCCGGTACCTCGGTGGAAAAATGTTCTTCAACAAATGTAAGATTCATGGATCAGCTGGCCAGCTCTTTCGCTTTCTGGGCGGCAGAAGCGGCATCCGGCGTGTAGGCGTCTGCGCCAATCTCATCAGCAAATGCCTGGGTGATAGGCGCTCCGCCGACCATGACCTTGATACCGCTGCGGAAATCTGCGTCATTGAGCGCGGCAACCGTATCGCGCAGGGACGGCATCGTGGTCGTCAGCAGTGCAGAGAGGGCGACGATCTTCGTGTCCGGATTTTCGTGAACGGTGTCGATGAATTTGGAAACCGGGACGTCCACTCCGAGGTCGATGACTTCAAAGCCGGCGCTCTCGATCATCATGGCCACCAGATTCTTGCCGATATCGTGCAGGTCGCCTGCAACGGTGCCGATGATCAGCTTGCCATACTTATTCGCATTGCCGCTGGCGAGATGGGGCTTCAGAACCTCCACGCCCTTCTTCATCGCCTTGGCCGCGATCAGCATTTCCGGCACGAAAATTTCATTGTTCTTGAAGCGCTCGCCCACCACGCCCATGGCGTCGATCATGGCGTTCAGGATATCCGTAGCGGCACAGCCGTTATCCAGTGCTTCCTGTACGAGACCGCCCACCAGCTTGGTCTTGCCGGCAGCGACATTATCCGCAATTGTCTGAATCTGACTCATAATATATACCTCCTGATTTGATAATTAATTAAATATATTAACTTGTTGCGTGCTGCTTTTCCTGCGGGACGTGCAGACCTTCCCGCGCCGGTTATTTGACCGGGCCGATCAGGCCTTCCCGGTATGCTCCGATGTATTCCATGCAGTAGTCGTCCAGGCCAAGGAGTGCTTCCGTGGCGTAAATGTGGCCAAGCATGTCGCGGTTGACCGGATCCAGGATCGCGCTGTCCAGACCGGCGTTCATTGCCAGTGTCAGGAAGCAGCAGTTGATCAGTTTTCTCACCGGCAGGTTGAAAGAGATATTGCTGACCGCGGCGGTGATGTGGATATCCGGATACTGTTTGCGGATCGTGGAGATCACTTCCACATTCATGGCGATGCCGTCCTCCGAGGTGCAGAGCATCTCTACCAGCGGATCGATATGGATCCGGTTCGGGGCGATCCCGTATTCCTTTGCCTTTGCCATGATGTTCTCAAAGACGCGGAGCCGGTCGCCGGCTGTCTTGGGAATGCCGGTGTTGTCGCTCAGAAGAGCGATCACTTCCCATTTTTTGTTTTCTTCTCTGGCCATGATCGGGAAAATCGTGTCGATTTTATTTCCTTCCCCGGAAACAGAGTTGAACAGTCCCGGACGTTTGCAGTGGGTATACACCTGTGCCAGCACATTGGCGCTGGGGCTGTCGATGGAGATCGGCAGATCGGTTGCTTCCTGAATGCAGTCGATCATCCACTCCAGAGTTTCCACCTCCACTGCTTCGGGAACGGATGCGCAGCAGTCGATAAACGTAGCGTTCGCCTCCGCCTGCATCCTGGCCCGCTCCCTGATAAAGTCCGCGTTGCGCTCAGCGATCGCCTGCGCTACGGAAGGAATCGAACCATTGATTTTCTCCCCAATAATAATCATCGCGTATCAGACCTCCTTTGCGTACATTCTGACTCTATTCTAGCAGAAACAGGAAATTTCTGAAATTCTATAAAGTGCCTGTAATTTCGGGGGTCCTTCGTACAGTATGTAGGAGGCATTGCCGAAAAAAACATTCCCGGAGACTGTGCAGATACAAGGGAACATGGTATAATATCCGCGAAAGCAATGAGCCGTGCAAAGGCAGTGGATGGCAAAATGACTGCTTGCGGGCATTTACTAATTTATTTGTCTGAAGCAGGAATGGGACAGGAGAAGGAAATGCAGGATTTTAAAGAGTTTATCCGTTCGCGGCAGAAGGCGAACCTGGTCATCGTAGCTATTAATATTGTTGTTTTCATTGTGCTGACGCTCCTGGGGAATACGCGGGATGCCAGATTTATGCTTGCACATGGGGCGCAGTTCGCACCGTTTGTCGCATACGGAGAGTACTACCGCGTCGTGACCAGCATGTTCATGCACTTTGGAGTGGAGCATCTGTTCAGTAACATGGTTATCCTGATCTTCCTCGGCGATGTGCTGGAACAGTGTGTCGGAAAACTGCGCTATCTGATCATATACCTGGCAGGCGGGGTTGCGGGCAACCTCCTGTCTGTCTGGTTTGCTCTGCGCAGCGGGGATTTTGCGGTGTCCGCCGGAGCGTCCGGAGCTGTATTTGCGGTGATCGGCGGACTGATCTGGCTGGTAATTCGTGACAGGGGAAGGCTTGGAAACTATTCCGGGCGCAGGCTGATCCCGATGGCGGTACTGTCGATACTGCAGGGAATAACCGCCGGGGGAGTGGATAACTGTGCGCACATCGGCGGACTGGCCGCCGGCTTCGTGCTGGCGCTTCTCCTGTGTTTCCGGGGAAGCGGGAGGGCGAAGCGCCGGGAGGAATTATGAAGTAAGTGCGTTTATCTGCGGTTCCGCGCGTCTGCGGGACGAGAACAGCAGGCCGCCGGAGAGCAAAGCGCGGGATAAGAACAGCAGGCTGCCGGAGAGCGAAGCGCCGGGAGGAATTATGAAGTGAGTGCGTTTATCTGTGGTCCCGCGCGTCTGCGGGACGAGAACAGCGGGCTGCCGAAGGGCAAAGCGCGGGATAAGAACAGCAGGCTGCGGGAGAGCAAAGCGCAGGACTCAGCGAACTGCAGGATTACGGCTGCGCGGCGAGAGGGAGCCGCAGGCAGAAGTCGGTATATGTCCCGGGCTGTTGTGTGCAGGTCGTCACGGTGAGACTGCCTCCGTGCAGCTGTGCGATGGATCTGGCAATGCCGAGGCCAAGTCCGAAGCCGCCGGCCCTGTAAGTAACATAAGAATCAAACAGCGTGGCGAGGCGTTCCTGCGGGATGCCCCGCCCGTTATCTTTTACGTGAATACAGATATCCGCTCCATCCCTTACAGCCGAAAGCGTGATCCTCCCCTGCGGGGGAAGCTCCGGGATGCCTGCGCAGTTTTTGTCTGGCTCAGCCTTTTTGCCTGGTATGGCTTTTTTGCCTGGCCCGGCCGGTTCCGGGCTGCCGGAATCGTTTCCTGCGGATTCAGATGGATTCGGGGCGTCTGGGCTGCTCTCGCCGGCCCTGGCCGGATCTGCCGCGTCGAGCGCGTTGACGAGCAGATTTGTGACGGCTTCCCGGAGCTTCCGGACATCCGCAGTGAGTACTGCGCCGGAAAGTTCGCCGGACACTTCCGCATCGAATGATATCTGCCGCATGCGTGCGGCGGGCCGGAAGGAGGCGGCCATCCCCTCCACAAAATCCGGGACGGAAACCGCCCCCTGCTCCAGGCTGCCGAAGGAGGCTGTCATGCTTCTCAGGAGCTGAATCGTATCAAGCATGTCCTGTCGGATCTGCGCCCAGAGCCCGGATTCGCGGACGGCGGGACATTCCATTTCCAGAAGCTGCAGAGAGCTGTAAATAAGTGTCAGAGGATTGCGCAGCTCATGTGATAAGATGGAAAGGCACTCGATGTTTTGCATTTGCATACTCCTTCTTGAAATCAATCAATATAGTCAAAGAATGATAGAAAGTTTATCACTAAATTTGTGAAATATCAACAAGAACTTGTTGACAAGAATCGACATTATTTTTAATATATGAATGTATATGTAAGTTGTTCCAAAATATATATCAGGAAGGAGAAGACAAAATTGGACAATTGTATTTTCTGCAAAATTGCAAACGGAGAGATTCCGGCAGCAACACTTTATGAGGATGAAGACTTTCGGGTGATTCTTGACCTGAATCCGGCAGCAAAGGGACATGCATTGATTCTTCCCAAAATGCATGCGGGCGATTTGTTTGAGCTTCCGGATGAGACAGCGGCCAGGGCACTGGTGCTGGCAAAAAAGATTGCGGTGAAGCTGAAAGAAGGCCTGCATGCGGATGGCATCAATGTGATCCAGAATAATGGAGAGGCAGCCGGACAGACCGTGTTCCATTTTCATGTGCATCTGATACCGAGATATGCCGGCGACACCGTCAATGTGACGTGGAAGCCGGGCACGCTGACGGACTCGGACAGAGACGAGATCCTCAGCCTGTTTTAGGATTTGCAGCGGACGGCAGGAAGCTCTGCTGTCTGCCGCGTTTGAACTCGCAGATTACAAAAGATAAACCCATGGGAAAAGGGACGCAGCAGTTATGAACGAATTATTTGAGGAGTATTTTCTGAGGTATAAAAATCTCGTAATGAAGATTGTTATGGATAAGACCGGCAGCTATGAGGCTGCACAGGAAATATGTCAGGATGTATTCGTCTCATTTTACAAGAAAATGGATCGCATTTCGGATGAGATGGTCAAGGCATGGCTGATCAAGACTACCATGAATGCGGTCATTGATTATTACAGAAAGACAGCGAAAGAGAAAGAACTTTTCACCGCTCCGGGGACGGAGATCGGTAATGTCGTGGCAAGCAATGAGATGGAGAGGGCGGAAGACCGGCTGGACCACCTGGATCTTCTGGGGAAGGTGCTCCGGACAGTGAAGGCTGTGAATCCTCAGTGGTTTGAGGTGCTTTTTCTGAACTGTGTGGAGGAAATGCCGTTTGCCGAGATTGCGGGGAAGCTGCATATTTCTGAAACGGTTCTCCGTGCCAGACTGTACCGCGCGAGGCTGTTTGTCAGAGAAAAGTTCGGAGACGAATATTTATGAAGCTCAGTGCGGCGTATCGCAGATAACTGCATCAGACTGCCTGTCTGTTTTCCCGATTGTACAGGTCAGAAAGCCCCGGCGCAGACAGCTGTGCCTGCATTTTTACCTGTACACCCGAAAAAACATACGGCGCGGCTGGCCCGGTTATCTGGCGGGCGCCATGCTGGCGGAGGCCGCCTGGCAGCTGCCGGTGCAGATGCGTCCCTTCAGGTCTCAGAGTATGCAGGACGCACAGCGGTGTGCGCTCTTCTGTGAGACAGGGGGACTCATCTGCAAAGGCGGTAAGCAGAAATCGTCTGCTGTGAACCGGACGCAGAGGCCTAGGCGGCCGTATCCGGGTTCAGGATCTCTTCAAACAGAGAGGTAATTGCGTTTACAGCGTTGCTGGCGCCGCTTTTTTCCATAGCAGAAATATAACTCTGACGATTGCTGTACAGCTCGAGGATTTTGCTTTTCAGGAGTTCCGGTGTGATCTGTTCTTCCTCGAGCATGATACTGAAGCCCTGCTTCTGGAAGGATCTGGCATTGAGGATCTGATCCCCGCGGCTGGCCGCAGCCGGCAGAGGGATCAGAAGATTCGGTTTGTGCAGCTCCAGAAGCTCACAGATGGCGTTGGCCCCTGCGCGCGATACTACGATGTCGGCAAGCGCGAACAGGTCGGCCAGCTCTTTTTGGATGTATTCGTATTGTACATAGCCGGCGGTCCCCACGAGGGACTCGTCGAGATTACCTTTCCCGCACAGATGGACGACATGAAATGTGACCAGCAGCTCGGGGAGAATGCTGCGGATGGCTTTATTGACCGCGACCGAACCGAGACTGCCGCCGATGACAAGAAGGACCGGCTTCCCCGCGGGGAAACCGCAGAAATCCAGACCGGCGAGCCGGCTGCCCCGGCGCAGCTCTTCCCGGATGGGACAGCCCGTCAGAACCGCCTTGCCTTTCGGAAGCAGAGAGACCGTCTCCGGGAAATTGCAGCACACTTTTGAAGCGGCAGGCAGAGCAAGCTTGTTTGCAAGGCCCGGCGTCATGTCCGACTCGTGGATGACAACCGGAATATGCAGCATTTTAGCTGCCTGCACGACAGGAACCGTCACAAAACCTCCCTTTGAAAAAATAATGTCGGGGCGAAGCTCCTTTAGAAGTTTTTTAGCCTGGAAAAAACCCTGTATCACGCGGAAGGGATCTGAAAAATTTTTCAGGTCAAAATATCTGCGCAGTTTGCCGGAGGCGATGCCGTGGTAAGGGATATCCATTTCCTCAATCAGTTTTTTTTCGATGCCATCATAGGAACCAATATATTGAATTTCGTAACCGAGCTCGCGCAGGCGTGGAACCAGCGCGATATTCGGAGTAACATGGCCGGCGGTTCCTCCGCCGGTAAGGATAATACGCTTCATGGTGTCCTCCAGATTCATATTTATTGAGAAAGCCCGGCCTCACGGGAAGGCGGGCGAACTGCCTGCAGGCCGGTCCGCCGGACTTTCAGGTTCATTATTTACAGTTTAACTGCAATTCACAAAAAGTCAAGAAGGGACTTACCGATTCAATGAGTGAAGAAAACAAGAAGACAACAACGGAAAACAAGATCCTGTCTTTTCACATAAGCGACGAAGATATCCTGAATCCTGAGATGGATCATTTTATGCTCGACAGTCTGAAAAAAGAAGCGGATGAGCTGGAGGCCCGCCTGAACGCAGATCCCTCCCTGGCCGGGGTGGAGGCTCCGGAGGGTTTGTTCCAATCGATCGTCGACGAACTGAAGGCTCAGGGCGTCTGGCGGGAAGAAGGGGAGGATGGGGAACCTGCGGAGTCTGGCGGGAGCAGAGGGCCTGAGAAATCTGGCGGAAACAGGGACTCTGGCGGGAGTGTGGAGTCTGCGGAATCTGTTGGCAGTGGTGAGAAATCAGCGGAGGCTGTCTGCGACGGGGAGTCTGCCGGCAGGAAAAGCAGGGGTGAGGGAACGGGAACGGCTGGTGCTGCAGATTGCGCAGGTGCAGATGAGGCGGTCAATGCGGAAGAAATGAAAATGAACCGGGAAGGTGCTGGCCGCTCCGGGACTTCGGATGCAGTCTATGATATGCTCTCGGAGGAAGACCGGAGAGCTCTGGAGCTTGGCAGAAAGGTGGGAGAAAAACAGCAGAAAAGAGCGGAGCGGCGAAGAAAAAGGCACAGGGCGCTGAAGATCGCCGGAGTGATCGCCGCGATGGTGGTACTGGTATTCGGGGCTAGCATGACCAGCGAGGCGAATCGGAGACTGGTGATGAAGATGTGGGATGGAATGCTGGTGGATTTTGGATTTAGAGTTAATACAGAGTATTTGGGAGATAAAGAAACTATCCGCAGTAAAAGCAAGGAAGAACTTGCAGCAATAGAAGATATCCACGAAAAGTTGGGAGTGCAGATGATTGAGTTTGGATATCTTCCTGAAGAAATGGAGTATATTGGTTATGATATCAAAAAAAATATGTTTGAAGCTGTACTCGTATACTCTTATCAAGAAATGTATTTTTATGTAACAATTTTAAATATAGATAAAGAGGGGGCAACTTACTATAGTTTAAATGAAGATGCTGTTTTGAGAGAATCCGTTACTAGTACTAGTGATTCACAGATTACAGCTGAAATTTGGGAAACAAATATTGATTTAGGAAAAGAAGCCTATATTGCTGAGATAGAATATGAAGGATGGAGATATGTATTAAATGGGATGATTCCTTTGGAAGAAATGAAAAAAATATTGGATAATGCACTATTTTTGTAAGTTTGCATCACATTTTTAAAAGTGAAACGTTTTTATTTATGTAAAACTAAAAGGAAAGGAGGGAAGAAAATGAAGAAAGCGAAGAGAATGGTAGTTTCTGTACTGCTGTTATTGTGTTTATTAATGGCGGCAATTCCTGTATCAGCTGCAGATGAGTTACTTGGGACAATAGTTGATGGCTCTTTACTAACTGAGGAAACAGAAGCAATCGGGTATGCATATCCAAAACTTCGAGGAAATTACTTTAGTTATGGTTATGGGAGCATCAGTATCGAAGGCTCACGTTGGGTTGGACTTGGCGGTACAACGGCTGCATATCAGAATGTGGATCAGATTCTGGTTAAGATTTTCCTTCAGCGTCTGGTAAATGGCAGTTGGAAACATGTCCTGACTTTAGGACCGAGAATCCGTTATAATACCAATATGGTATCTACCTCTGGTACATACAGGGTAGACAGTGGGTATTATTATCGTGCCTATGGGCATCACACGGTAACTCATAATGGAACAACAGAAGCTGTGCCAAGCTATACTAACGGCATCTGGGTCGGCTGACCCGTCAGCCTGCAGCTCACAAACAAATTAATGTAACTCATCGACCATGCAAAGAACTAAAAAAGAGGAACAACTACATATTACGAATTACAAAGGAGATGCCATGGTTTTCGAAGGGAAGGCTGCATGGCGGAGTGGGGAAGACTTTCGCCGTGCGCTGGTATCTCCGGGGCAATAAGGGGTGAAAGCTACAAATGGAAATGAAGTATTTTCGGTTTTTGTACGGTGCGGCAGAGCGCTGCCTTGTACACTATGGGGAACTGCAGGACACGAAGAAGGGAGAGACTTTTGCGTTTCTGTATCTGAGAGGGACGAATCGGCAGGTGAAACAGGAGGATTCCTGTCACGGGCCTTTTTTGTTTCCGAAGCATATGGATCTGGTGGTTCTTGGAAATACGGATCAGGGTGTCCGGGAGGTATTTCAGAAAATTTCCAGAGACATGGAGATAGAGACGCTGATCGCAGACGCACAGTTTGAATTTGCAGATGAAAACACTGATGGAAAAGGAAATGCCCCGGTCATCCGTCGGACAGTGAGACTGTCCGGGGAGTCCTATGTGACAGAAGCGGCCGGGTGGAAATTCCGGATAAAGCCCTGCGAAAAAGGCTCTCTCGCCCTGATACACGGACTGTCCGCAGATGCAGACAGGGATCTGTTTGAGGACTGCGTGATGGGCGTAAAGGCTTTGAAGTGTGACTCCCGGTGCGGAAGTGAATCGTCGCCGGACGGTTATGGCTGCGCGCTTGGCTGTGCACTGCATCAGGATTTTGATGTGTGCAAGTACCGGGGAGAGGGAGAAGTGCCGGAATTCCGCACCGGGACATTGCTTTTTGGCGGCGGCGAGAGCAGAGATGAGCAGCGGGAGCTGCTGGAGCTGGCGCAGGCAGATGTCGGAGAAGCAAGGTTCTTTGGGCTGACTGAAAGTACAGAAATAGCGCAGGATCAATCTGTTCCACAAGATCAGAACGAGAAGGAGCAATCTGTGAACCAGGAGGGCTTCCGCAGATATTTTATCGGTACGGAAGAGCTGAAGGATGAGACGGTAGCAGAAATTTGCCGAAAAGGCTGGTACTCGAGACCGGTTGTTCTCACGAAAGGGGAAGCGGTCTGCTGTTCAGGTCTTCTGAAATATACACGATAATCGATACATCTTGTGGACGGGCATTTCAGTGCATAAACTGCCGCAGTATGCGTACATAGAAGAGGTTTTCTGTGTTGCCATGCTGCGGCGGTTTTCTTTTGCGCTGGGGAGGATTTTTCCCGGATGCAGGTAAGCGTGGAACGTGCGAAAAGGAAGTTGACGCTTTTCTGCAAGACTGTTATGATAAATATATACAGAACTTGATGAAAGACAATATGTTGTTTGCCGGGATTGCCGTCTGTATCGACGGGTTGGCTGTATTTGGGGCTTAAAAGGGGTGTCATATGACAAAAACAGAAAGGAATTTGCTGGACTATATTGTTGTCTGTATCAGTGAATTTGCAAGCCGGAATGAAATATGTATGAGAGAGGCTTATCTTTATTTGAAAAAATACAAAGGGATAGATTTTCTGAAGGATTTTTATGACGTGGAACATACACTTTCATTTGACGAGACATTGTATGATCTGGCCTCGGTATGTCAAAAGAACGGAGGTATAATCTCGTGAAACTATATCATGGCTCTAATATGGAGATTGATAATGTAGATTTGTCGAAATGTATGCCGAATAAAGATTTTGGGCGGGGATTTTATACTACATTATTGAAAGAACAGGCATGGAGAATGGCACAGCGTAAAGCACGGATAGACGGCGGTATGCCGATCATAACTGTATATGAAGTGCCGGATGACCTTACAGAAAAAAAGAATTTGAAATGCCGGGTATTTACCGACAATCCGACGATTGAATGGGCCATATTTATAAAAAATAACCGCGACAGAGAATTTTCGGATTATCTCAGTCCTGAGTGCAATCTCGACTGCAAATATGATGTGGTTGTAGGGCCGGTGGCAAATGATACAGTAGGGCTTTTGATCCGGCAGTTCAGCCGGGGGACGATCAATGCAGAATATTTGAAAAAAGAATTTTCTTTCGGAAAACTGACGAATCAATATACATTTCACACAGAGAAGGCATTGTATTATTTGAAGAAAGTGGGTGTGCTGCATGAGTATCCAACAACAGGAAATGATTGAGTATACGATTCAGGACGTAATCAGTTATCTGATGGAAGACAATGGAATCACTATGGATCAGGCAATGGAGCAGTTCTATTTGTCAGGTACATTTGAAAAGCTGAATGATGTGGAGACGGGGCTTTATCTGGAAGGTTCAGCGTATGTCTATGAGATGCTTAAAAGAGAAATGAAGGTGTAAAGCCCTGATAATTTAATAAAGGCTTTACACCTCAGATATCGGACATCATTTATTATTCATGCTGCATCTGTACAAGCGGAGGCTGCTGATATAATTTGCGTTCAACCTGTTTTCTCTTTTTTGCTATCATCTTAAGAGTTTTCTGTGCATTTTCTTTTTCCGCAACCTCCTGCAGGTCATCCAGGATAGTCAGCTGGTCGAACAAATAACAGTTTATTTCTTTGTCATTTATCGGCATCGAATCACCTCTTTTTGATGTATCAGAGTTAATAGTGATAAGATTATAATATCAGATACCCTGAAGGGTGTAAAGCTTTTATTAAATTGCCAACGTCCTGTGGTCGTTTCCCGTGAACTGTTTTTATTATAACGTTATCATTATATTATTTTGCGTTTTGTATGGTGTATTTCCCGCGGAAGTGATAAAATGAAAAAAAGTAATAAAGTGAGAGAAGCGGGCATATGATATAAAATCTGTATTTTTCTGTAACGGGGGTGAGGGCATGAAGCTTACATTTTTAGGTGCGACACATGAGGTGACGGGAAGCTGTTTTCTGCTGGAGGCTGTGGGAAAGAAGATCCTGGTGGATTATGGCATGGAGCAGGGGCCGGATACGTATGAGAACGCGGAGCTTCCGGTGAAGCCTGCGGATATTGATATGGTGCTGCTGACGCACGCGCACATGGATCACTCGGGGAAGCTGCCGCTTCTGTACAAGAATGGATTTGCCGGGCAGGTGTTCTCCACGACGGGCACTGCGGATCTGTGCGAGATCATGCTGCGTGACAGCGCGCACATCCAGATGTTTGAGGCAGAGTGGAAGAACCGCAAGGGCAAAAGGGCCGGGCGCGAGGCCGTGGAGCCGTTGTACGATATGGATGATGCGGTCGGCGTGCTCTCATGCTTTGTGCGCTGCGAGTATGGAAAGGAGATCCGGGTCGCGGAGGGGATCCGTGTGCGCTTTGTCGACGCGGGCCATCTGCTGGGTTCTTCTTCGATCGAGGTGTGGATCTGCGAGAACGGTGTCGAGAAGAAGCTGGTGTTCTCCGGCGATATCGGGAATGCCAGTCAGCCGCTGATCTGCGACCCGCAGTATATTGAGAGCGCGGACTATGTGGTGATGGAGTCGACATACGGTGACCGGAGCCATGACGCGCCGGTGGATTATGCAGTGGCGCTCGCGGAGGTGATCCAGCGGACGTTTGACCGTGGCGGCAATGTGGTTGTGCCCTCGTTTGCCGTCGGGCGCACGCAGGAGATGCTTTACTTCATCCGCCACATCAAGCAGGAAAAGCTGGTGAAGGGGCACGACGATTTCGAGGTGTGGGTGGACAGCCCTCTTGCGAATGAGGCGACCAATATTTTCCGGGAGCATATGTGGAGCGATTTTGACGAGGAAGCGAGGGAGCTGCTGCGCCAGGGCGTCAATCCGATCGGCTTCACAGGGCTGAAGACCTCCATCACGAGCGATGATTCGCGGCGGATCAATGAGGACATGAGGCCAAAGGTGATCCTGTCCGCGAGCGGAATGTGCGACGCAGGGCGCATCAAGCATCATCTGAAGCACAACCTCTGGAGGCCGGAGTCGACGGTACTCTTTGTGGGATATCAGGCGGTCGGCACGCTGGGGCGCGCGCTTCTCGACGGCACGAAATCGGTGAAGCTGTTCGGGGAGGAAATTGACGTGAAGGCCGAGATCTGCAGGCTGCCGGGTATCAGCGGCCATGCGGACAACCAGGGTCTGATGCGCTGGATCTGTGCGTTTAAGGAGAAGCCGGAGAAGGTGTTTGTGGTGCACGGCGAGGATACGGTCTGCGAACTGTTTACGGACCGGCTGCGCACGGAAAAAGGACTGGATGCGTATGCGCCGTATTCGGGCACGGTGTTTGATCTGGCGGCAGGGCGCTTCGTCCTGATGGCGGAGCCGATCCGTATTAAGAAGGAGCAGCCGTCCGCAGCTGCGGCGAAGGTTACGAAGGCGTTTGCGAAGCTGCTGGCGGCAGGTCAGCGCCTGATCGGCGTGATCCGCAAAAATGAGGGCGGAGCGAATGCGGATCTGGACAAGTTCACACGCCAGATTCATGAACTCTGCGACAAGTGGGAGAGAATTGACTAGGGAGCCTGCAGGGGGAGTTTGCTGATGAAGAGGGAGAGTTTTGACTGGGATGACCGGAGAACCGTCCGGAGCGATCGGGGAACTGGCAGGCCTGGCCGGAACCGCCGGAATGCCGGAACCATGAGAAAGGTCAGACGCAGATCCAGGCTTATGCTTTTGTGGACATGCCTGCTGGCTGTCCTGACGGCGTCGGCGGTCTTCAGCCTGGCCGGTTTCGGGTCGTTCCGGCGTCTCAGATATAAGCTGAGCGGCGGAAATGTGCAGAGCTGGGAGGAGGCCGCGCTCGAGCAGGGCGTTGTATCCTCGGCGGAGGAATATTATTATGACCAGCTGCCGGAGAACCTGCAGGAGGCGTACCGGGAGCTGTATGTCCATATCATGAGCGATGAGGATTCAGGGGAATTTCTGGCCCTGATCCAGAAAGAGGACTTCTGGAAGGTGCATCGCGCCGTGCTGGCGGACCATCCGGAAATGTTCTGGATCGGGACGAGCGCGCAGATCGAGACGGATCTCGCCGGAAAGGTGATGGCTTACGATCTGGAGACGGCGGTGCCGGTGGAATCGCGCCCGTCCATGAAGGAGAAGCTCGAGGCCGCCGCGGATGCGTGCATCGCGCAGATTTCGCCGGATGCCTCCGACTACGAGAAAATCCGTTTTGTTTATGAATACCTGATCAACACGGTCGACTATCAGTCGGGAAGCGCGGATTCACAGAATATCCAGAGCGCGCTGCTCTACAGGGCGTCCGTGTGCGCCGGATACTCCAGGGCTTTCCAGTACATCCTTCATCGGATGGGTCTGTTCTGCACGTACATCACCGGGCAGATCGCGGACGGCGGCGACCACGCCTGGAATATGGTGCGCATCGACGGCGAATATTATTATGTAGACGTCACATGGGGGGATCCGGTGTTTACCGGCCAGACGGCGGCCCCGGAAAACCGGGTGACCGATTACAATTATCTGTGCTGCACGGAGGACGATCTGTTCAAAACGCATACGCCGGATGGCGGCATCACGCTTCCGCCCTGTACTTCAAACGCCTACAATTATTACATCCTGAATGACTGCTACTATGAGTCGTTTGACTATGATACGGTTTATGATCTGCTGATGAATTCCGTCTGGAACGGAGAGGCCGCCGTGATCATGAAATTCGGGGACCAGCAGGCGTATGAGTCGGCGAAGTATGAACTGTTTCAGGGGTCGCTGCTGGAGGATCCGCTGAACTATCTGATGGATATAAACGCTGTAAACTCCTGGAACTACAAGTATGATACAGACGACAGATTCCTGGTGATCACGCTGTACTGGTGAGGTGCATGATCACCGGAGAATGTGTGGAGAAAACGGCTGTGTGTCCGCATGTTCGGGCACACGGTTTTCTGTCTGCGGACAAAAAAATAAAAAAATCTGCAAGGTTTTCTGATTTCCGGTGTATAAGTAATAGAAAGCGGCGCGGCGGGCAGGACACGGAATCGCTGCGCCGGCCGTATGATCTGGAGAGGGGGAAGACCGGTGGACGAAGATATTGTGAGATTGCTGGCGGACCGCGATCAGGCGTGCATCGATCTTATTGCTGAGCGCTATGAACGGCTGATCCGTTACATCGCGGTGACAATTCTTCAGAACAGGGAGACCTCTGTCGAGGAATGTATCAACGACGTGTATCTGAAGCTCTGGACGCACGGGGCGGAGTACGACTATCAGAAGGCGTCCTTCAAGACGTACCTCAAGGCGATCGCGAGGAATACCGCGCTCAACTATCTGCGGCAGCTCCGCCGCCTGGAGGAGCTCGAGGGGATGGACGAGACAGACACGCTTCAGTCGGAGTACATAGACTACAGCCAGAATCCGGAGCAGAGGATCATCTTTCAGGAGGAGGTGCAGGCACTGAACCGGATCATCGCCGGTCTGCGCAAAAAGGACAGGGAGCTGGTCCTGCGCCGTTTCTACTATCTGCAGAGCACAAGGCAGATCGCCGTGGCGATGGGGATGTCGGAGAACGCGGTGGACAGCAGGCTGTCACGCCTTAGGAAGAAGATCAGGAAGCATTATGAGAAGGAGGTAGCGAAATGAGTCTCTGGAGCCAGTCCCGGCTGATCGATATTCTGACCCATATAGACATGTCTCTGATAGATGATGAGCTGCCCGAGGGAGACCTGGATAATCCTGATCTGTTTTCGGAGAGCAGGAGCAGATGGAACAGAAGACGGGTGGCCGTCGTCTCAGGAGTCGCTGCGGCCGGATCGATCGCGCTGACCGGCGCGGTGGTGCTGGTCTGCAGAAAGTACAGCCCGGCCAGGAAGGCGGGCTGAACGCGGGCAAAGAGCGCTTCCGGGGGCTGCCGCGGGGCGGCGGAACCGCAGCGGCCCGGAGCAGGGTGTCCCGTCCGCAGAGTGTGCAGACGGGGGCACGTTTATTTTTTTGCGCTTTTTTCAAAAAACAAAAAAGAAAGAAAACAGCAGAAAATAAAAGAAAATTATAGAATAAAGGAGAAAAAGAGATGCTTGAGAAATTGATTTCAATCGTGGCGGAGCAGCTTCATGTGGAAGAGTCGGACATCGGTCCGGAGACGAATTTTAAAAATGACCTGAATGCAGATTCCCTGGATCTGTTTGAGATGATCATGGCGCTGGAGGACGAGTATGATGTGGAGATCCCGACGGAGGATCTGGAGAATCTGACGACGGTGCAGGCGGTGGTCGACTATCTGAGCAAAAAGGGGATTGAGTCATGATGAATACCGCGGTTACAGAATTACTGGGGATCGAGGTGCCGGTCATCCAGGGGGGCATGGCATGGGTGGCGGAGCATTCTCTGGCCTCTGCGGTGTCGAATGCCGGGGGGCTGGGCATTATCGCCGCCGCGAATGCCCCGGCGGATTTCGTGCGGACGGAGATCCGCAGGACGAGGGAGCTGACAGAGAAGCCGTTCGGCGTGAACATCATGCTGCTCAGCCCGTACGCGGCTGAGATCGCACAGCTGGCAGCTGAGGAAAAGGTGCCTGTCGTGACGACCGGAGCAGGAAATCCCGGCCCGTACATGAAGCAGTGGAAGGAGGCCGGAATCAGGGTTCTTCCGGTGGTCGCATCCGTGGCGCTCGCGAAGCTGATGCAGCGCGCGGGAGCGGATGCGGTGATCGCTGAGGGCTGTGAATCTGGCGGACATATCGGCGAGACGACGACGATGGCGCTTGTGCCGCAGGTCGTCGATGCGGTCTCGGTGCCGGTCATCGCGGCCGGCGGAATCGGGGACGGCAGGGGCGTTGCAGCGGCGATGATGCTCGGGGCCTCCGGTGTCCAGATGGGGACCAGATTCCTGGTGTCGCGCGAGTGCGTGATCCATCCGAATTATAAGGCGCGCGTGCTCAGGGCGAGCGACATAGACACGGCGGTGACCGGGCGCTCTACCGGGCATCCGGTGCGCCAGCTGCGCAACAGGATGACGCGCGAATATATCAAAAAGGAGCAGGAGGGCTGTACCTTCGAGGAGCTCGAGGCGATGACGATCGGTTCCCTGCGCCGGGCGGTTCAGGAGGGCGATGTCGACCATGGCTCCCTGATGTCCGGACAGATCGCGGGCCTCGTGAAGAAGGAGCAGTCCTGCCGGGAGATCCTGGAGGAGCTGATGGCGGAGGCGCGGGCCGCGGCAGCGGGATTTCCGGGGTGAGAAGCCGTGCGGCAGAAGATCTCGGAATAAGAAGCTGCACCGGGCAGAAATTTCGGGGTGAAACTCCGGGCGGCAGAAGATTTCAGGATAAAAAGCCGTGCAGGGTAGAAGTTCTTGGAATGAAAAGCCCGTGCAGCAGAAAATTTCAGGATAAGAAGCTGTACCGGGCAGAAATTTCGGGGTGAAACCCAGGTCGGAAGAAGATTCCGGGATAAGAGGCTGGGCGAGGCAGGAATTTCGGGATGAAAGGCCCGTGCGGCAGAAAGAATCGGAGGAACGAGAAGTGGGTATGACAGCATTTATATTTCCAGGGCAGGGCGCGCAGTATGCCGGCATGGCGAAGGAGTTTTATGACACATGCGCAGGCAGCCGCCGCGTGTTTGAAGAGGCGTCTGAGGCGGCCGGCTTTTCCCTGGAAGAAATCTGTTTTACGGAAAATGAAAAGATCAATATGACGAAATACACACAGCCGGCGCTTCTGACCGCGTCCTGCGCGATCCTGCAGGCTGTGAGAGATGCAGGGCTCGCGGTGGATATGACCGCGGGCCTGAGCCTTGGCGAATACTGCGCGCTGGTGGCTGCGGGCGCGTTTTCGTTTGCGGATGCCGTGAAGGTGGTCTGCAGGCGCGGAGTTTTTATGGCGGAGGAAGTGCCGTCCGGGCAGGGCGGAATGACTGCAGTCCTCAGCCGGAAGCCGCTGCCGGCCGAAGAGATCTGCAGGGAAACGCCGGGGACAGTGAGTGTGGCAAACTACAACTGCCCGGGCCAGCAGGTGATCTCCGGCGAAAAGGCCGCAGTGGATGCCGCGGCGGCGAAGCTTCTGAAGGCCGGTGCGTCGAGGGCCGTGCCGCTCAATGTGGACGGACCTTTCCACTCGCCGATGCTTGCGGGGGCAGGTGCGAAGCTGAGGCACTTTCTGGACTGCGTGGTGATCCAGCGGCCGAAGATTTCGTTTATATCCAACGTGACCGCGCATGAAGAGCGCGATCCGGACCGGCTCCGCGAGCTGCTTGGCCGCCAGGTATATTCCCCGGTGCTCTGGCAGCAGAGCGTCGAATATATGATTGCCGCAGGAGCCGACACCTTTATTGAGATCGGGCCGGGCAGGACGCTCAGCGGCTTTGTGAGAAAAATCGACCGCAGCGTCCGGGTCTGCAATATAGAAAAGACAGAAGATCTGGAGAGGATTTTATGATGCTGGAAGGGAAAATTGCCCTTGTGACCGGCGCCGGCCGAGGCATCGGCCGTGCGATTGCGCTGACGCTTGCCGGATACGGGGCAGATGTTGCTGTAAATTACAGTGGTTCAAGGGAAAAAGCCGAGCAGACCGTTCAGGAGATCCGGGCGCTCGGAAGACGCGCGGCCGCGGTGCAGGCCGACGTCTCGAGACAGGAGGACTGTGAGCGCATGTTCCGCGAGGTGGCAGAACAGCTCGGCGTGATCGACATTCTCGTCAACAACGCCGGGATCACGCGCGACAATCTGGCTGTCCGCATGAGTGAACAGGAATTTGAGCAGGTGATCGATACAAACCTGAAGGGCGCGTTTTTCTGCATGAAGCTTGCGGGAAAGCAGATGATGAAAAAGCGCAGCGGCAGGATCATCAGTATTTCGTCGATCTCCGGCGTGCGCGGGAACGCGGGGCAGATCAATTACTGCGCGGCGAAGGCCGGCATTATCGGCATGACGAAATGCCTGGCGAAGGAATTATCCTCGCGCGGCATTACGGTCAATGCGGTCGCCCCGGGATACATCGACACGGAGATGACGGCGGTGCTGCCGGAGAAGGTAAAGGAGGCTGTGCTGGCGCAGGTGCCGCTCGGCAGGATAGGACGGCCGGAGGACATCGCGGAGGCGGTGGCTTTTCTGGCGTCCGACCGGGCCGCGTACATCACGGGGCAGACCCTGCAGGTGGACGGCGGCATGGGAATCTGAGTGGCGGCCGCGGACGGAGGAAAAGAATGAAGAGAGTGGTTGTGACGGGGATGGGCGTAATCTCCCCGGTCGGAAATTCGGTTCCGGAGTTCTGGAACAGTTTGAAGGAAAAGAAGGTGGGAATCGGGGAGCTGACCCGGTTTGATACCTCTGCATATAAAGTGAAGCTGGCGGCGCAGGTGAAGGATTTCGATCCGCTTCTGACCATGGACTACAAGGAGGCAAAGCGCATGGAGCTCTTCAGCCAGTATGCGGTAGCGGCATCATCCGAGGCGATCGCGGATTCCGGGCTTGACCTGGAGCGGGAGGATGCGACGCGCATCGGCGTGTCGGTCGGCTGCGGGATCGGGAGTCTGCAGATCATGGAGCAGGCGCACGCCAGGCTGACGGAGAAGGGGCCGAACCGGACCCCGCCGCTTCTCGTGCCGATGATGATCACAAATATGGCGGCAGGGAATGTCGCGATCCATTTCGGCCTGAAAGGGAAATGTACGAATGTCGTGACAGCATGTGCGACCGGCACGCATGCGATCGGGGACGCATACCGCGCGATCCAGTGCGGAGATGTGGATGTGATGGTGGCCGGAGGTACGGAGGCGGCGATCTCGCCCCTCGGGGTCTGCGGCTTCATGGGCCTGACGGCGCTTTCCACGAGCACGGATCCCCTGCGCGCATCCCTTCCGTTTGATAAAAACCGCAGCGGCTTCGTCATGGGAGAGGGGGCCGGTGTCGTCGTGCTGGAATCTCTGGAGCATGCGCAGCAGCGCGGGGCTGAGATCCTGGCGGAGGTCGGGGGATATGGTGCGACCTGCGATGCCTACCACATCACATCCCCGGAGGAGAACGGCGACGGCGCGGCGCGCGCAATGTGTCTGGCGATGAAGGAGGCAGAACTCTCCGCGTCCGAGGTGCAGTATATCAACGCGCACGGCACCGGGACGCATCACAATGACCTGTTTGAGACCCGCGCGATCAAGCGCGCATTCGGGGAGGATGCATATGCGCTGAACGTAAATTCCACGAAATCCATGACCGGACACATGCTTGGAGCGGCAGGGGCTGCAGAGTTTATTGTCTGTGTGAAATCGGTGATGGAGGATTATATCCATGCGACCGCCGGATTTGAAGAGGCGGAGGACGAGATGGATCTGAACTATACGAAGGAGGCTGTATCCCGCACGGTGACGGCGGCCATCAGCAATTCCCTGGGCTTTGGCGGCCACAACGGGAGCCTGCTTGTAAAGAAATATGTGAGGTAGACAGATGGAATTTGCTTTGGATGAAATTCTGACGATTATAGATAAGGTAAAAAGCACGGATCTGGCGATGTTTGAATACCGGGATGCCGACACGAAAATCCGCATCAGGGGCACGAAGAAGACGGGGCAGGAAGCCCGGGCGGACGCTTTGAAAAAAGCGGGTCAGACAGCCTGGCCGGACAGCCGGACGGAAGATCGCCGCGCAGCCGGATCGCCGGAATACCCGCCGGCAGGAGAGGGTATGAGCGCGCTGTCGGAAGAAATGGGAAGAAATCCAGGCGCGGCTGTGACTGCCGGGGCGTCCGCGGGAGAAGAGGCAGCGGCGGGCACACCTGCGGGAGGCCTTGCCGGAACGCAGTCTGCAGACGGCCCTGTGGCGGGTATGCCGATTTCCGCGGAGGAGGGCCATGTGGTTACTTCCCCGATGGTCGGCACCTTTTACGCGTCAGCCTCTGAAAAGGAAGAGCCGTTCGTCCGCGTCGGCGACAGTGTGAGAAAGGGACAGACGATCGGGATTGTCGAGGCGATGAAGCTGATGAACGAGATCGAGTCGGAGTGGGACGGCGTTGTGACGGAGATTTTCGTGCAGAATGAGCAGATGGTGGAGTTCGGGCAGCCGCTTATCCGCATCGCAGATGAGCTTCCCCCTTCTGCCCAGGCGAGATGATGCAGACAGGGTATCACGAATAGAAGGGCAGAGGTACTGCAAAACAGAAGGACAGCGAGACGCCGCAAAATATACAGGGAGGATCTGTGAGGGCCCGATGAGTATGATGCTGAGGTCAAATGATGCCATACGGATTGTTCCGTGCTTCGTACTTTCACAAGTCTGCGCTCCGCTTCGGTCGGCGCTAAACGAATGTTCACTGGACATTCAGCGCCCTGGCATCATGGGATAGAAAGATTGCGCAAAATAGGAGAGCAGGGGCGCTGCAAAACAGAAGGAGAGAATTATGCTGAACACAAAACAGATTATGGAGATACTGCCGCACCGCGCGCCGTTTCTTCTGGTGGACCGGATTGATGAGCTGGAGCCGGGGAAGCGTGCGGTCGGCTGCAAGGCTGTGAGCTACAATGAACCGTTTTTCGCGGGACATTTTCCGCAGGAACCGGTCATGCCGGGCGTGCTGATCTGCGAGGCGCTGGCGCAGGTGGGCGCGGTGGCGCTTCTTTCCTGTGAAGAATACAAGGGAAAGATTGCGCTTTTCGGTGGGATCAATAAGGCGCGGTTCCGCCAGAAGGTGGTGCCGGGCGATGTGCTCCGCCTGGAGACGGAGCTGATCAAGATCAAGGGGCCGGTCGGCATCGGCCGCGCAGTCGCCAGCAGGGACGGAAAAGTGTGCGCGGAGGCAGAGCTGACCTTTATGATTTCCGGCTGATAAGTGAACCGGATCGGGGTGCCAGGCCGGAGCTGCCGTGAATGCAGCCGGCTGATAGATGAACCGGATCGGGGTGCCAGACCGGGGCTGCCATGAATGCGGCTGTCCGGCAGGTGAAGCGGATCGGGGTGCCGGGCCGGGACTGCCGTGAATCCGGCCGGCCGGTGGAGCGAAGGAGAGAATATGTACCAGAAACTTTTGATTGCAAATCGGGGCGAGATTGCCGTGCGCATCATCCGCGCGTGCCGGGAGATGGGGATTGCGGCGGTGGCGGTCTGCTCGACGGCGGATCAGGAGGCGCTGCACGCGCAGCTCGCGGACGAGTGTGTCTGCATCGGCTCTGAACGCCCGCGGGACAGCTACCTGAACATGGAGCAGATCCTGAGCGCGGCTGTGGTCACCGGCGCGCAGGCGATCCACCCCGGGTTTGGATTTTTGTCGGAGAACCCGAAATTTGCGCGGATGTGCGCACAGTGCGGGATAGATTTTATCGGGCCGTCGCCGGAGAGCATCGAGTGCATGGGCGACAAGGCCGAGGCGAGAAAAACCATGATCAGGGCCGGCGTTCCGGTGATCCCTGGCAGCTGGGATGCCCTCACCGATGTCGCTGAGGCCGGAAGAGAGGCGAACCGCATCGGGTTTCCGATGATCATCAAGGCGTCTGCCGGAGGCGGAGGAAAGGGCATGCGCGTCGCGCGCACCCCGGAGGAATTTGAAGAGCTGTTTCTGACGGCTCAGAGTGAGACCCGCCAGGCGTTCGCCGACGACAGAATGTATCTTGAAAAATATCTGGAGAATGCGCGCCACATCGAGTTTCAGATCCTGGCGGACCGTGAG
The DNA here is from genome assembly GCA_947628955.1 of uncultured Lachnospiraceae bacterium. Taxonomy (GTDB): domain Bacteria; phylum Bacillota; class Clostridia; order Lachnospirales; family Lachnospiraceae; genus Choladousia. The sequence continues at coordinate 16,659 of CANRBX010000018.1, read as the reverse complement.
GGCAATACGATTCATCTGGGAGAGCGCGACTGCTCGATCCAGCGGCGGCATCAGAAGATGATCGAGGAGACGCCGGCGGATTTTCTGGATGACAGGCTGCGCCGGGAGATGGGGAAAGCAGCGGTGCGCGCGGCAAAGGCGGCCGGCTATTACAGCGCCGGAACTGTGGAATTTCTGGTGGACAGCGATCACCGGTTTTATTTTATGGAGATGAATACAAGAATCCAGGTGGAGCATCCGGTGACGGAGATGGTGACCGGGGTCGATCTGGTCCGGCAGATGATCCGCATTGCGGCCGGGGAGAAGCTTCCGTACCGCCAGAGAGATATCAGGCCCCGCGGACATGCGATCGAGGTCCGTATCAGCGCCGAGGATCCCGGGCGGGGTTTCCTGCCCTGTGCGGGGAAAGTCACAAACCTGTACCTGCCGGGAGGAAACGGAGTGCGCGTGGATTCGCTTCTGTATAACGGATGCAGCATTCCGCCGTTTTACGACTCAATGCTGGCGAAGGTGATCGTGCAGGGCGATACGCGCGGCGAGGCGATCCGCAAAATGCGCGGCGCACTGGGAGAGCTGGTGATCGAGGGAATCACGACGAACCTTGATTTCCAGTATGAGCTGGTCGGAAGCGGAGAATTTATGAGCGGAGATGTGGCCGCGATCAATGCAATGCTTGAGGAGAGGTGCAGAAAAGCATGCTGAAAGAGCATTTTAAGAAGACAAACGGATATTCCGCGGGGACAAAGGCTGAGGGTGCGTCGGCCTCTGTGAATACGTCTGAGACCAGGGGTGCCGCGATTTCTGCGGCGGGGACTGTGGCCGTGGGTGCGGCGGCTTCTGCGAATACGTCTGAGACCAGGCGTGCCGCGGCCTCTGCGGCAAAACCACACGTTCCGGACGGCATGTTCCGGAAATGCGGATCCTGCAAAAAGATCCTGTATGAGGAAGACATCCGGGAAAACTGGTATTGCTGCCCGGAGTGCGGGAGACATTTCCGCATCGGCCCCTGGGAGCGCATCGGCCTGACCGCGGACAGCGATTCCTTTGAAGAGTGGGATGCCGGGATGATCGGAACCGATCCGCTGCAGTTCCCGGACTATCCGGGAAAGCTGGAGGCACTGAGGGAGAAAACCGGGCTTGACGATGCGGTGATCACCGGATGCTGTACCATTCGCGGGATCCGGACGGCGATCGGCGTAATGTCCCCGGATTTTCTGATGGGGAGCATGGGGACTGCGGTCGGAGAGCGCATCACGCGCATGACAGAGAGGGCCACGCGGGAGCGCCTGCCGGTGGTCCTGTTCTGCTGTTCCGGCGGAGCGAGAATGCAGGAGGGGATCTTTTCCCTGATGCAGATGGCAAAAACCTCCCAGGCGCTGAAACGCCTCGATGAAGAAGGGCTCCTGTATGTGTCTGTTCTGACCGATCCGACGATGGGCGGTGTGACGGCGAGCTTCGCGATGCTGGGCGATATCATCCTGGCCGAGCCCGGGGCGCTGGTCGGGTTTGCGGGGGCAAGGGTGATCCGGCAGACCATCGGACAGAAGCTGCCTGAGGGATTTCAGAGCGCGGAGTTTCTGGTGAAGCACGGATTTGCGGACAGGATCGTCAGGCGCGAGCAGATGCGCCGCACCCTGGCGACGATCCTGCGCAGCGCAGAGCCGACAGGCCACCGACCAGACATGTCAGCGGGCTTCGAGGCGGGGAATCACCGCACTGATCCGCCGGCGGCCCCGGAAGCATGGAACCGCCGGATGAATCTGCCGGAAGGCTTTGAAGCGGAGCCGGGCCGGGCGGATACGTCAGCGGGCTTTGCCCCGGAGATTCCGCAGGAGGCTCTGAGAGAGATTCCCGGGGAAAGCTGGTCGGAGCCTGCCCGGAGCGTACGGTCAGATGCCGAGAAAGAAGAGCAGGTTACGCCGGAGCCTGCCCGGAACATACAGTCAGATGCCGCGAAAGAGAAGCAGGCTACGCCGGAGCCTGCCCGGAGCGTACGGTCAGATGCCGAGAGAGAAGAGCAGGTTACGCCGGAGCCTGCCCGGAACATACAGTCAGATGCCGGGGAAGAAGAGCAGGCTGCGACGGAGTCTGCCCGGAGCGTACAGGCGGACGCCGGCGATGAGCGGGCGGACGCCGGGACAAAGGACTGTGCAGACGGCGGTCCGGATACGAAGACTGCCTGGGAGCGCGTTCTGCTGGCGCGAAGCGGCGACCGCCCGTTTACCGCGGATTACCTGGCCGGCATTTTCGACGGTTTTCTGGAATTGCGCGGAGACCGTCTTTTCGGGGACGACCGGGCGGTGATCGGCGGCCTTGCCGTGCTGGACGGCCGCTATGTAACGGTGATCGGGCAGCAGAAGGGCAGGAACACAAAGGAAAACAGACACCGGAATTTCGGGATGCCGAATCCGGAGGGGTACCGCAAGGCGCTGCGCCTGATGAAGCAGGCCGAAAAATTTGGCCGGCCGGTGATCCTGTTTGTCGATACACCCGGGGCTTTCTGCGGTGTAGAGGCGGAGGAGCGCGGGCAGGGGGAGGCCATTGCCCGAAACCTGTTTGAGATGTCAGGGCTCAGGGTTCCGGTTCTGACGATCGTGATCGGGGAAGGGGGCTCCGGCGGGGCGCTCGCGTTTGCGGTCGCCAATGAGGTCTGGATGATGGAGAACGCCGTGTACTCGGTGCTGTCGCCGGAGGGGTTCGCGGCGATCCTGTGGAAGGACGGAAAGCGTGCGCCCGAGGCGGCCGGGGTGATGCGGATGACCGCGGCCAGACTGAAGGAGGCGGGCATCATCGAGAAAGTGATCCCGGAGCCGGAGCCTGCCAGAAGGGACAGCATGGACGCTCTGACGGGCATGCTCAGACAGGAGATCCTGCAGTTTCTGGAGCGCTTCGGCAGGATGACGGAAGAACAGATTGTGGAGGCGCGGTATCAGAGATTCCGCAGTATCGGGGAAGTAAAGAGCATTTCGGATACAGGAGAAGAAGACGCCGGTTAAAGTATTTCGGACACAGGAGAAAAATACCGGTTAAAAGCATTTCCGCGCCGGATCTGCGGCGCGGAAAAAATGTGCTTAAATTTTGTGCTTACTGTGCGATCGCCTGTTTCAGCGCCCGGGCAAGCTGATCCGGGCAGGAGGTCGGACGCGGCCCGCAGTGGATCCCCTCGAGGCGGGAGATGGCGTCGGTCGCTTTCATCCCCTCGACGAGACGGGAGACGCCCTGCGTGTTGCCGGAGCATCCGCCGACAAACTCTACATGTTTGATCACATCGCCGTCCAGATCCAGATGAATTTCCATAGAACAGACTCCCTGTGGTTTGTATACCAGCATATTCTCATCCTCCATTTCACGCCGTGTCCGGCGGTTTTAAAGTATATCCCACACGCAAGTATAACGCCTTTTCCGGGCGGAATCAAGAAATAAATCAGGAATAAATTTTTCCGCTGCCTCTGAAAAAAACTTTACAATGACGCTGGAAAGTAATAAACTTTCTATATTACAGAAAGTTGCGGCGAGGTGGTAAAAATGAAAAAAAGGACGACACGTTTTCTGATCATCAGTCTTGTGATGGTTTCGATTCTTTGCGTGATCATTTTTACCGTGCAGACGATTCATATGAACCGAAGAGGTGCTGACACGATAGAGGCGATCGGAGAGGTCTATATGTCCGGCATGAGCGAGCAGGCGGCCATGCATTTCGGCACGACGGTAGAGCTGAGGCTGTCGCAGGTGGCCGGCCTTGTGGATGCGGTGCCGCCTGAGAATGTCACGAACACGGCGGCCATGCGGGTGACGCTGACGCACCACGCGAGGTCCAGGGGGTTCAACCATCTGGCGCTGCTCTCGGATGACGGCACGATCGACATGTTTTTTGGCACCAGTGTGGATATCAACGGCGCAGACGAGTTCCTCGAATCCCTGAAAAACGGGGAGCAGGAGATCACGGTCGGCAGAGATTCTCTCGGGGAGGATATCGTGCTGATGGGGATCCCGGCCGCCTATCCGATGGAGGACGGCAGAACCTGCACGGCCCTGGTCGCAGGGCTTCCGGTCAGCTATATCAGCGACACCCTGTCGCTGAATGTGGATCAGTCGACGAACTATTATTTCATCATCCGAAGGGACGGAAGCTTTATCATCCGCGACGATGAGGCGGAGGAGGACGCCGATTATTTCAGCCGGGTCAGGGAGAAATATAGGGATGTGGGCGGAAAATCGACGGAGCAGTACATCAGCGAGCTGAAAGCGGCGATGGAGGAGGGACGGAATTACTCCACGCAGTTCACGCTGCTGGATTCGGAGACCCGCTACCTGTATGCGACGAGCCTGCCGAGCACGGACTGGTACCTGCTGATGTTCATGCCGTACGGCCAGCTGAACAAGGCGGTGGACAGCCTCGGGAATTTCTGGACAAAAACCGCGATCCGCAACTGCATCATCATTCTCGCAATGCTGATCCTCGTATTCAGCTGGTATTTCCATCTGCTGAGGCAGCAGATGCACAAGCTGGAGGAAGCGAAGCTGGCCGCTGAGTATGCCAACCAGGCGAAGAGCCAGTTTCTCTCCAATATGAGCCACGACATCCGCACCCCGATGAACGGGATCGTGGGGATGACGGCCCTGGCCAGCGCAAATCTTGACAACACCGCGCAGGTGCGGAACTGCCTGAAAAAGATCGAACTTTCGAGCAAGCACCTGCTGGGCCTGATCAACGACATCCTCGACATGTCCAAGATCGAGAGCGGCAAGATGATATTAAATATGGAAAGAATCTCTCTCCATGATGTCATGCAGGGGATCACGGACATCATCCAGCCGCAGATCCGCGCAAAAAGGCAGCACTTTAACGTCTATCACAGCGATATCCGGACAGACGCTGTCTACTGCGACAGTGTGCGGTTCAACCAGGTGCTGCTGAACCTGCTCGGCAACGCTGTCAAGTTTACGCCGGACGGAGGGGAGATCGGGGTTTTCCTGAATGAAGAAGACTCCCCGGAGGGCGCGGATTACGTGAGGCTCCACCTCTTCGTGCGGGACAACGGGATCGGCATGACAGAGGAATTTCAGAAAAAAGTGTTTGAATCCTTTATGCGCGAGGACAATGCGCGTGTGCAGAAGACCGAGGGCTCGGGCCTCGGGATGGCGATCACCAAATATATCGTGGATGCGATGCACGGCACGATCAGTGTGAAGAGCGAGCAGGGAAAAGGCACCGAATTTCATGTCGCATTAGACCTGCAGAAGGCGGATGAGGAAGAAAACGGAAAGACGCTGCCCGGCTGGAGAGCGCTGATCGTGGACGACGATGAGCTGCTGTGCCGAAGCACCGCGGAGGAGCTGAAGACGCTTAACGTCCAGACGGAGTGGGTGCTGGACGGAGAGGACGCGGCCGCTGTTGTGCGGGAGCGCCAGGAGCAGGGCAGGGATTTCAATGTCATTCTGGTAGACTGGCAGATGAAGGGTGCGGACGGGATCGAGATCATCCGCAGCCTGCGCAGGATCTGCGGCCCGAAGACTCCGATCGTGATGATCTCGGCGGGCGACTGGGACGAGGTCCGGGAGCAGGCGCAGGAGGCCGGCGCGAACGCGTTTGCGTCCAAGCCGCTGTTTGCCTCCAATCTGTATTATACGCTCTCCCGTTTCGCGGAGGACACACAGGCGCAGGAGGTGCCGGAAGCGGAGGAAGAGACGGTCTTCTCCGGCTGCCGCATTATCTTTGCGGAGGACAACGATCTGAACTGGGAGATCGCCAACGGGCTTCTCCCGGAGGTCGGGCTGGAGCTTGTCAGGGCGGAAAACGGCATGGAGTGCATACAGATTTTTGAGAACTCTCCGGTCGGCTATTATCAGGCGATCCTGATGGACATCCGGATGCCCGTCATGAACGGCTACGAAGCCGCGGCGGCGATCCGCGCGCTGGACCGCGAGGACGCGCGGACGATCCCGATCATCGCGCAGAGCGCGGACGCGTTTGCGGACGATATCCGCAGATGCCTCGATGCGGGAATGAACGACCATGTGGCAAAGCCGATCGATGTTCCGGAAATCGTGAGGCTTCTGAAGAAATATATCTGAACAGACTGAGAGAGAGAATTATGAAAAAAAGACAGACTACAGTATTCGTGGCGGCCGGGCTGGCGCTGCTGCTTGCCGGCTGCGGAGCACAGAAGACGGAGGCGCCGGCGTCCGGCGCGCAGACTGAGACGGAAAAGGAGGCCAGGAAAGAGACTTCGCTTGAGCTGTGGACGTATCCGGTGGGGGACTGGGGAACCTCAAGCGTGGTCGCCAACCTGCTCGATTCGTTCCAGAAGGAGTATCCGGAGTACCGTGTGTCGGTGCAGTATCTGGATTATGCCTCCGGGGATGAAAAGATCGCGCAGGCGAAGGAGGAAGGGAAGCTGCCGGATCTGGTGCTTGAGGGCCCGGAGCGGCTGGTCGCCGGGTGGGGCAGCGAAGGACTGATGGCGGATCTCTCCGACCTGTGGGAATCAGAGAACGCGGCAGGGATCTACGAATCCGTCAGGGACGCCTGCAGGCACGGAAACGGGGCATATTATGAATTTCCGCTCTGCATGACGGCGCACTGCATGGTGGTCAACCGCGATATGTTTGAGGCGGCCGGCGCGCTGCAGTACCTCGACGAGGAAAGCCGCACGTGGTCGACGGAGGATTTTATAAGTGCGGTGGAAGCCCTCGTGGAAAACGGACAGGAGAATGTCGGGATCATTTACTGCGGCGGCCAGGGAGGAGACCAGGGCACGCGCGCGCTGGTGACGAATCTGTACGGCGGGATGTTTACGGATGAGGATCACACGAAATATGTGTTCAACAGTCCGGAAAATATTCAGGCGCTGGAGCTGCTGAGCGGCCTGGAGGGGATTCATTTTGACAAGGAGGCGCTCGGCGCAGATGAGATCGAGCAGTTTGCCGCCGGAAAGCTGGCGATGGCGTTCTGCTGGAATGTGTCCCAGGAGATCACCCAGATCGTCAAAAATCCGGAGCTCGACTTTGACATGCTCCCGATGGCGTTTCCGACCAGCGAGGGCGAGCCGACGCTGCAGGGCGGAATCTGGGGGTTCGGTATTTTCGACAATGGCGACGAGGATCGGATCGAGGCAGCGAAGACTTTTATCCGGTTTGTCACGGAGAATGACAGCCAGTATGCAAAGGCGGTTCTGATGTCGACGTACTGGCCGGTGCGTGAACTGCCGGAGCTCTATGCGAACGACGCACTGATGAGCGAGTACGGCATTTTTGCGCAGTACATGGGCGATTATTACCAGGTGACGCCGGGCTGGGCGGACGCCCGCACCGCGTGGTGGACGATGCTCCAGAAGATCGGGGACGGCACGGATGTCGCGGAAGCAGTGGAGGAATTTGAGGCGGCGGCGAACAGCGCCGCGCAGGCAGCCGGGGGCGCGAAGACGCAGGAAAGCGGATCGGAGCCTGAGAGTGATCCCGGGGCCGGCGCAGCATGAGCAGATGGGAGGATTTCAGATGACAAAAATGGGAATTATCGGCGCGATGGACGTTGAGGTAGAGCAGCTTAAGAGGGACATGATCGTTCAGCGCGAGCTTCAAAAGGCCGGGATGGATTTCTGCGAGGGCGTTCTGGGCGGACAGCCGGCCGTGGTCGTGCGCAGCGGAGTCGGCAAGGTAAACGCGGCGGTGTGCGCGCAGATCCTGGTGGATGAATTTCAGGTGGACGCGGTGATCAACACGGGGATCGCAGGATCGCTGAACGCGCAGATCGATATCGGGGACATCGTGATCTCCACGGACGTCGTGCACCACGATATGGACGCGGTGAATTTCGGCTATGCGCCGGGGCAGATCCCGCAGATGGATGTGTTTTCCTTTGAGGCGGACAGGGAGCTTGCGGACCGCGCGGAGAAGGTCTGCCGGGAGGTGAACCCGGAGATCCATGTGTTCCGGGGGCGTGTGGTCAGCGGCGACCAGTTTGTCGCGGACCGGGCCGTAAAGGAGCGGATCACGGAGCTGTTCCACGGATACTGCACGGAGATGGAGGGCGCGGCGATCGCGCAGACTGCCTATCTGAACCGGATACCGTTTGTGATCATCCGGGCGATCTCGGACAAGGCGGACGACAGCGCGTCGGAGGATTATCCGGTTTTCGAGAAAAAAGCGGTCGAGCACAGCGTGCGGCTTGTGGAGAGCCTGCTGGGCAGAATGTAAATATCCCGGGCGGACTTTCGAATGTCGGGCAGGATTGCGGGGTGCCAGGCGCCAGTGCTGCCCGTTTAGCAACGCCCAGAGCGGAGACAGCGAAGCGCGGAACAATCCGTACGGCATCATTTAATCTTAATATCAAGAGATTGGTTCAGAAGGACGCCCGGAGGATCCGCCGGCTTCAGAAGAAGTGTCAGGTGACAGAAATTCTCCGCCTGAGAAAAAATGTACCCCTTCCCGAGAACGGTTTTGAGGGTCTGATTTCGTCGCGCAGGGCGCGAATTTGTCGAACGATTTTTCTTTGCAAACCAAATATTTCCGGCTATAATGGCGATACTTGAGCGATTGCGGCGACTGGCGCCGTCGTGAGGTATCGCCTTCTTCATTTCCGGAAGGGCGGAAGGGCCCGGCAGCCGGCTTTCGGGATATCTGCCGCCCGCGGGATGAATCGCAACGCTCCTGGCAATTTAAAAAAAGGGGGATTCCATCATGTTACAGTTCATCATGGAAAAGAATTTGTTGCTCTATTTACTTGCGGCGGCCTGCGTGGCCGGAGTCGCCAGCCAGATGATCCTTCGGCAGATATACGACGGACTGATAAAGGACACGAGAAATACCGGGGAGCCGGACGGCCGGTTTCTGCAGCAGTTAAGGCAGCGTTTTCAATACTGCAGGCATCTGAATGACAAGGTGGGAGATGTACAGGCCCTGATCCGGAAGAATCTGATGGAGTACCGCTTCTGGGGCATGGGACTGCACCGCTGGAGGCGGCTGGGGGCGGAGCTTCTCGTGGTCAGCGTTGTGTGCGCCGCCGTGGGGACCGTGCTTACGGTGCGCGGCGGAGGCACGGTGATGAGCGGAAACATGTATTTCTGGATGGGCATTCTGGCGATGCTGCTCACAGCGGCGGCGTACGGGATCGCGGATACGGGCTACAGAAAAAACTGCCTGGAGGTACAGCTTACCGATTATCTGGAGAACAGCGGAGCCGCGCGTGATTACGGCGAGGACGCGGCCCGGGCGTATGAGGCGGAGGAGCCGGCCCCGATCGTCTCCGTGGAAAGCCGGCGCAGGCCGAAGCGCAAGGCCGCAAAGGAAAGTGCGGCGGCTGTGCAGGCACAGTCGCGCGCCCAGAAGGAGAAGAGCGAGCTGAAGGAGAACCTGACCCGGCTGAAGGCCGGGATGCAGGAGACGGCCGCATCCTCGGAGCGGGAACGGAATGCGGAGATCCTGCGGCACATGGATCCCGGGGAGCAGGAGCGCATCCTGAGGGAGGTGCTGAAGGAATTTCTGTCATAGGGCCTGCGCCCGGAGGGACCGGACCCGCGGCGCAGGCACACCGCGGCTTATGATTTCCGACGCGGCCGCCCGCTTTGCGGCAGGCAGCCCCTGCGCGCAGCATTTCCGGATAGTATTTTGCGCTGCTGTCCGCTCCGCAATGTCAGTTAGCTGACAGCCGCAGAAGTTAAACTTAATGACACCGGGTATGAACGGCAATTTTTTGCCCAGGATATGGCTGCGTTGTTGGAAAAGGCACTTGCACAAGCTGTGCAGGTCTGCTAAAATGTATGAGACCGGGATGCAGGACGGCATAGCGTTAAAGTGCAGGCGTCCTGAACTGCGAATATGTATCGGGGGAACCGCACGGATTCGGGAGAGAAGGTACCGGGCTTCGGGCAGGTTCTAAAAAGCACGAAAAGGAGATGTTGTGGTATGGGAAACAGAGTAGCATTTGACTATTCAAAGGCGGCCTGCTTCGTCTCTGAGGGCGAGGTTGCGTCGATGAAAAAAATCGTTGCGGATGCGAAGGAATTGCTGGTGTCCAGACAGGGAGCGGGCAATGACTTCCTGGGATGGATCGATCTTCCGGCTGACTACGATAAGGACGAATTTGTCCGGATCAGGAAGGCCGCGGAGAAGATCAAGGGCGACAGCGAGGTACTGCTTGTGATCGGTATCGGCGGTTCCTATCTGGGAGCGAGAGCGGCGATCGAGTTCCTGCGCCACAGCTTTTACAATACGGTGTCGAAGGAGATCCGCAAGGCTCCGGAGATCTACTTTGTCGGGAACAGCATCAGCAGCACGTACATTCAGCACCTGATCGATGTGGTCGGGGACAGGGATTTCTCTGTGAATGTGATCTCCAAATCCGGCACGACGACAGAGCCGGCGATCGCTTTCCGCATTTTCAAGGCGATGCTGGAGAAGAAGTACGGCAAAGAGGAAGCGGCGAAGCGCATCTATGCGACGACGGACAAGGCGAGGGGAGCGCTCAAGAGCCTTGCGACCGCAGAGGGCTATGAGACCTTTGTGGTTCCGGACGACGTCGGAGGGCGTTTTTCCGTGCTGACGGCGGTCGGCCTTCTTCCGATCGCGGCGAGCGGCGCGGATATCGATAAGCTGATGGAGGGCGCGGCCTCTGCGAGAAAGCGCGCGCTGGAGGCTGATTTTGAGGAAAACGACGCGCTGCAGTATGCGGCGCTCCGCAACATCCTGCTCAGAAAGGGCAAGGGCATCGAGGTTCTGGCGAATTACGAGCCGAGCCTGCACTATGTTTCCGAGTGGTGGAAGCAGCTCTACGGCGAGAGTGAAGGAAAAGACCAGAAGGGAATCTTCCCTGCATCGGTAGATCTGACGACAGATCTCCACTCAATGGGTCAGTTTATCCAGGACGGCAGCCGTACACTCTTCGAGACAGTCCTGAATGTGGAGGAATCCAGATGCGGGCTTACGATCGGCGAGGAGCCGGTGGATCTTGACGGCCTGAACTACCTTGCGGGCAAGACCGTTGATTTTGTAAATAAGAGCGCGATGAACGGGACGATCCTCGCGCATACGGACGGCAATGTTCCGAACCTTGTCGTGAACATTCCGAGGCAGGACGAGTTCAGCCTGGGAGAACTGTTCTACTTCTTTGAGTTCGCATGCGGTGTGAGCGGATATGTACTGGGCGTGAACCCGTTCAACCAGCCGGGCGTGGAGAGCTACAAGAGAAATATGTTTGCGCTCCTTGGCAAGCCGGGCTATGAGAAAGAGAGAGAGGAACTGCTGAAACGTCTGTAAGACACTGCGGGGATCCTGTCTTTGCGCGGCGCGCAGGCAGGAATGACAAAAGCCGGGGCAGGCAGCAGAGGCCATGATCCGCACGGGAGCCGGAGCGCTCTCGGCGTGCATGGGACTGTCTGCCGGGCGATACATGAAAACAGACGCGGGGTGCTGCGGCAGAGGGGTTCTGTCCGCGGCATCCCCTGTTGCGTACAGGGAGGCAGAGGGGGATCGCGCACGATGCCGGGCGGCCGCAGGTTGGGGGTGTGTCTGCCGTGCCGGATCTGCCGGACCCGGATGCATTTTTAATGGAAAAGAGAGATACGTATGCCAGAGATAAAAGCCGGCGGAAAGGCGCCGGCAGTCATGAAAAAACTGTCGCAGGAGACAGAAGAAAGGATCAGGAGATACATTCGGACTGCGGGCAGGATCGCGGCAGCCGCCGGATACGTGCTGCTGCTGTGCTGGTACTGTGCCCATCCGTCTTATTACGGGGAGGGAGGCCTGTTTGCCTCTCTGTTTACCACGCCGAGGACATGGTTCATGATCATTGCCACGACGGCGCTGATCGCGCTGAGCCTTGTGCCGAACCGCCTGCCGGACCGCACGAACCGCAGGCTCGGGTGGCTCTGGTGTGTGCTGACCCCGTTTGCGGTTTATTTTTCACTGCTGTACCTGAATGCTGTTAAATTCAAGATCAAATTTTTTGAACTGGACAAGATCGCGCTTTTCTTCACGTTCTGGTTCCTGTTTACCGTGATGCTCGCGTTCCTGCTCATCACGGGGAGCGTGCGCGCTTCGGCCGTGCTGCTGGCCGTGCCGATCGCCGTGATCGGGATCGTCAACTGCTTTATCATCGTGTTCCGCGGCATGGCGATCTCGGGGGGCGACCTGTTCTCGCTGGGAACTGCGCTGACCGTGGCCGCAGGCTATGAGTATGAGATAGACTGGTATATTTTCATGGAGGTTTTTCTGACCTTCACGATCTGCGTGCTCAGCTTCAAGCTGCGGGGCTTCCGCCTGTTCGCATGGAAGCAGCGCGTGGCGCTTGCCGGGGCCTGGTTTGTGTCCGCGGGCAGCTTTTTCCATATCTGCTGCCAGACGTCGTTTCTGCAGGACCATGATATCCGGTCGGAGGGGTATACGCATCAGCTGCGCTACAAGAAGTACGACATGATTTTTACGACGCTGTGCACATGCTTTTATCTGGCTGCGGACAAGCCGGACGACTACTCTCTGGAGCGCGTGGAGGAGCTGGCTTCGGCCTACGTGGAGATACCGGAGAAGACGGATGACGGCGGCCAGGATGATCCGGATGAGGAGAAGAATGCGGTCAGTTTTCCGGCCGGCCTTTCAAAGGTGACGGCTGCCGGCCTCACGGAGGAGACGGAGAGCACTGCCGCGGAGGGGGCTCCGAATGTGATCGTGATCATGAACGAATCGCTGGCGGACTACACCGATATCGGAAACGGGCTGGAGTTTTCTGAGGACTACATGCCGTTTTTGCACAGCCTTACGGAAAATACGATCAAGGGGACGGCGTATGCCTCCATTTTCGGGGCAAACACGCCGAATTCCGAGTATGAGTTCCTGACGGGCTGCACGATGGGCTTCCTGCCGCCGTCTTCGGTCGGGTTCCACCTGTTTGTACGCGGAGCGATGCCGTCTCTGGCATCGGAGCTCAAGAGCGCCGGATATTACACGCTTGCCATGCATCCGTACCGCGGGACGAATTACCGCCGGAACATTGTCTACCCGCAGATCGGATTTGACAAATACTATGCCAGGGTGAATTTCGTCCAGCCGGAATACATCCGGAACTATATTTCTGACGAGGAGCTTTTCGAGCGCATTGTCGAAGAATACAACAAGAACAACGCGAGATCGGATGCGCCGCTGTTCAGCTACAATGTCACGGTACAGGATCACGGGGGATATTCCCTGTCAAATACCAGGAACCTCGACAATTCGCTGCGCGTGCTGACCAGGGGGATCGATGTGGAGAAGGCGCAGGTTTACGCGAATCTGGTCCGCGAGTCGGACCGGGCGTTTGAGAAGCTGGTCGGATATTTCTCAGAGCAGGAGGAGCCGACGGTGATCATCATGTTCGGAGACCACCAGCCGAACCTTGGCGATGATACATATCTGAGGCTGATCGGCAATGAGGAAGAGCTGACGCCGGAGGAGCTGATGGAGAAATACAAGGTGCCGTTTGTCGCGTGGGCGAACTACGACATCGAGGAGGAGACGATCGAAAAAACGAGCCTCAATTATCTGTACAGTATCCTGGCGGAGCGCCTGGATCTGCCGATGACCGGATACCAGAGATATCTGGCCGATTTGAGCGAGGAGCTCCCGGTGCTGGCGGCCGGCGGATACTGGACGAAGGACGGCGATTTCTACACGCTGGACGACGAAGAGTCGCCGTACTATGAGATGGTCAACGACTATCATATTCTGGAGTACAATTATATTTTCGGAAAGAAGCACAGATGTCTGGAGCTGTTTACGTAGCAATGGCGTCATTTGACCCCGGCGTCATGGCATTGGTTCACGCAGGGGCAGGAACATCTCAGGGCAGACGTCCTGCCCGGGGCGCGGCTGTCCTCAGCGCTCGATTCCTCTGCGGGCGGGGAGCCCCCGGTCGAAGGGATGTTTGATCTTGCGGATCTCAGACACATAGTCGGCTGTCTCGATGAGCGCCGGACCCGGGTTCTGCCCGGTCAGGATGACTTCGAGGCCGGCCGGCTTTTTTTTCAGAAAGTCGAGGACCAGGCTTTCGTCGAGCAGGCCGGCGCGGATCGTGTAGATGACCTCGTCGAGAAACAGTACGTCGTAATGTTCGGAGACGGCCTTCTGTGTCACGGCCCGGAACTGCTGCGCATAGTAGCTGCGGCGCTGCTCCTTTTCCTCCGGGGTCATCTGGAAGCTGAATTTTTCCTGCGCCAGCCCGTCCACGACCGTGATGCGATCCGAAAGCGCGAGAATGCCGCGCTCGCTGGTCGAATTGTCCTTCATAAACTGGTAGATCAGGACGCGCAGGCCGGCGCCTGCGGCCCGGACACAGAGCCCCATGCCGGTGGTCGTCTTTCCCTTGCCGTCCCCGCAGTAGATGTGGATCAGCCCGGTTTCTCTTCGTTCTGCCATGATCATTCCCTCCCATGGATATGATGTTGGGGTCAAATGATGCCATACGGATTGTTCCGTGCTGCGCACTCCCACAATCCTGGCATCATGGATATAATGTGTGCTTCAGGATAGTTTACCATATTTTTCACGCTCCCTCAACGGAAGGTTCGCGTTTTGCATGTTTTTACATGCTTTTGGCTGCGCGTTCTGGTGTGTGCTGCATGTTTCCGGCAGCTTCCGGCGGTCTTCCGGCAATTTCCGGCAGTTTTTGGCGGTTTTCCGGCAGTTCCGGCAGCTTCCGGCGGCTTCCGGCAGTTTCCGGCAGTTTTTGGCGGTTTTCCGGCAGTTCCGGCAGTTTCCGGCGGCTTCCGGCAGTTTTTTCCGGAGGCCTGTTCTTTGTGCGGGTGCCGCTTGCGGGAGATGCAAGTTTATGATATGATGAGCCAGGGGACAAATGGACATGAAAAACAGGCCGGCATGTTTTTCACTCCATAGGGCCGGCAGGTTCATTTGTCGGGCAGCTCATATGATGACATCAGGGGCAGGGACACTGACATACGGCAGGCCTGCCGGCGGGGTCAGAGATGTCATTTTGACCTGGCGTCATGATCAAAGGGCACAGGATTCAGGAAAGTCTGATGGTGAAGGATGAAGAAAATACTGGAAGATATCATAGAAGAATACAGGCCGCTGAAGACGGAGATCTTCTTTATGATCCTGTTCGTGTTGTTATTCTTTGCGCTGAACGGGAAGCAGCTTGCAAAAGAGGCGTCTGCGGTTTACAGAAGCCCGGCGCAGGGCGCCGCTGGGACGGGGCAGACGGCAGGCCGCGCGGATATTGAGGCGGAATCTGAGAGTGAGTCCGAGGCGCAATCCGAAGAGGCCGTGCTGACTCTGGCGGAGCTTGCGGCAGCGCAGGCGGACGGGACGGACGCGCCGGATGAGACGGACAAGACAGATAAGACCGCCGGGGCGAATGCGTCCGAAAAAGGGAAGGATCTGTGGAAACGCCTGCTCGTGTCTGTGCCGGACGATCTGCAGGTTCCGATGGCAATGCCGGAGACAGAGGAAGCCCTGGCGGAATACCATCCGACTCTGCTCGAGCTCTGGACGGGAAATTCCGGGATTACTGCCGGAATGGTGGGGACAGTGGAGTACCGGTCGTTTGCCGTGCTCAGCCGTCAGCTGCAAAAGCAGATTTCCGGCTATGACGGGGACTGGTCTGTCTACGTCAAAAATCTGGAGACAGATGAGAGCTTTGTGATCAATGACCGGCCGATGAAATCCGCCAGCGTAATGAAGCTGTTCGTGATGGGGGCGGTCTACAAGGCGATCGAGGACGGAAAGCTGGAACGGACGGAGGAAGTGGTGTCCCTGCTCGGGCGCATGATTTCGGACAGTGACAATGAGGCCACAAATCGGCTGCTGTACCTTCTGGGCGATTCCAGCTATGCCGACGGGATTGCGCAGGTGGACGAGTTTATCAGAAATTACGGCTTCAGCGATATGACGGTTGAGTATAACGGCTTTAATGATTCCGCCACGGTGCTCGACCAGGAGCACAACAATCAGGTGGCCGCGAAGGACTGCGGCAAGCTTCTGGAGGATGTATACCGCAGAGCCTGGGTGAATCGTTCGACAGGCGCGGAGATTGAACAGATGATGCTGAACCAGCACACGCGCTACAAGATACCCGCCGGGCTTCCGGAGGGCGTGCTGTGCGGGAACAAGACCGGCGAGATGGATACGACGGAAAATGACGCCGCGATCGTCTACGGCGAGTCGTGCGATTACATACTGGTCGTCCTCTCAAGCGACTGGGAGAACAAGGATCAGGCGATCAGCCGGATCTCGAAGCTGTCGGAGATGGTTTACGAATATTTGAATGAGGAATGAATCGGGAGGCAGCCTATGTTTCGTCTGTGGGGAAAATTGTGGAAAGACAACCGGATGCTCCGGGACACGGTCTACGAGGAAGAGAGCGGGGATACCCGCACGCACAAAATCTTCCGCGGGCTGGATGAGATCTGCCGGGAATTTGATCTGGGCAGGCCGATCTGGCTTGATACGACTGTGGCGCAGTTCCAGCGCCACAGCAAGGCGCGCTTCTATCAGGACAGCTTTATGGAAGAGATCCCGTTTGACTATCTGGAGATTCAGGTGCTGAAAGAGGGATGAAGAGAGACGGGAGAGAAAAGGGCCCATAAATGAGGAGTGCCCCCGGCGTCTGGTACACCGGAGGCTATTATGAAAAAAATTATCAACTGTGTTTGAGAATGCCTTCTCAAGAACTGT
>CANRBX010000017.1 GCA_947628955.1 uncultured Lachnospiraceae bacterium | reverse complement strand
TGCTTTTCTCTTATTCAGAGTGGTGGAGATACATAGGATCTGTGAAGCCACGGCAACCCCGGAGACGGAAGGTGCCAGCCTGAGCGAGTAAAATCGAACAATAAGGGGATTTGATGATGTTGATTGAGTCCGCCTTTCCGGCGGATTTTTTATTACGAAAAAACATCCTGTAATTTCCTTAAAGGAGAAGAAAAGCAGTCCATGCATATGAAGGAAAGGAAGGTACAGATGGACAAATTACTGTTTACTTCGGAGTCGGTCACGGAAGGTCATCCGGACAAAATGTGCGACCAGATCTCGGACGCGATTCTGGACGCCCTGCTTGAGAAGGATCCGATGAGCCGCGTGGCCTGCGAGACGGCCACGACGACGGGCCTGGTGCTTGTGATGGGAGAGATCACGACGAATGCCTATGTGGACATTCAGAAGATCGTGCGCGATACGGTGCGTGAGATCGGCTATACGCGCGGAAAATTTGGTTTTGACGCGGATACCTGCGGTGTGATCACGGCGATCGACGAGCAGTCCGCGGACATCGCGCTCGGCGTGGACAAGGCGCTCGAGGCGAAGGAAAACACGATGACGGACGATGAGATCGAGGCGATCGGCGCGGGCGACCAGGGCATGATGTTCGGATACGCGGTAAATGAGACGCCGGAATATATGCCGTATCCGATCTCTCTGGCGCACAGGCTTGCCCGCCAGCTCACAAAGGTGAGAAAGGACGGCACGCTGCCGTATCTCCGCCCGGACGGCAAGACGCAGGTGACTGTGGAGTACGATGAAAACGGAAGGCCTTCCAGGCTGGATGCGGTGGTTCTCTCCACGCAGCATGACCCGGAGGTCACGCAGGAGCAGATCCATGAGGATATCAGAAAATATGTCTTTGATGTGGTTCTGCCGGAGAACATGGTCGACAGCGATACAAAATTCTTCATCAACCCGACGGGACGTTTTGTGATCGGCGGACCGCACGGGGACAGCGGGCTGACCGGCCGCAAGATCATCGTGGACACCTACGGCGGATACGCGAGACACGGCGGCGGCGCATTTTCCGGAAAGGACTGCACGAAGGTAGACCGCTCTGCGGCGTATGCGGCCCGCTACGTTGCAAAAAATATCGTCGCGGCAGGACTGGCCGACAGATGCGAGATTCAGCTGTCCTACGCGATCGGCGTCGCGCAGCCGACCTCCGTCATGGTGAATACCTCCGGCACGGGAAAGCTCTCGGATGAGAAGCTGACCGAGATTGTGAGAGAGAATTTCGACCTGCGTCCTGCAGGGATCATCAAAATGCTGGATCTGCGCCGCCCGATCTATAAGCAGACGGCCGCGTACGGACATTTCGGCAGGGACGATCTGGATCTTCCGTGGGAGAAACTGGACAAGGCGGAGGATCTGAAAAAATATCTGAAAAATATTTGAAAAACGGCTGACAGGCAGGAATGAATCCTGAGAGAGGCTGCCGCAGAATACGCATCGGGTTGTCACAGGTCCGTGTACGTACTGCGGCAGCCTCTTTATTTTCCGGGGTTAGATACCACTTTTGACCTTTGACCCATGCAATAACAAAGTGTGATATATTTAATAAAAAATTTAGAAATATCGGGTTTTGTTTAGGTGAAAAAGGAAAAACGATGTGTTATACTGAATGATACATAGAAAACAGGTGAATTTATGAAGTTAAAGACGAGGCTTATTATCGCTTTCCTGGTCATTATTCTTGTGCCGTTTCTTCTGTTTGGCGTGGCGTTCTGGGGATTTACGAATTTCCAGAAGCAAGCAATCGAGAAAAGCTACGGCATATCTGTCTCGGTGAGAAACATATCGGATTCCATGCATCTGATTGGGCAGGCCACGCAGGAGATTTTTGAAAATCTGGAAAAGCAGGCGCACAGCAGGCCGGAGCGTTTTCTGGATCAGGATTATCTGGAGCAGATCAATCAGGAGCTCAGCTATAAACATTCTTATCTGATCGTGCGCAGGAATCAGGATCTGTATTTCAACGGCTCTGAAGATGCGTCCGACGAGCTGTTTGAGGCGCTTCCGGCATTCCGCGGCTTCAGCAGCGCATCGGACGGGGGCTCCTATATCGGGCGGGATATCCAGGTGTTTGTAAAGCAGCTGGACATCCGGATACCTGCAGATTCCGATACTGCAAAGCCCACGGGATCCGAATCTGCAGGATCCGCAGTGCAGGACGGCTCTGATGCGGAAATTCCGGCAGATTCCACTGCATCCGGGGACGAAGAAGCATCCTCTGAGCTGAGTATTTTTATCGTTTCCTCTGTGAGCGAGATCATCGCCCAGAATGGCAGGCTGATCATGGATCTGCTGATCTCCATCATCGTGATCCTGATCTTCGCGGCGTTCCTGATGATCATCTGGATCTATACTGGTATCCATACGCCGCTGCAGAAGCTCAGCGAGGCCACACACCACATTAAGGAAGAGGATTTCGATTTTGAGCTGAATGTGAAGGGTAAGGATGAGATCAGCGAGCTCTGCAGGGATTTTGATGAGATGCGGCAGAGGCTGAAGGATCTGGACGAGGAAAAAAAGTCGTTTGACCGCCAGAGCAAGGAGCTGATCAGCAATATTTCGCACGATCTGAAGACGCCGATCACGGCAGTCAAGGGATACGTCGAAGGGATCATGGACGGCGTGGCGGACACGCCGGAAAAGATGGACCGGTATATCCGCACGATCTATATCAAGGCGAACGATATGGATCGCCTGATCAATGAATTGACATTTTATTCCAAAATTGACACAAACAAGATTCCCTACAATTTCAACAGGATCGACGTCGGGGAATATTTTGACGACTGTGCGGAGGAAGTTGGACTGGAGATGCGGGAGAGAAATATCGTGTTCTCCTACATCAATACGGTGGAGCCCGGCACCCTGATCATTGCGGACGCGGAGCAGCTCAAGCGCGTGATCAACAATATCATCGGAAACTCGGTCAAATATATGGATAAGGACAGAAAATACGTGCAGCTGCGCGTCATGGACGCCGGAGATTTTATCCAGGTGGAGCTCGAGGACAATGGAAAGGGAATCCCGAACCAGGAGCTGGTGTCCATTTTTGACCGCTTTTACAGGACGGATCAGTCCCGCAATTCAGCGCAGGGCGGCAGCGGGATCGGCCTGTCCATCGTGAAAAAGATCGTGGAAGATCACGGAGGACGGATCTGGGCGACGAGCAGGGTCGGCGAAGGGACGGTTATGCATTTTGTTGTGAGAAAATATCAGGAAAGCCGCGCTTATGAGTGACCGCGGAAATGAATAAGAGATCAGGAGGGCCGTGGATATGAGCAGAATTTTGATCGTGGAGGACGAGATCGCGATTGCGGATCTAGAAAAGGATTATCTGGAGCTGTCAGGATTTGCGGTGCAGACGGAAAATTCCGGCGACCGGGGGCTTATGCGCGCGCTGGATGAGGAATTTGACCTGGTGATCCTGGATCTGATGCTTCCGGGGCTGGACGGCTTTGAGATCTGCCGGCAGATCCGCGAGAAGAAAAACATACCGATCATCATGGTTTCCGCGAAGAAGGACGATATCGACAAGATCCGGGGACTCGGACTCGGGGCGGACGATTATATGACAAAGCCGTTCAGCCCGAGCGAGCTGGTTGCGCGCGTCAAGGCGCATCTGGCGAGGTATGAGCGCCTGGTCAACAGCAATGTGCAGGAAAATGATATCGTCGAAGTCCGGGGTATCAAGATCGACAAGACGGCCCGCCGCGTCTGGATCGACGGTGAAGAAAAGAATTTTACGACAAAGGAATTTGACCTTCTGACGTTCCTTGCGCAGAATCCGAACCATGTGTTTACGAAAGAAGAGCTGTTCCGGGAGATCTGGGATATGGAGTCGATCGGGGATATCGCGACAGTCACGGTACACATCAAGAAGATCCGTGAAAAGATTGAGAAACAGTCCTCGAAGCCGCAGTATATCGAGACGATCTGGGGCGTCGGGTATCGGTTTAAAATGTAGAAAAGGAAAAATGATGGCAGACTTGCCGGAAATATCTTCCGATTGATTTTAATGCGACAATATGATGAAAAGGATGACGGCACAGATCAGTATTATGAGGTACTGACTCTGTGCCGCCTTATCGTGTCTGTTGATTTTCACTGGAAAATACTATAAAGATTTTCCTTCTTTCCATGTGTGGATTTTGTGGCGGATTTCTTCAACTAATTTACATACAGTGCTGCCTGGACACATTTCCGAAGGATTTTTCACACCATCTCGTAAATATCCCTGCAGCCTGTTATCCGCAATTTGAATTGCCCGGTCTTCATTTCCAAACCGATTAAGTATTGCGTAAATCTGCGGATTATCCTTGTGATACTCCTGACCGGTTTTCTGCTTATAAATTTCTGCAAATTTCCTGCAGCACACTACAGAGTCGCTGTAAGAGTGCATTTTCCCGAAATACGCGTCAAACCAGATTTCAATGCAGGGATTGGACCATCCGGCATGAACCCCTTCTCTTTGAGCCTGTGCGATGATCTCATCAAAATTCATGACCCTGTCCCTGTCAAAAACAATCCAGGGCTGTCCATACTGAGGTTCAAGAGCTGCCTGTTCTTTGCAGCTCTTAACCAGTTCCTGCGTTTTCGCCTTGGAGACTTTGATAACAATACGTCCCCGAAGTTCTCTTGGGAGAGAATCCCGGAGGCCGTATAGATAATTTTCCTCTGTTTCCCTGGCGTCTGTTACAATAAAGTAATAACCGAGATCTGGAGTTCTTGTCCTGAATGCCTCTCTTGGTTTCCTTTTGCCTGTTCGGTCTGCTCTCGCCATATTAATCCCCCCTAAACATATCAAAATATTTAAGGGTTGGAATCGCCCCGTATTTGCCGAGAAGATAATTTTTCTCGTAGCTTTCGTCCTTTCGTATTTTTGAACCGTCATCATCTGTGAAATCAGCAAGGGAGTAAAGTGTTGACACTCCGGATGGGGCTTTCTCGGTAAACCATATTTCATCTCTGCGCAGCAGGTTATTGGACAACTGCCACGAATCGTGTGTTGTAAAAACTAATTGAGCATGCTTCGGATTTGTTTCCGGATTCAGGAACATAATTAAAAAACTCCGAACAAGCAGTGGATGCAGCCTGGCGTTTAACTCGTCGATGAAAAGAACGCTTCCAGTGTTTAATGTATCCTGTAAAGCCGGATACAGTGCAAACATTTTCAGTGTGCCGTCAGATTCGTCCTGCAGCGGAATCTGGGCTGTTTCATCAGATCCGATCATATGATGGACAGCGTCAATTTCTACCTGCTTTACATCCTCGCTGTCATTTTTGATCACTTTGATGTTAAATCCAATGATTGAAGGATCAAAGGCTGCAAAGTAGTCAATAACTTTCTTTTGGACAGATTTATCGTCTGCGAATCCTTCCGGAATCATCGACGAGAGAAAGGCGTTCTCAAACGGATTTCCGAAATTGGTAAAATTAATATTACAGAACCAGTCTCTGATCATTTTGAGCTTAGAGATACGCTGCTTTGCACCGAGAGAAACCACTAATGCTTCATCATAGAGAGATACCTTAATAATATCTCTCATTTTTCCTGGCAGACCGGATAGATCAAGCTCACTGCCATTGCGGTAAAATACAGATTTATATTCTCTTGCTGTTTTTGCTTTTGTGTTAAGCCACTCTTCAACAACACCGCTTTGCTTTAACGTAAAACCGTAATTATATGATTTAAAGCCATTTTCTTCAGAAGTTATAAAATAGACCTCAAAAGAGGACTCGACATCTTTGCTGGTACTGTCAAATAAAAACGGAGTAAGCCTGGGCTTTCTTGTTTTTGATTTTTTGTCGTCGGTTTCTCCGCCATAAGCAAAAGAGTCCATTACATAAGTAGTCATATAGAGAAATGCTTCGATCACATTGGATTTTCCGCTTGCATTAGCGCCGTAAATAGCTGCTGTGGGCAGAAGTTTTTCTGTTCCGACCTGAATCACCCGGTCAGAATACTCTGTTATCTTTGTCGCAGAAAGATCAAGAATGGTATCTTCTCTGAATGATTTAAAATTTTTAAACCTGAATTGAATGAGCATAGTCCATCCCTCCTTTTATTAATTATACGCAAAATCTCAAAAAAATCAACATATATTTGAGAAAAACTCTCATTTAGTTGTTGATTTATTGACCGCATCTGATTAAATGCAGGTTTGTGTCTGCTACAGGTTTGTGTCCACTTATTTTGACAGCTACAAGTATCTCGGCCAGAATTTGAAAATTCGTGAAAAACTCATGGTATAAAATTGACAAATTCGTGAAAAAGTACGATAATAAAATTGAAAAATTCGGGAATAATGATCCATACAGACTTTGCAGTATGCGCTCAGAACGGCTGCGGAAATGAGGAAAATATGATATTCAGGCGAAAAATCTATGATTCGATGCTGCGTTGGAAACAATTATCCCAGGGCACTTCAGCGCTGATGCTGGAAGGCGCCAGACGTACCGGAAAAAGCACCATTGTAAAATTCTTTGCACAAAACGAGTATGACGACTACATGATATTGGACTTTGCACAGGAGCGCAGGGACGTCAAAAACAATTTTGAGGAGAATATCGGCGATCTGAATACATTTTTCAGAAATCTTTTTCTTCTGAAAGGAAAAACGCTCCCGGAGAAAAAATCTGTCATCATCTTTGATGAAGTACAGCTATTTCCTGCCGCAAGACAGGCAATCAAATATTTGGTAGCGGACGGACGGTTCGATTACATTGAGACGGGCTCGCTGATCTCCATCAAAAAGAATGTACAGGATATTCTGATTCCCTCCGAAGAATACCGGCTGAAAATGTATCCTATGGATTTTGAGGAATTTCTGTGGGCGCAGAGAGATACGGTCACACTCCCCGCGATCCGGGATGCCTTTGAGAAAAGAAAAGCCCTGGGGGATGCCATACACAGAAGAATCATGCAGCGTTTCCGCACCTATATGACGGTCGGAGGTATGCCGCAGGCAGTCGCTGCCCTTACCGAAGGAAAATCTTTTGAGCAGATTGATTTTGTAAAGAGAAACATTCTCGCGCTCTATGAAGACGATTTAAAGAAATATGACAGCGACAGCAGAGAAAAAGCCTCTGTGATTTTCAGAACGATTCCGGAGCAGCTGGAAAATCACAACTCGCATTTCCGCTTCTCGCTTGTGGACAAAAACGCCCGATATAAAAATTACGTCGATGCAGTAAATTTTGTTGCTGAGTCCATGATTGGAAACGAATGTATCAACGTCACAAAACCGGAAGTATCCCTGGAGGCGTTTGCGGACAGAAGCAACTTCAAATTGTACATGGGCGATACGGGCCTTTTGATAACACAAATGATGAAGAACCAGGGCGAGACAGGGACAGATATCTACAAAGCATTAATCTTTGACAGACTTGGGATCGATCAGGGCATGATTCTTGAAAATATGATCGCGCAGATGCTCCGCGCAAATGGATACGAATTATATTTTCATGAATTCCTCTACTGTCCGCAGAATACCGCAAACGAAAAAAAATATGAGATCGATTTTCTGATCGTCAAAAAGAGAAAGCTGTGTCCCATAGAGGTGAAATCTTCCGGGTACAGATCACACAAATCTTTTGATTATTTCATAGAGAAATATCAGCTGCGCAATGAAGAAAAATATGTTTTTTATTCCAAAGACCTGAAATACGAAAACGGCGTGCTGTATCTGCCGTTTTATATGGCCGCCTGTATATGAAGATTTACGTCCCTGTCAGGGTCTCAAACAATTTGAATGAAAATCCCTGCCCAAAATCCGTCCACAGGCGGAAATATTCTTTCCGTAAATAAAAGAGGTTACAGGCATATTTCAGGACGCTCTGGAGAAACAGAAAGTGGAGATTGAAAAATGGCTCAGGAAAATCTGGATATTCTATATGAAGACAAAGAGCTGATCGTCTGCCGCAAGGCTGCGGGCATTCCGGTGCAGAGTGCGAGGATCGGGCAGAAGGATATGGTGAGTATGCTGAGAAATGTTCTCGGCGCGCAGGTTTTCGTCGTTCACCGTCTGGATCAGCCGGTGGAGGGCGTTCTTGTATTTGCAAAGACAAAGCGCGCGGCGGCCAGCCTCTCCGGCCAGGCCGCGGACGGGGGCATGAAAAAAGTATATCAGGCAGTCTGCTGCGTGACGCAAAATGATGAACGGGCAGAAGCAGATGTGAAGCCGGGTGAAGGCTCTGCATGGCAGCAGGAGGAAAGCGGCCCGGAGAATAAGTGTCCGGGGAGCACCAGCCAGAAGAATGAACATCTTGGGAATAACTACCGGGCCGGATCTGCATTTCATCTTGAGGATTATCTTGTGAAGGATGGCCGGACAAACACCTCTTCCGTGGCAGCCAGGGGCAGCAGGGATGCGAAGCGTGCCGGGCTCACATTTCGGGTGATCAGGGTATGGGGAGAGCAGAAAAAGTATCTCTTTGCAGAGATTGAACTGGAGACGGGCCGTCATCACCAGATCCGGGTGCAGATGGCACATGCGGGCCTGCCTCTATACGGTGATCAGAAATATAATCTGCGCTGGAAGGAATTTCTTGTGGGCGAGGAATCTGAAGGGCAGGAGTTAAAAAAGAAGAATTTTGCGGAGCGGTCGCAGCTCGCGCTGTGTGCGGTTTCCCTGACTTTTACGCATCCGTCGTCCGGGAAACGCATGACATTTGAGACAGAGCCGCGGGGAGAAATCTTCCGGTTTGCGAAACGCGCAGAATGAAGAGTGCAGAACAAAGGCGCGAAATAAAAGGCGCAGAATGAATAGCGCAGAATAAAGATGAATGGAGGGTTACACTGAGAGAATAAGAATCCGAATAAGAATCTGCAAATTTCTCATACTATAGTAGACGGCAGGGCAAGTCGGTTTTTCCTGCCTGCTGCGTCGGACTGCAGAGGAAAACGTCAGAGGGTGCAAAGGTATGGGAAAGAACATGGGAGAAGGAAAAAAGATACTTGTGACGACAGGAATTACACTGGCGGTATATTTCGTGCTGAGATATCTGCTGCCCTATGTGATTCCTTTTTTATTTGCCTATCTGCTCGTACATCTTCTGAATCCGGTCACGGAGGCGATCCGGAAAAAGCTGCCCTGGAAGAAGGAGATCATCGTCTCTGTGCTGCTCGTGATCCTGCTGTCCCTGCTGACCTTCCTGTTCTACTATTTTTACTGCATGCTGATGAGCCAGATCCGGAAGATCGCGATGAATTTCGACTACTATTATTCCTGCTTCTGCGGATGGGTCGACGGCTGCTGCCACATGGCTGAGAAAAGCTTCGGGATCCGGGTGGACACGCTGCGGGAGCTCGTCTATTCGAGCCTCGACCAGGCCACGGAGCAGATCCGCGTCTACATTGTGCCGGGGGTCGTGAATTATTCTGTGCGCTATTTCAAAAAGGTCATGGATGCGGGGCTGTTCCTGCTGATGCTCTTTGTGGCGGTGATCCTTCTGATGAAGGATTATGACGAGATGACGGAAAAGCTGCAGAAATACAAGATCTACACGCACATCCACAATATTACGGACCGGATGTGGAAGCAGGGCGGAATGTACATGAAGGCCCAGTTCATGATCATCGCCGTGATCATCCTGCTGTGCACCGGCGGGCTGTGGGCGCTTGGAAACCCGTATTTTCTGGTGCTCGGGATCGTAATCGGAATGATGGACGCGCTCCCCTTCGTCGGGACGGGGACGGTCCTGATCCCCCTGGCGGTTTTTCTGCTCTTCCGCCGCAGGCTGCGCCTGGCCGCCGGATATCTCGGCCTGTTTCTCCTGACTTATATCGTGCGGGAATTTCTGGAGCCGAGGCTGATCGGGCAGAAGCTTGGCATTTATCCGTTCGTCATGATCGTGGTGGTGTACGCCGGCCTGTACCTTTACGGCCCTGCCGGGGTCCTTCTCGGCCCGGTCACACTGCTCACGGTCACAGAAATCCTGCGTGAAATCGGTGTATAATATAAAATTGAATGATGCAAACTTATAAGTATATTTAAATGAGTCCAAAATATCCGTTTTTGCAGGAAATGTGACGCGTCGAAGTGCTGTAATTTACAGAAAATATGTCAGAAATATCCAAAAATGAAGTCTTTTTATCAAAGAAAAATGGGAATAAAATCAAAATTAATATTAAAATAAAGTTAATGGATTAGAATTGACATGACATTATAAATATGATAGAATTAATCATCTTTTTTGCATTTCAGGTTTCACATCGTCACAAAAAATTTTTTTTTGTTTTAAATCAAGTTTTTGCAGTGGTGTTACCTTTTTGTGACCATGCATGCTTTATAATCTCTTTATAGTGATTCTCTTATGTAATATTGTAAATTGAAAATCGAAAACACCGAAAGCCGTTTATGTTTTAACGGACATTTGCATTACATAGTTTTGCAGATTCAAAATATCAGGAAAGGACAAAGAATACTATGGACAAAAAACAGGTTTTCGTATTGGAAATTATGGATAACCAGAAGAATACCTGGCAAGGTCAGCTTCGCTGGATTCAGGGGCAGAAGGAAAGTTCATTCCGCAGCGTACTGGAACTCCTGCACCTGGTAGATTCCGCGATCAACCGCGGGAACGCTCAGGAGGGAGAATCGGAGGAAGCTGATAAAAATCTTTGGGAAAGGCAGTAAAGGCAGTAAAAAAGGCAGTTAAGGCAGTTCAGGAAACGGTATAAGGTATCAGAAGATTCAGAAGTGATTTATTCTAAACAGGGACATGAGAGAAAATGGAAAACAAAATAAAGATTAATTTGTTTGGATGCGTACGGCTGACAAACGGATCGGAGAGTATTGACGAGGGGACGATCCATTCAGGCCGCCTGCTGACTCTGCTGTCTTACCTTATTATTCACCGGGACAGCCCGGTGCTGAACAAGGTTCTGTGCGAACAGTTCATCGGAGAGGAATACAAAAATCCGGAGGGTACACTGAAAAATCTCATGTATCGTCTCCGCGGCGTACTCCGGCAGCTGGGTCCCGAGGAATACATCTGTACGACCTCCGGCTCCTACCGGTGGAACCAGGATATTCCCGTTGAGACAGATTATGAACGGTTCGAACAGCTGTATGAGCAGATTCTCGCAGAGGATGACCCGCAGCGGAAAGAGGATCTCTGCACTGAGGCAGTGGCGTGCTACAATGGAAATTTCTCATCCGGGATTGCGGAGGAGAGATGGATCGTCGCCAAATATGTCCAGTATCAGACGCAGTACACAGAGATCGTGAATCAGCTCAGCACAATGTATGAGGAAAAGCAGGAATGGGGCCAGCTGGAACAGCTCTGCCGCGATGCGCTTACGACGGAGCCGTTCGTGGAGGATATCCACAGCTGTCTGATCAAGAGCCTGCAGTATCAGAAAAAGTATACTCAGGCAATGACACATTACGATGAGGCAAAAAAGCTTTTCTATGAAAACTTCGGCATCTGGGATCCGAAGAAGCTGCAGGAATCGATCAGCGAATTTCCGAAGGAGCGCAGCTCGGGAGAGGTGAGCCTTGCGGAGATCGAGAAGGAAGCGCAGTCAGGGCAGGTATCGGCAGGGGCGTTTCTGTGCGATTCCCAGACGTTCCAGCAGATATACCGGTTTGAGATGCAGAGGGTCAGCAGACTGGGGATTTCGGACTTTCTGCTGCTCTTTACCTTGCGGAGGCAGGGAAACCTGTGGAACCGGACGGTAGTCGACCTCGGCCTTACGCACGCGATCGGGCTTCTGGAGAAGCTGGTCTGCAAGACGCTTCGGATCGGCGACGTGATAACGCAGATCACCCAGACGCAGTACGTCATACTCCTGTCTTCGTGTTCGTACGAGGCCGGAGTAGAAATCGCAAAGAGGATCTATAAAGAGTTTCGGAGAAAGACAAAAAGACAGAAACTGGAGCTTAATTATGAGCTGAGAGAAATTTCTTCTCCGTGGCAGGAAATGGGGGGGGTAATCGGTGAATGAGTAAGGTAAAAATATTTTCCATGAATACAGCAAGGATATGTATTGATCAGCACCAGGAAACATCGTCGGGCAGAGTTTACAGCAAGCTGTGGCCGACACCGCTGATATTTTCGGGCCTGGGGGAAATGCTGCTGGGAATGGATCAGCTGTTTGACAAATGCGGTTATCCGCAGGCGTTCAATGAGAGCAGGAGCTTTCTGGACCATCCGAAGCGCATGAGGCATCTGAAGATGCCGGAACCTCAGCTTAAGGATGAAGAAATGGGACGTCAGAGAGGAAAATGCCACACCTTTGACCTTGTGATCCAGAGCCGCCGAATGAGCGGGTGGCAGGGCATCCTGATGGATCCTGACAGAACAAGAATCGTACATTTTGACAGCGAGATGGAGCTGCTGAACAACATGTGCGAAATACTGGATGCGAAGCTGCTGACTGGATAGAAATGTCCCGGCGGCTGACAGATTTTTCCGAAAATATTTTAATCAGAAAGCATGTATGACTAATTAAGGAGGGAGCATTTTATGAAAAACCGTGCAAAAAAGATGCTGGCAGGGCTGCTGTCGGCGGCAATGGTTTTCGGAGCAGTACCAAGTGAAGCGTTTGCGGGCTCGAACACGTTTATAATCGGTTCGAGAGTGGTGCCCGGACAGGATGAGGCTGTGGAAAACACAGAAGCCGTGGGCAGCATCGATGGAGTCCTTCCCGCAGAGATTAACGCTGAAGGAAACCTGACCATACTGGGAGGAACCTACAGACTGGATGTAACGACGGCTGTGGGCGCGATCGGACTCGACGCGCAGGGGATCGCCGTGGAGGCGCAGGACGGCGCGCCGGATACATCCGCACTGAATAACGATCTGACCGGAAGGCTTTTCTATGCGCCATATGTCGAGGGCGGATATGCGCTGGATGCGAGGACGCAGGTCACGAGCTTCGCGTTCGAGAAGGCCGAGGGAACAGATACATACGCACTGCAGGTTTATGCAGGCGAAGAGAAACTGAATCCGGCGGAGGGGACTCTGCTCCTGATCGTGTCGGAGATGAACGTGCTGCAGGCAGATGCGGAGCAGACAGAACTTGCGACGGAGGAAACCGGAACGGAAGTAACTGAGCCGGAGACAGATACGGCAGAAGTAACCGAGCCGGGGACAGAAGCAGCCGGGACGGAAGTACAGCCGGAAGTGACCGAGACAGAGACAGAAGCGATTGAACCGGAAGCGACTGAGACGGAGATTCAGACCGAGGCAGCGGAGTCGGAGACGGAAGCCCTGACCGAAGCGGCAACCGAGGCAGTAACCGAGGCGGCTGAGACGGAAGTACAGACTGAAGCAGTTGAATCAGAGACAGAAGCCCAGACGGAAGCAGTGACGGAAGCGGCTGAGCCGGAGACGGAAGCTCTGACCGAAGCGGCAACCGAGGAAGTAACAGAAGCAGCTGAGCCGGAAACGGAAGCGCAGACGGCAGCAGTTGAGATTGAAGTAACAGAAACAGAACCGATCACAGAAGCGGCTGAGCCGGAGACGGAAGCCCCGACCGAGGCGGCAACCGAGGCAGTGACAGAAGCAGCTGAGACGGAGACGCAGGTTCAGACCGAGGCGGAAGTAATCGAGCCGGAGACAGAAGCTCCTGAGACGGAGATCATGACGGAGATGGAAGCAGTCACCGAGGCAGAATCCGAATCCGAGACGGAAGAGATCGTTGATGAGACAGAGGGAATCTCTGAGGCGGTAGTTTTTGAAGCTCCGACGGAAGACGGCAAAATCGTAAAGCTGAGCGCGCCGGAAGGAGCATTCCCGGTACCGGCATCCGAGGTGACGATGACAGCCGAGCCGCTGACCGAGGAACAGAAAGCAGTGCTCGAAGAGCAGCTGGCAGCGATGGCCGAAGCGGACGGCATGAAGGTGACCGAGTACGTAGCATACGATATCAACCTCTGGGTAAACGGCGAGATCATCCAGCCGCTTCTCCCGGTGCAGGTGACCTTTGAGAACGTGGCAGTCGCACAGGAGAGCGAGGACGTTCCGGAGGATATGTCCGCAGTTGAGACGTCCGGTTTCCAGATGGATACAGACACCAACGAAATCACAAGTGTGAACGACACGACCGTGGCTGACGACGCGACCCCGGAGGACGCGACAGTGGCAGTCGAAGTAAACCACTTTACGATAACAGGAAGTTTTTTTACCCAGGTAGACCCGACAAACCCTAATAACTACGTGTTCTCGCTGGAGCAGACCGACGACGGAACACAGGAGGACGGGGAGACGGAAGACGACGAAGCTTCTTCCGGAGAGTTTGTGACCTTTGAAGTAAACGTAGAATCCCTCAAGGGAATCGGCGAGGGCGAGCTGACCTTGGTACCGTCCGTGGTGGACGGTACGGAAGAGGACGGCGAAGCAGCAGAGGGTGAAGCAGAAGGGACACCGGTGGAGGTTCCCTTTCAGGCGGACGGTGAAGAAATTGAGGAAGTGACGAACCCGACCGCACTTAACGCGAGCCAGAACTGGAAACAGAGGATCCAGATCCCGGTAAGCGAGCTGGAAGGCGTGAAAAATCCGATGCTGAACCTGTCGCTGATGAGCGGAGGGAATAACATCGCTACGATCAATAGTGATATTGCTACTATTACTACTTTCTCTGGTTTTGTAACACTTAATAGTGGAACGAAAGATAAACTCATAGAAATCATTGGTAACAGTACAATTACTGTAAGTGGTGAATACAAAGGCGCTATCGAGATTAGAAATAATAGTACAGTTACCATCCAGGGCAATGGCACAATTAATGCAAAAGATCGAAACAGAAGTGCTATCTACATCAAGAGTGGTACCGTCATTCTTAAAGATAATGTGACCATTACAGGTGGTACAGGTACTGACATGGAGAATGCAAACATGGAACCGCGTGGTAATAACACGTTCAAAGTTGGTGGCGGTGTCTATGTTAAAAGCGGAACGTTCAATCTGGAAGGTGGTGAGATTACCGGGAACACGGCGCAGCGTGGCGGCGGCATTTTTGTCAACAATGGCGCATACTTCACAATGACAGGAGGTACCGTCTCTAATAACCAAACTGTTGATGGCGGAAGACCCAAATTTGCAGGCGAAGGCGGCGGCATTTTTGTTTATGGAACGGCTACAATAAGCGGCGGAAGTATTACGGGTAACATCTGTAACTCCCAGACGGATCTTGGCGGTGGCGGACTGTATGTCAATAATAATGGCATAGCGACACTGATCAACGCAACAGTAACAAATAACACCGCATATGGTTTTGGTGGAGGAATTGCCGGATGCTGCCACGGTGAAATGTCGATTGTAGCAACAGATGGCGTGGCACTTTATAATAACACTGCTAATGGGCAGACACACGCTCAGGTGGACGGAAAGAAAGGTGCCAATGGTGTTGCCGAGATTATTGATCATTACAATGCTGCATTTGGGGCAGGAATTAGGGGTTCCAATTCAAAAGACTTTTACACTGCCGGTTCCACTATTATCAGCAACTATATGACAGGCGGGGGGTCTGCAAATTATACGGTCTATGCTGGGAAGGAAGGAAGAAGGATTGCAAACCGTATTATTAAAGACAATGAAGTAATAAAATACGAGAGCACAGATGTTGCCCTTGTTGCAAATCCTACACAGGAGTCAATCAACAAGGTTCCGGGTGGTGTTACCATCTCTGAAAACACGTCCACTGTGCATGGAGGAGGAATTGGATGTAACGGAGGTCTGTATTTTGGATCTGCTGAGAAGAATACAATTAAAATTGTTTTGCTGGATATCGGAATCCCTGCAATGAAGCAGCTGAACTGGGGCAGTACGGGACTGAAGGGGGATGATTACACATTTGAACTGCTTACTACGGATCAGAAAAAAGTCCTTGCAACTACGACAAACGACAAGAATGGAAATGTTACGTTCAACCTGAACGGGTATGTGAGCAATCTGATTCCAGATTTCGACCCGTTGGAAAACCCAACGTATACATTCTTTTTACGGGAGAAGATTCCTTCTAATGCCAATAAGCAGCTGTATGATCAGTCGATGTACAAAATCGTCGTTAACTTTAAAAGTACGGTAGAAACAAAAACCGAGACGTTGAAGCATACGACAACCAATAACGGTTTTAAAGAGATTACAGTAACATACATGCGATATACGTTTACACCAGAGAAAACAACCATAACAAAGGTAAGAGACGAAAACGGCAACGAGATTATTAACAGTGCCACATCAGCAACGTTTAACAACAAGGCGGCCGTTTCGATAGTAGTAAATAAGAAAGGAGATAATAATAAACCTCTCGCAGAAGCGGTCTTTGAGCTGTATTCGGATGTAACTTGTACGACTAAGATTGGCGATGCGGTTACTACAGGTTCAGACGGCAAGGTTAGTTGGTCAATTATTCCGACAAGCCAAAACGAGACAGTCTATGCAAAGGAAATCACACCTCCGCCAGGTCATAGTATTGTCGGAAACGGAATTACGGCAATTCCGCTTAATACAACGGCTAATACTGTTAATTCAAGCGATATTCCAAATACAGCAGGTTCCTTTGAAGTCAGCAAGGTAAATCTTGGCGGCGATAAGCTTGCCGGTGCGGATTTTGTGATCAGCACAGATAAGAACGGGTCTTCGGTTATGTCTACTATTTACAATGGCGAGCTGAAGTGGACTTCTCAGGCTGGCAGTGATTACGAAGTGAAGGGCCTTGCAGCAGGTACTTATTGGCTGGTAGAGACGGAAGCACCTGTAGGATATGAAAAGGCTGTACCGCAGCAGTTCACAGTTAAAGAAGATGGAACACTTGAAGGTGAAGCTACATCAATTACTGTGACAGATATACAGAATGAAGTTCAGATCAGCAAGCTGATCTATGGCACGGATATGTCTCTAAGCGGTGCAGGATTCAGTTTGATTACTGATGGAGAGGTTGTTAATACATGGACGTCTGATGGTTCGAACTGGGTGGTCAAGGGGCTGATTGTTAATAAGGAGTATACCCTTGAAGAGACGACGGTTCCGGCTGGATATACAAAGGCGCCGACAATTACTTTTAAAGTGAATGAAAATGGCGAGGTATATAATGTAAAGAATGCCGCTAATTCTAAAAATGAAGGTGGCGTAGGCTATATCACAGTGACGGATAAGCTCACCGAGATGCAGTTTGCCAAGGTGGATGCGGATGGCAGTTATGTAAGTGGTGCGACACTGGCAATCCAGAAAAAGACCACCGATGCAAGTGGCAAGGAAGTTTATACGACAGTGAAGGTTGAACCGACCTATTCGGAAGCCGGAGTCAACGGTGGCAGAGCATTGTTATGGACCAGCGGAACAGCGCCGGTTACGATTAAAGGACTTACAGTTGGAGAGGAATATTACCTGACTGAGATAGCTGCTCCGGATGGTTATCAGAGAAATCCTGACAGAGAAAAATTCACAGTTGGAGAAAAGAATGATGTTGTAATAAAGATTGAGGATGTAAAAACTGTTGTAAAAATTGTCAAGACATTTGACCCGGGCTATACGCTCAAAGAGGGTGAGCACATTGAATTTACAATCAGTGAGCATGAGGGAGATGTGGAGGTTGCGTCCCTGCATTACGGTGTTAAGAACTCAGAGCTTCCGAAGACGGTCACACTGAATGCGGACGAGAGCGAGATTGAGATCGAGGGTCTGACTGCAGGCAAGACATATGATCTGGAAGAAACCTATGCGCCGGATAACTTCATTAAGGATGTGAAGAAACAATTCTTTATCCCATCGGATATGAAGAATGCTACGGAAGTTGCCCTGACAAAGGTCAACGTCACGAACAAGGCGACCGAGTTCAAGGTCAGCAAGAAGAGCCTCATCGATGGGCAGGAAGAGTTCCTTCCGGATGCACACCTACAGATATTTGTGGCCGATGAAACCGGGAACAAGACAGATGAAATTGCTAACACTCCCTATGGTGGCAAGTTGGAATGGTCGTCTGAAGGTTCTGCGAAGGTAATCTACGGCCTTGCTCCTGGCAATTATATCCTGCATGAGGATGTGGCAGTGGACGGTTACACACTTGCAGAGGATATCCCGTTCCATCTGGATGTTGTATATGATGGCAAGAACGGCGAAGGAAGGACCGTTGTGAAATTGACCAGCGAAAAAGGCAGGCTGGAAGGCAATGAGATCATCATGACGGATAAACTGACCGAGCGTGAGTTCGCGAAGGTAGATCCGGATGGGAATCCGGTTCCGGGCGCAGTGCTTGAGATCAGAAAGGCGACATCAGACGGCAAGGTCGGTGAGGAAGTGCCGACCATTGAAAACGACGGAATCGTGAAAGGCGCGGATTATGTGGAAACAAGCTGGACGACTGACGGAAGCGAATTTCCGCACAGGATCACCGGCTTGAAGAAAGGCACGTACTACCTGGTGGAGAAGGAGGCACCGGCCGGATTCACGGTAGCAAAGCCGATAAAATTCGTGGTGGATGGTGATGAGAAGTCAACCCAGTCTCTGATTACAGTGACTATGGTAGATGAACTGTCCCGTATCAATATAAGAAAGGTCACAAAGCTCTTTACGGAGCGCACTGACAGTATTGATCTGGCTATCACTCGGGATCCAGAAGGACAGGATATTGTAACTTTGACAAATTACAGATATCCAAATGGCAAGCTGCTGAAGTTCAACACTCATATGAACGGCGGAATAGGATTCAACATTTATGGCCTGACGCCCGGCGACTATTATCTGGTGGAGTTGGATGCCCCGACAGGATATGCGAAGAATGTGCAGCCGTTCAGTGTGATAGGGAACCAGCCTGTCGGTACCGTACAGATTGTGACACTGATGAACTTTGAGACCCGTGTCCAGATCGAAAAAGTGTTTGAACGCGGCAAGATGAAGGATGGCGACGAAGTCGTATTTGAGATCACACCGGCGGACGGGCATACCTATGATGATAATATAATGAAGGGTGTGCTCAATGCGGATGTGAGCGATGAAAAGGCAAACACCTGGCTCGTCACGGTTACGAATAAAACCGGAGCGGACAGCGACAGGCAGATTACAGAGGATGGCAGGAATGTTTATGTGTCTGACATCATTTACGGTCTTCCTGTGGGTGAATACACGCTGACTGAGATTTCCGCACCGGCTGGATACAGGTATGCGAAACCGATCACCTTTACGGTAACGGAGGAGATGAACGGAAAGGCCGGAGATGAACAGGACTCTGTACTGACGGTATTGAGTGAACCGGTCATGAATGATACGACAAAGGTCGCATTCGAGAAGGTGGATGAGCGCGGCGCAGGGCTTGCGGACGTACAGCTGATGGTGCTTGACGCGACCGGGAAGACCGCGGAGACGATCTTCGGTGAAGAGCTCAACTGGACTACTGAAGTGACGGAAGAGGTTGAGAAGAACGAGGACGGCATAGAAACGACAGTGAAGAAGCCGGTCGTCAAAGTATTTGAGGGCCTGCCAGCCGGAAGCTACAAGCTGCGCGAGCTGGTTGTACCGGCCGGGTACGTGCGTGCGAATGACATTCCGTTCACAGTAAATGAAGACGGCACGGTGACAGCCGACGGCGGCAGAGTATATGAAACGAAAACGGCATATGGCGATCAGATTCAGGTTGTAAAGATCACCATGACTGATATGGACACACTGCTCCGTGTGACCAAGTCGCTGGAGGACAATTATGAGCTGAAGGACGGCGAGGAGATCGTATTCGAGCTGGCCGCAGCGGGCGACAACCTGGATGAGCGCCTGCCGATGACGATTACGCTGACGAAAGACAACCTCGTGGAGACAGAGGATGAAGACGGAGAGAAAACGTACACTTACGTTTCGGAGGATATCCGCAATCTTCCGGCCGGCGACTACACGCTGACCGAGACGAAGGTGCCGGAGGGCTTCACGCTGGCGCAGCCGGTGGACTTCCGGATCGAGGGTATTCCGAATGATGACGGAATACAGGCGGTTGAGGTTCATGTAGACAACACGGCGACGGAGATTGAATTCAGCAAGGTGGTGCTCTCGGGTGAG
This sequence comes from uncultured Lachnospiraceae bacterium, assembly GCA_947628955.1. Lineage (GTDB taxonomy): Bacteria > Bacillota > Clostridia > Lachnospirales > Lachnospiraceae > Choladousia. The sequence goes on along the minus strand of CANRBX010000017.1, from coordinate 28,406 downwards.
GATGAGCTCCCGGGTGCGACGCTGCAGGTTCTGCTTGCGGAGGAGAACGGCGACCTGGTGCTTGATGAAGAGGGCAAACCGATAGTTGCGGAAACTGCTTACGGCGAGAAGCTGCAGTGGGTATCCGAAGATACCTCAAAGACAGTCAAGGGCCTGCAGGCCGGCTGGTACGTCCTGCATGAGGAATACGCACCGCTTGGGTATGCATTCTCGGAGGATATCCTGTTCGAGATTCCGGAAGGACTGACCAGTACAGACCAGCTTGAGAAGGTGGAGATGACAGACGAGGCGCTGCATTTCACCCTGAACAAGACGGATGTGACGGATGCCACGGTGGAGCTGGACGATGCTGAGCTGACGGTATACGAGGTTGTGACGGATGAGGAAACCGGCGAAGAGACGCTTGTGAAGGTGGACAGCTGGACGTCGAAGAAGGGCGATGTGCATGACTTCGGAAGCCTGCTGAAGGCCGGAAGCAGCTATGTGCTGCGTGAGGAAGCAGCGCCGGCGGGTTACGGGTTCGTGTCTGACACGAAGTTCCAGATTGAGAAGGACGGCACGGTGGTGACCGATCTCACCCGCACGAAGGACGAAGCCGGGAACGACATCTTCCTGGTGGAAGACACAGCGATTGACTTTACTGTAAACAAGGTGGACGTAAACAGCTCGGAGGAGCTGGACGGCGCAGTGCTGACCGTATATGAGAAGCAGGCGGACGGAAGCCTGAAAGAGGTAGAGAGCTGGACGTCGAAGAAGGGCGAGGTACATAATTTCGGCGGACGCCTGTGGGCGGATCACGATTATGTGCTGCGTGAGACGCTGGCCCCGACCGGATATGACTACGTGTCCGACATGGAGTTCCGGGTCGAGAAGGACGGCAGCGTGACGACAGGGCTTACGCATACACAGGACGAGAACGGGAATACCGTGTTCCTGGTAAATGACAGGCCGCTGCACTTTACCGTGAACAAGACGGATGTCGCGGATGCGACGACAGAGCTGGACGGCGCGACGCTGACAGTATATGAAGTAGTGAAGGATGAGGAGACCGGCGAGGAGACGCTTGTGAAGGTGGACAGCTGGACCTCAAAGAAGGGCGAGGTGCATGACTTCGGAAGTCTGCTGAAGGCGGGCAGCAGCTATGTGCTGCGTGAGGAAGCGGCGCCGCAGGGCTACGGGTTCGTGTCTGACACGAAGTTCCAGATTGAGAAGGACGGCAAGGTAGTGACCGATCTTACCCGTACGAAGGACGAAGCCGGGAACGAGATCTTCCTGGTGGAGGACGCGGCAGTTGACTTCACGGTGAACAAGGTGGACGTGAACAGCTCGGAGGAGCTGGACGGCGCAGTGCTGACCGTGTATGAGAAGCAGGCAGACGGAAGCCTGAAGGAAGTGGAGAGCTGGACGTCGAAGAAGGGCGAGACGCATAACTTCGGCGGACGCCTGTGGGCAGGCAGAGATTACGTGCTCAGAGAGACTTTGGCCCCGACCGGATATGACTACGTGTCCGACATAGAGTTCCGCATCGAGAAGGACGGCAGCGTGACGACAGGGCTTGCGCATACGCAGGACGAGAGCGGGAGGACCGTGTACCTGGTGAACGACAGGCCGCTGCACCTGAGGGTGAACAAGGTAGACATCTCCAACGCGACGACGGAGCTGGCGGGAGCAGAGCTGACGCTGTACCGCGTGCGTGAGGACGGAAGCCTTGAGGAAGTCGACAAATGGGTATCCAAGGTGGGCGAGATCCACGACTTTGGCAGCAAGATCGAGGCCGGCGCAAGCTATGTGCTGCGTGAGACTGTGGCCCCGGATGGATACAAGTATACCTCTGACATCACGTTCAATATTGCGAAGGACGGCACTGTGACGACGACGGCGAACATAGCGCGCGACGCGGCCGGAAACGCCGTGTACCTGGTAGAAGACGGAGCGACCCGCGGAAGCTTCTCCAAGGTGGATGCTGAAACCGGTGAACAGCTCGCAGGCGCGAAGCTTCAGATCACGGATGCAGCCGGAACGGTTATCGAGCAGTGGACGACAGACGGAACAGCGCATATTGTGACAGCGAAGCTTGCGGTGGGCAGGACCTATACGCTGACTGAGACAGAGGCACCTGAATTCTACGAGACAGCACAGCCGATCACCTTTACGGTTGCGCAGGACGGCACCATCCCGGATGTTGTGATGCGGGATATGAGGATCTCCAGTGAAGGCGCGTCGATCGCAGTGACGAAGACCCTGGTATATGGCGGAGAAGCGGTCAATGCAGTAGATGAGACATTCTACGTGGCGCTGTATGAAGATGAGGCACGCACAAAGCTTGCTTCTGATGTGAAGGCGATCGAGTTCAAGAATGCTTCTTCTTCTACGGTGCGCTTCACAGGACTTGAGCTTGGAAAACCATATTATGTGGGCGAGGCAGATGCACAGGGAACGCTTGTAACTTCCGGTGTGCTTGCGGACGGCACAACATATGCGGCAAACTTCAACCAGGGTTATCGCGCAGAGATCACACAGGAGAACGGAACTGTGGAAGTACGGTTTGAGAATGAACTGTACACAATACCGCAGAATGAGTTCTACAAGGAAGGTTCTCTGACGATTACGAAACGGATGCTGGGTGCGGACGGAAGAGCAATGGCGGATAATGGAACATTCTATGCAGGAATCTTCGCAGACGCCGCACATACGACGCTTTCCGACCGGGTATCGCAGAACATTGTAACTCTGAATCTTGCGGGACAGAGCAGTGTGACACAGGAAGTACAGGTATCCATGGAGCCGGGTGAGGCACTGACGCTGTATGTGGCAGAGGTTGACGCTTCAGGCGTTCCGGTGGAAAATGATGAGACTTTCCTGTATGATGTGACAGTAGAAGGGGCAGAGGTAACACTGACAGACAGCCAGAATACCGCAGCTGCGATCATCACGAACCAGCCGGTAGTTCCGGAGGACTACTACAATGAAGGCGAGCTGACGATCACCAAGATGCTCCTGAATGCAGCAGGCGTTGAGACGGCAAGCAATAAAGTGTTCTATGCCGGTATCTTCGCGGATCCGGAGTACACAACACTTTCTGACAGAGTATCGTCGAATATCGTAGAGCTGGCGCTGAACGGCCACAGCCGCGCGACAGATTCTGTGAAGGTATCGATGGAGCCGGGCGAGACGGTGACGCTGTATGTGACTGAGGTGAGTGCGGACGGAATTCCGGTAGACCGCTCCACAAGCTTCCGCTATGACGTGACGGTAGAGGGCGCAGAGGTAACGATGACGAACGATACCGTCGGTGTGACGACGATCACGAACCAGGAGCTTGAAGAGGAAGAAGAGGAAGAGACGAGCTTTGAAGAAGAGCGCTCTACGGAAGAGGGCGGAAGCTCGGATGAGACGATTCCGGCAGGAACGAAGGCCGTGAAGACGGGCGACGAAACCCCGATCGGACTGTATCTGGGACTGCTCCTTGCGGCGGCTCTGGTCCTGATCCTGGCGTTCGCGCTGAGACGCAGAACCCGGAAGCAGTAAAGCGGACGGGACGCTGCAGAAGCAGATGCGGCAGAGACAGACGTAGCAGAGACAGATGTGTCTGAGGCAGACACGTCAGAGAAACAAAAAAGTAACTAAAAACAGCAGCAAATAAACTGAGAAAGACGGCCAGGGGCGGAGGGACTGCTTCTGGCTGTCTTTCGTTGTGGTGCGCCCGGCGGCGCACGTTTCTAACGGGTGAAAGGTAAACGGTAGATAGTGGGTACCTATAGTTAAAAATGCCGCCCGGAAGAGCGGCATTGATTGTGATCAAAGGCTTTTTCTGCATTCCTGCGGCAGACTGGCCGACCAGGGGTAAACGACAGGCAATGTGTACCTGCACAAAACTGGAACAAACTCTTCAGACTTTGCCTCCAGCATAATGAAAGGCTTGCCGTCCTCATCCAAAAGGAGAAAATCAACAAATCCATTCTTTGCTTTTTCAAAATTATCACCGTACTCATCAATCTGCTTCTTGGTAAGCTTCACATTCGCCTCAAGCTGAATGTTCGCCGGGCCGTTTTCATCATTAAAAAACCTCCACCCGGCTGCTTCAAGCAGTTTGTTGATTTTAATTCTGGCTTTCGCCTCTTTTGCTTTCATATCAGTACCTCGCCTTCAATCCCGCAGAAGCCAATCCGCCACATCAATGATCTGCACACCCTCATACTGGTACGCCTCCTGTTGGGTGCGAGTGAGGAGGATCTTGGGATATGCGTCCCGGATCCTCAGCAGAGGATCCACCTCACGTTTGAAGGTGTCGGGGTCGTCTATGCTGTTGGAGACCTGGATATAGACCTTTTCATCGCGCTTGATGGCGACAAAGTCGATCTCTTTCTTATACAGTACCCCGGCATACAGTTCATATCCCCGGCGTAGGAGTTCGATGGCGACGATGTTCTCGAGCATCCTTCCGTAATCGGCGTTTTTCGTGCCCAGCTTGGCATATTTGAAGGAGTGGTCGCTGAGATAATATTTATCGTTGGACGCCAAGTACCGTTTGCCCTGGATATCGTACCGCCTGACCTTGTAGAAGGCGAAAGCGTTGCAGAGATACTTGATATAGGCGCTGATAGTGCGGTCATTTGTTTTGTCGTGCTCGCTTGAAAAGCTCGCAGCCGCGCTGCGGGTGGAGAGCTGATTGGAGATATTATCGATCAGAAAATCACAGAGGCGCTCCATCAGCGGCATATTGCGTATCCGATACTTGCGCTGGATGTCCCGGACGATCAGCGTGTTGAAGACGTTGGAGATGTAACTGTACTTTGCTCCCGGTGTTTTATAGAGATAGGAACCGGACATCCCGCCCTCCCGGATATAGCGGTTCAAGGCGGAATACTGGTCTGTCAGTTCAAAGTACCGCATGAACTCCGCAAAAGAGAATGGAAAGACCTCAATTTCAAAGGTTCGCCCCGTAAACAGAGTTGCCAGATCACTGCTCAGCAGAAAAGCGTTAGAACCTGTGATGTAAATATCGTATTTCTCGTAGGCGTGAAGGCTGTTGATTGCCCTTTCAAAGCCACTGCACATCTGGACTTCGTCGATGAAGATATAATTGTTTTTCTCCGGGATATACGCATTTTCGATATAATCGTTCAGCGCATGGTACTCCGTCAGATGTTCATACGCATTTAGGTTAAAATTGATGTGGATGATATTGGCATCCACATCATTGTCCCGTACATAGGTAATAAACGATTCCATGAGCTTGGACTTGCCGCTGCGCCGCACACCGGTGATGACCTTAATATCCGGGGTGCCCATCACATCTTTCAGTTTATTCAAATAAAAATCACGCTTAATCAATCGCACAGCAAATCACCTCGTTCGTATTATACCACAACCCATTTCGCAAAATCAAGTGTTTTTCAAAAATGCGAAACAGAAAAGCACTACAAATCCGGTGAAATTCCCGCAGAGTTCTCTGCATTTTCCCTGTTTGAAAAGTAAAGAAAGTATGCTAGTATAGAGGAGGAACAAGATGGACAGACAATCATTTGTAAGGTGCGTTCCAGTGAAGAAATTGGAGTGAAATATATGCAGGCATGGGAAGAGAGATACTATGACATGCAGGATGCGCGTGCGGAAGGGATCACGGAAGGCCGTTCTGAGGTGATCCGGGCGCTGATCGAGACGTGTATGGAGCTTAATGTTTCTAGAGAGGATACAAAGGAGAGAATAAAGGCAAAACTGCAAATAGACGAGACGGCTGCCCTGGATTATCTGAATCTGTACTGGAAAGAACAGGCATAGAGATTTCAATATTATCTGGACATGAGCAGCAAAATACATTAAGATAGTGATACAGTCGGCACCGAAGGAGAGACAGGAGAATGAAAAAGAAAATAAATGAGACGCTTGCGGAGCTGCTCTGCGGGATACTGGCTTCGGGCGTCGTGATTCAGCTCGCGGATCTGGCGGTGACGGAAATATACCGGCAGTTCCGTGGGATGAGGCTTTTGTTTGCAGGCGGCTTCTGGATCGGAATTGCGGTGGCGGCGCTTCTGGCGGTGCACATGCACTGTTCGATTGACCATGCGCTTGATATGTCGCCGAAGGATGCGGAAAGCTATATGCGCAGGGCATATCTGATCCGCGCGGCGGTCATACTTCTGGTGGCTGCCGGTGTGAAGTATCTGCATCTCGGGTATGTGATGGCGTATTTTGTAGGCGTGCTCTGCCTGAAATTCGGGGCGTTCCTGCAGCGGCTGCTGCATCTGTCACAAAAGAAGAAAGGGAGACCCGGGGAAACACCATAAAAATAAAGTGTGCAGACTGCAGGCAGTTTACACACTTTACTTTTCTATTCGGCGGGGTACGCCGCTCTTTTTTCTTTGTAATGATGGGTTTCTTCCAGCATCATGTCTTTTACCTTCATCAGGCGGACCTGGGTGGAACGCTCGTTCTCATCCAGCTTCATCGTGATGTATTTGATATTTGCCTGGGCCCTCGGAATGATGACGTGCTCCAGCGCGTTCACGCGGCGGCGCGTCTTCTCGATTTCGGCTGCCATGAGCTGGCACGCCTTCTCGGTCTCCGCAAGCTTCAGCATATCCGGCAGGACGTCCGCCAGGGATTTCACCGCGTCGTCCAGGTCGCTGGACGTGAACGCGAAGCCGTAGGAGTAGATATCGTTCTCATCCGCGGTCCGGGTCTTGTATTCAAATACGGGAATGTCTACGCTCATCACATTCTTTTTGTCCGTCTCCAGATAAACGGTCTGCTTCGGCGCCATCAGGGCGGTGTGGAGCGTTTCCTCCGACATGCCGGCCTTTGCGACGACAAAATTGACGTTTGCCGCCCGGATGCCGGCCTCCACCTTCTGGCGCAGCGCCATATTTTCCCTCACAAGCTCCAGAAACTGCCGCATCAGTTCATCTCGTTTATCCTTCAGGAGCTTATGGCCTCTGGCGGCCGTCACCAGCTTCTTCTTCTGGCGGCTGAGCTCCATTCGGGTTGGGTTCACCTGCGTAGATGCCAAGTGTGATCACCTCCGTGTCGCGGATTCAGAATTTACCGTAGTACATATCCAGATATTTGTCGTCGATACGTTTCAGCTCGGACCTCGGAAGGATTGACAGCAGCTTCCAGCCGATGTTCAGGGTCTCTTCGATGTCGCGATCCGTATTGAAGCCCTGCGACACGTATTCCTTCTCAAACTCGTCTGCGAACTTCGCGTAGATCAGGTCGATGTCGGAGAGCGCCGCCTCGCCCAGGATCGTCATCAGCTCCTTTGCGTCCTTGCCGCGCGCATATGCGGCGAACAGCTGGTTCAGCGTGTTGGAGTGGTCCGCGCGGGTCTTGCCCTCGCCGATGCCCTTATCCTTCAGACGGGACAGGGACGGGAGCACGTCGATCGGCGGGTTGATGCCCTTCCGGTAGAGCTCACGGCTCAGGATGATCTGGCCCTCGGTGATGTAGCCCGTCAGGTCGGGGATCGGGTGCGTCTTGTCGTCCTCCGGCATGGTCAGGATCGGGATCATGGTGATAGACCCCTCTTTGCCTCTCTGGCGGCCTGCGCGCTCGTAGATGTTCGCCAGGTCGGTGTACATGTAGCCCGGGTAGCCGCGGCGTCCCGGAACCTCCTTGCGGGCCGCGGAGACCTCGCGCAGCGCGTCGGCGTAGTTCGTGATGTCGGTCAGGATGACCAGCACGTGCATGTCCTTCTCGAAGGCCAGGTACTCGGCCGCGGTCAGCGCCATGCGCGGGGTCGCGATACGCTCTACCGCCGGGTCGTTCGCCAGGTTGACGAAGAGGACCGTGCGGTCGATCGCGCCCGTCTCGCGGAAGCTGTCCACGAAGAAATTGGACTCCTCGAAGGTGATGCCCATGGCGGCGAACACGACGGCGAATTTCTCGTCCTTGCCGCGCACCTTCGCCTGTCTTGCGATCTGCGCCGCCAGGTTGGCGTGGGGCAGGCCGGAGGCCGAGAAGATCGGCAGCTTCTGTCCGCGGACCAGCGTGTTCAGCCCGTCGATGGCGGATACGCCGGTCTGGATAAATTCGTTCGGGTAATTCCGGGCCGCCGGGTTCATCGGCAGGCCGTTGATGTCCAGGCGCTTCTCCGGGAGGATCTCGGGGCCGCCGTCAGCCGGACGGCCCATGCCGTCAAACACGCGGCCGAGCATGTCCCCGGAGACGCCGAGCTCCATGCTTCTTCCGAGGAAGCGCACCTTGCTGTTGGAGAGGTTGATGCCGGTGGAGCTCTCAAAGAGCTGGACCAGCGCGTCGCTTCCGTTGATCTCGAGGACGCGGCAGCGGCGGGTCTCGCCGTTTGCAAGCTCGATCTCGCCCAGCTCGTCGTAGGCGACTCCCTCAACGCCCTGCACCATCATCAGCGGACCGGCTACTTCCTGTATTGTTCTGTATTCCTTTGGCATTTAGAAGTCCTCCCTTCCGCAGACATCCTCAATCTCAACCTGGAGCTGATGCAGAATCTTGTCGTATTCCGCGTCCAGTCTGTCCTCAGTGATATATTTGTAGCGTCCGATCTGCTCGCGGACCGGCATGTTGATCAGGCCGTGGATGCCCGCGCCGTTCTTCAGGGCTTCCATGGACAGGTCGTAGTATGCCAGCACGAGCTTCATCATCAGGAGCTGTTTCTTCAGGGAGGTGTAGGTGTCCACCTCGTGGAAAGAGTTCTGGTGCAGGAAGTCCTCACGGATCGAGCGTGCGGCCTCCATCTTGAGGCGGTCAGGCGCGGACAGCGCGTCCATGCCGACCATCTGGACGATCTCGTTGAGCTCTGCCTCTTCCTGGAGCAGGGCCATCATCTTCTGGCGGTCGGCCATCCATTCCTCCGACACGTTCTTGTCGAACCAGGCGGAGATATTGTCCAGGTACAGAGAGTAGCTGGTCAGCCAGTTGATCGCCGGGAAGTGGCGCTTGTATGCGAGGTCGGAGTCCAGGCCCCAGAACACCTTGACGATGCGCAGCGTCGCCTGCGAGACGGGCTCGGAGATATCGCCTCCGGGCGGGGACACGGCTCCGATGACGGACAGCGCGCCCTCGCGGTACTCGCTGCCGAGCGTGACGACGTGGCCTGCGCGCTCGTAGAACTGCGCCAGGCGGGAGCCCAGGTAGGCCGGGTAGCCTTCCTCGCCGGGCATCTCCTCCAGACGTCCGGACATCTCGCGGAGCGCCTCGGCCCAGCGCGAGGTGGAATCCGCCATCAGGGCCACGGAGTAGCCCATGTCGCGGAAATATTCGGCGATCGTGATGCCGGTGTAGATGGATGCCTCACGGGCGGCCACCGGCATATCCGACGTGTTGGCGATCAGGACGGTCCGCTCCATCAGAGACTTCCCGGTCTTCGGGTCCTTCAGCTCCGGGAACTCGTTCAGAACGTCGGTCATCTCGTTGCCGCGCTCACCGCAGCCGATGTAGACGACAATGTCCGCCTCGGCCCACTTTGCGAGCTGGTGCTGAATGACAGTCTTGCCGCTCCCGAAGGGGCCCGGCACGGCGGCGACGCCGCCCTTGGCGATCGGGAAGAACGCGTCCACAACGCGCTGCCCGGTAATCAGGGGCATGCTCGGCGGAAGCTTTTTCTTATAGGGGCGTCCGCGGCGGACCGGCCATTTCTGCATCAGGCCGACTTCCTTATCGCCGTCCGCGGTCGTGACGACCGCCACCGTATCTTCAACGGTAAATTCACCCGATTTGATCTCTTTTATGGTACCTTTGACCCCGTAGGGAACCATGATCCTCTGCTCGACCACGGACGTCTCGCGCACCGTGCCGATGAAGTCCCCGGCCTCGACCGGATCCCCGGCCTTCACGGTCGGGACAAAGTTCCACTTTTTGTCGCGCTTCAGGGAGGGAACCTCCACGCCGCGCTTCAGATTGTTGCCGGAGATCTTCATGATGTCGTCCAGAGGCCTCTGGATCCCGTCGTAGATGCTCGTGATCAGACCCGGTCCGAGCTCTACCGACAGGGGCATCTCCGTGGACTCCACCGGTTCGCCCGGCCCGAGACCGGAGGTTTCCTCGTAAACCTGGATGGAGGCCTCGTCCCCGTGCATTTCTATGATCTCGCCGATAAGCCGCTGACGGCTTACGCGAACAACGTCGAACATGTTGGCGTCCCGCATGCCCTCAGCGATAACCAGCGGTCCTGCTACTTTTTTAATCGTGCCTTTACTCATTAAAAAGTCTCACCCACTTTCCTAATAATCATTGCCGAAGATGATATCGGAACCGACGGCCTGCTCGACAGATTTTTTGACGCTCTCGATGCCGGCTCCCGTATTCCCGGACACGCCCGGGATCTGAATGATCGCCGGAAGCACCTGCTCCCGGTATCTGCTTATCTCGTGCGAAAGTTCTGCCGCCAGGGCCTCCGTGATGTAGATGACCGCATATTTGCCGGAGGCCAGGTTCCTGAGGATGGTCTCCCCTTCCCTGGCGTCGGATACGGGGAATGTATCCAGCCCGAGCGTCGCGAAACCGTAAATGCTGTCATAGGCACCCATCACCGCTATCCTATACATACATTTCCCTTATCCTTTCCCGGATGGAATCATCGGGCAGGCCGTTCTGCCTGCAGGTCAGGATGATCCGCACCGTCTTGATCTCGTTTTCTCTTGCTATGACGTACGCCACCAGAGGACCGATGGAAAACGGGTTGGTCTTCTGCGGTTTGATCGTCTGGATGATCCGGTTGTCGCACCAGCGCTCAAAAGCCGACGGCGACTCCTTCAGCGCCTGCGCGCCCTCCGCGTATCCGCTGCCGCCCAGGTACTCGACGACCGCGTCGGTACCCGCCAGGGCCGCGTGCGCCAGGGCGTCCGTGTCCAGGCTGCCGCAGTCTGCCATCGCGCGCTTCATAAATTCGAGCGATTTGCCGGTCCTGGAGGCGCGCACCGCGATCTTGATGTCGGATACGGCTACCGTGGACTCCGCGTAGTCGCGGATGATCGCATCGGGCGAAGCCTTTCCGGCGTCGCGGATGGCCTCGAGCGCCGCGCGGTCGATGATGACGTCGCAGAGCTGCCCGTCCCGTGAGTGGAGCAGCGTTTCCACCGCCTCCTCGGCGGCGGCCTGCATGTTCTCCGGAAGCGCCTTATAGTCTTTTTCCTTTATGATGCGCACCATCTCCTCGCCGGAAATGGGCGTCCCCTCGTAGAAGATGTTCGCGCCGCTTTTGCCGGTGCAGACCTCCTTGACGGCGGCCTTCAGATTGTGAAACCGGTTTGCGTAGGAGAGAACCTCGAACGCCTTCATGTCCACATGAAGCTCGGAGATCGTCTCCCATATTTTTTCCTGCTCCCGCGACAGGATGGCGTCCGCGTCCGCGGGCAGATCCGGATCGCCCCAGCCCTTTTCCTGGAGAAAACGGATACAGCTCCCGTAATCTCTGCAGGCCAGAAGCTGCTCGATCGTCGACGCCGAGAACAGGGATACCTCCAAAGCACGGATTCGCGCAACCGCGTAGGTATATTTTGTGTCAGACATCATATCCCTCCTTTTTGGCGAATCGGCTTCTACAGAAACAGGATTTCATTTACCTTGTCCTGAAGCAGATCTTTTTTCGCGTCAAACAGCGCTTTCAGGGTGCAGTTTTCCTCAATGCCGCCGTAGACGAGGATGAAGCCGTCCTCAATCGCCTTCGGCTCCTTTTTCAGGGTGAGGCTGCCGCCCTTTTTCTCTGCCGCCGCATGAATCCTGCTCTCGAAATCCGCAGGCATCCTGGCGAGATCGCCCGCGGAGAAATAAATCTCCCCGTCGGCTGCCAGCGCGTAGGTGTTTAATAGTTTCTCCATGGTCAGAAAATAGCCGGCCGTGTCCTCTGTGTTCAGCTTCTGATAAGCTTCGTGGATGACTTCCGCGATGATCTCCTGCTTGGCGCGCAGAAGCTCTGTCCGCCTCTGCTGCTCCATGGAGGATTTTACACGGCCCTCGTAGATCTCCCGGGAGGACGCCCTCTGCTCATCCGCCTCCGCGCGTATGGCGGCGCATTCTTCCCTCGCCCCGGCGAGTATCCGGTCGGCCTCCTGCTGCGCTTCCTTCAGCTTCGCGGCGGCGGAGGCCTTCGCGTCCTCTATGATCTGACCGGTTATTTTTTCCAGTCCTGCCATTCCAGTGCGCTCCTTTCCCATACTCCGTTTCGGTGCAGAAATGCATGATTTCTGCACGCCTGATTGATGTCCCTGCAGCCTTCGCGGCAAATGCTCCGGTCCTGCGGGACAAGTCGCCTTCACATCTCTGCCTTACTGTGAAAGTACGGTCTCTTTAGATCGAGAAGATGGAAAGGATGGAGACGAGCAGGGCAAGGATTGCGTACGTCTCAACCATCGCCGGGAACAGCATGGCCTTTGCGAACTGATCCGGCTTCTTGGCGACGATGCCGATGGAAGCGACGGAGGTTCTGCCCTGATGGATCGCGGAGACCAGGCCGACGACGGCGATCGGAAGGCACGCCGCAAAGATCATGAGGCCGGAGCCCAGATCAGGCGCGGAGCCGCCCAGGATGCCGATTCTTGACAGGGTGACGAACGCGATCAGCAGGCCGTAGATGCCCTGTGTGCCGGGGAGAAGCTGCAGAAGCAGTACCTTTGCAAACTGCTCCGGCTGCTCTGTCACAACGCCTGCGGCCGCCTGGCCGGCGACGCCGACGCCGTAAGCCGAACCGCAGCCCGACAAGATCACCGCGAGTGCCACGCCCAAAAGTGCCCATACCTGTCCGTTTGATAATAATTCTGTCATATTCTTATTTCCTCCTTGACATCTGCATATTTTGTATTGGAACGGAACGGGTGGAATGCCCTTCCGCCGCCTTCATAAAACTTCCCGAAAAACTCAACGTACTGGAGACGGCAGGTGTGTACGTACGCCCCCAGAAGGTTGATCGCGATATTGAACGTGTGGCCGATCAGAAATACGATGATGAAAATGACCGCGCCGACGATGCCGCCGCCGAACATGCTTCCGATCTGGTTGAACACGGAAGCGATGACGCCGGTCGCCAGGCCGAGCGCCAGCAGGCGGGAGTAGGAGAGCACGTCGCTGAGCCAGCTCGTGATCCCGTACAGGTCGTAAGCGCCGAGCGCCAGCCGCAGGGGCCAGTTGTTTTTCTTGTCGCGTCCCGACATGACAAGGATCCCGGCCGCGCCGAAGATAGCCATGCCCTTCGCGAGCATGTTGAGCGGCGCCGGGAATACGATCGTCATCTGTGACATCGAGGCGAAGATGCTGCTCGGGATCAGCATCAGCACGAGCCCGGTCAGCAGCAGCAGCCAGAAACCGACGTCGAAAATGGCGTCCGCGACCTTTCCGGCCTTTATGCTCATGTAAGCCTTGAGGATCAGCCCGGTGTAGAGATGGATCAGTCCGAAGAACATCGCCCAGATCAGCATCCGCATCGGCTCATCCAACGGGACGAACCACAGCGCCGGGATCGTGATCTCCTTTCCGAAGAAGGTCCGCGAGATCACCGAGAGCGCGTCTCCGAAATATCCGCCGAACATGATGCCCCAGAACAGCGTCGACAGGCCGCACCAGAAGAACAGCTGCAGGGATTTCCGCAGGTTGGCCTCCATCCGCGGGCATTTCAGCAGGGCGAAGCCGCAGACCAGCGATACAAGCAGGCCGTAGGCCGCGTCCGAGAGCATCAGCCCGAACAGGAACACATAGAACACGGTCATGACCGCCGTGGGGTCGATCTCGCCTTTGCCGGGCAGGCCGAAGGAGGCCAGAACGCCCTCGCCGGACTCGGCGAAGCGGTTGTTCTTTAAAAGCACCGGGGCGTCCTCGTCCGCGGGGATGTCCTCGAGCTCCACGGCTGCTCCGTATTTCTCAGAGAGCTCATTGGCGACCGCCTGCGCCTTTACCGCGGGGATATACCCGCTGAGCGCGAACGTGTTCGCCGTCTGCGGGAGCTGCCCGAGCACTTCGTATTTGTCGGCGCGCATCCGGTAATAATCGGATACCAGCCGCAGGTCCTGGCGGCGTCCGGAGAGGGAGGCGATCTCCTTTTCCAGCCGTCCGATCTCCTTTTCCGTGCTGTCAAGCTCCGCCTGCAGGTCCTCACGGTACTGGGAGGGGACTTTGTTCACCGCCTGCGCGGGCCTGGCAAAGCCGCCCGCCCTCAGGGCGTCCTCCACCGCCTGCGCGTCCGCGCGGAGGCAGACGACGGCGAGATAGGTGAAATCTCTGTCCGCGGACAGGATCTCCACATCGACCGCGTCGACCCCGGGGGCAAATTTCGCGAGAATCCCGTAAACCGTCTCCGCGGTCTGCGCTCCCGCGATCGTTCCGATCAGGACGGCGGTCCGGCGCGTTCCCGTGTAGTTTACGGGCACGGTCAGGCTCATCCACGGGGTGAGCGCCTCCATTTGATTCTGAAGCTTCTGCGTGTTCGCCCTCTGCTCCGCGGCCTTCTTGTCCAGGCGGACGATCCGCTGGGCGAGCTTTATGGTGTTGTCCTGATTTTTTACGGCTCTGTCATACAGGGCTCTGTCGATCAGAGGCTTCCCTGCCAGAGAATCCAGCAGACCGGTCTTCTCCGGCGCATAGTGCTGCAGGATCTCCAGCGCCTGGTCTGCAGTGTGGGACATTCTCTCAAATACGGCTCTGGAATTGCTGACATCCATTCTGGTATATCCACTGTCGTCTTCCAGACGGATATCGACTTCCATGGCTCCCAGTTCCTGCAGACGTTCCAGGATCGCTTTCCGGTTCTTTTTCAGCGCGCATATGCTGATCCTCTGCATCTGCAATACTGCCATATCCACATTCCTCCTTTTCTGCTGCTTCCGGATGCCGTGCGGGACCGCGCAGGTGCGGCGCACAAAGCAGTCTGCACGGCATCGTCTGAATCTGAATTCTGCGGGGAAGGCCTCAGATCAGCAACTGGATGACGGCCTCCGCCGCGGCCTTTCGCTTCGGGGCGATCAGGGCCTTCAGTGCGCTGACTTCCTCCCGGGCTTTCTCTGCGGCGTCCTCAAGCTGCCGGCCGCCCTCGGCCTGCATCGCTTCCGCCTGCTCCTGGCTCCGGGCCTTTGCCTCCGCGAGGGCTTCCTCCTTCATGGACTGCGCCTTCGCGCGGGCGTCCCCGAGAAGGGCCGCCGCCTGCGCCTCGGCCTCCTTCAGGATCCGGTCGGCCTCGGCTTCCGCATTGTTTATGGATTTAAGAATATCGTCTAACACTTTTTCACCACCTTTTGGAAAAAAATCAAATTATCAGAAGTATAACATAACTGCCCCTGCATTTCAACAAAATAACAGGAGTTTCCTCTTTTCGTCAGCCAAGCTTTTTCTTCATCATTTCAGCGTTTGTGCAGTGCTGCAGCGCGGTCTCCTTTGTGATGCGGCCGGCGCGGTACAGCTGCAGCAGGCTGTTGTCCATGGAGATCATGTCCTCCTTTGCGGAAGTGTAGATGATGCCCTCGATCTGGTGCGTCTTGTTGTCGCGGATCATATTGCTGATCGCGGGAGTCATGACCATGATCTCGAATGCGGGGATCATTCCGCCCCCGACGGCAGGGACAAGCTGCTGGGAGACGACGGCCCGCAGGACCATCGAGAGCTGCACCGCGATCTGGTGCTGCTGCGACGCGTCAAATACGTCGATGATGCGGCTGATCGTGTTGGCTGCGCCGATCGTGTGGAGGCTGGACAGTACCAGGTGTCCGGTCTCCGCGGCGGTCATCGCGGTCTGGATCGTCTCATGGTCGCGCATCTCCCCGAGCAGGATCACGTCCGGGCTCTGGCGCAGGGCCGCCCGCAGCGCGGTCAGATAGTTGTCTGTGTCGGTGGAAATCTCGCGCTGGCTGACGATGCTCTTCTTGTGCCGGTGCAGAAACTCCAGCGGATCCTCCAGCGTGATGATATGGTTCTCGCGGGTGGTGTTGATCCGCTCCACGAGACAGGAGAGCGTCGTGGATTTCCCGCTCCCGGCCGGGCCGGTCACGAGGATCAGTCCCTTCGTCATCGAGGTGAGGCCGAGGATCACGGGCGGGATGCCGAGCTCGTCCGGATGGGGCAGCTCAAAGGCGATGACACGGATCACCGCTGCCAGAGAGCCGCGCTGCTTGTAGGTGCTGACACGGTAACGCGACAGCCCCGGTATCGCAAAGGAAAAATCGTCGTCGCCGCATTCGAGGAAGCGCTGCATGGAGCGGTTCCCCGCCAGGCGGTAGATGTCCTCGATCAGGGCCTCCGTATTGTCCGGCATCAGGCGGTCTCCGGAGGACTGGATCGCGCCGTGGACCTTGTAGCTCAGCGGAAGGCCGGCTACAATAAAGATATCGGACGCGTGCGCGCTGGTGGCTGTCTGAAGGACAGAGGATGCATTTGTGAAGTCACTCATAGATCATAGCTCCTTTATGGTTAAGTTTTGCTGGTATAGTGTTCGGCAGATAACCGGATCAGCGGATCAGCCGCTGTCCGAATCGCCGAGGCGGAACAGATTCATGCTGTTGTCTGCGGTCCACTCGGCGGTGTTGACGACCTTCCAGGTGCGGATCTGGTACAGGGCCGTCTCGTCTGTGACCGGCCATGAGACCTCCAGCTCCGCCAGGAGGATCTGGTCTTCGGAGATATCGACAGAAAATGTGATCCTGCCGTCCTCCCAGGATGCCTCCGGAATGTCGCCGCTGATCCGGCTGCAGAGGCGCAGGTATGCGGATTCGGCGCCGGCGTCCGCTGTGTTGGCGTTTTTCTGCGTCGTCGATTCGGCGCCGGCGCCTGCTGCGTCGGCGTTTTCCTGTGTTGTCGGCGCATCGCCGGCGCCTGCTGCGTCAGCGTTTTCCTGTGTCGTTGATGTGGCGCCGGCATCCGCTGTGTCAGCGTTTTCCTGTGTTGCCGGCGCGTCGCCGGCGCCTGCTGCGTCAGCGTTTTCCTGTGTCGTTGATGTGGCGCCGGCATCCGCTGTGTCAGCGTTTTCCTGTGTTGTCGGCGCATCGCCGGCATCCGCCGCGGCGCCGTCCGCGGCTTCCCGCAGGTACGCCGCAAGGCAGCCGTCGATCCGGGAGAGCAGTTCGTTCGCCGAGGTGACGGCCGCATAATATTCAGTGGTGCGGTCCGCTGCCTGCCTGCTGAGCGTCTGGTCGGCGACTGCGCCGGACACGGACAGCAGAGAGAAAATGATCAGGCAGAGGGACAGAAAGATCAGGAGCATCAGGGAGATGCCGGAGGTTCTTCTCATTGCTGCAGCGCCTCCTTTCCCGTCAGCGGTCTGTGGAAAGAGGCCGAGAGCTCATAGATCAGCGCCTGGCTGCTGTCACGAACCTCGATGGACACGCCCGTTTCCTGCGATCCGGATTGGGATGTGTCTGTCGGCGTCTGTGCGGTCTCTTCGGGCCGGGAGTCGTCTGCCAGCGCCTGTGCGGTCTCTTCAGGCCGGGCCGCGTCTGTCAGTGTATAGACGGTCTCCCCGGGTTGGACTGCGGCGGTCAGCGCGTAGGCGGCCTCCTCGATGGCGCACGGCTGAAATTCGCTGTCATAGAAAATACACAGACCGTCCGTATAAACTTCGGCTCCCGGGAGAAGTCCGGCCGCCAGGTCCAGTATGGCCTGCGCGTCGGATCCGCCGGTCACGCCGTCCGGGTCTGTGCATATATTTTCAAACACGGCTGCCGCCGACGATGCCGCGGCCTGCGCGTGCGACAGCGCGTCCGCGCGCCGGGTGATCGTGTGTGCGCGCGCGAACATCCGCAGGCACACGGTGCTTACGATCAGAAAGAAAAACAGAACGATCAGAAATTCAATAAAAAACAGGCGGGATCCTGTCCGGTTATTTTTTTTCATGATGATTTCCCTTCCGCCGCCTTTTTGCCGGGCGGCACAGAGAGTGATGAGAACCTGTGCGGCAGGCGCTTCAGGCTCCGGACGGGTGGATCAGCAGGGTCAGAGAGTTGCCCCTGTGGCTGACCGCGGTGACGGACAGCATTCCGACGCCGTCCCCGCCGTCCTCCGGCGCTGCCTGCTCTACAGAGAAGGAGGACAGCTCGACGATGCGGCTGCCCATCTCCGCCTCAGGCTCGCGGTCCTCGCTGATGAACAGCTCGCGCAGCGCGCCGTCGTGGAAATACACGTAGGTGAGGAAGGATTCCCCGTCTATCGTGTCGCGGAAGGCGAGCGCCGGAAGCTCCCCGACGGAGGTCAGGAAAATGCTGCCGGCCTCATCGTGCTGGCGCACCTTCTCCGAGACGTAGGCCACGGCGGTGCGTGAGGTATAGTTTTCATCGAGATAAGCCGCCCCGTTCCGGTAAACCGCGGACCCCATCCCCGCCAGCATCAGCGTGAACAGAGAGAAGGTCAGGAGCAGGAGGAACGCGAACAGCGAGTCGATGGAATGATTCTTTGGTTTAGCCCGCATGCGGAGGCGCCTCCTTATCTTTAATAGAAAAGACGATCACGTCGGGCATGAGATTTGCCCCGGTGATTTCATAGTCAACAATGTATTTGCTTTCGTCCCAGCTGATCCCGTAGTGGTCGCGGATATAGTCAAGGCTTTCGGGATATTTCCCCTCCATCGCATAGCAGTGCACGGCGCTTCGGATGATCGCGAGGCGCAGGCTGTCCAGCTGGCTGTTGTCCGCCGACCGGCGCACAGACGAAGTACCGGCAGCCAGAAGGCCGACGGCACAGGCTGTCCCGGCGAGCGTTGTCACGATCCGGCGCAGCAGATGTGAGGAAATCTGTTTCTGAGAAAAACGGTTCATAAAGTACCTCTTCTAAAATCTCACCATTACCCGATATTGGCCATCACGCCGAGCAGCGGGAGCATTACGGAGACGAGGATCAGGCCGGTCAGTATGGAGAGCGCCGCGGTCAGCGTCGGCTCCAGGGCGTTTACCATGGCCTGAATGCGGGTGTCCGCCTCATCCTGGCAGCTGGCTGAGATGTGGTCGAGCGCGGTCTCGGCGGAACCGGTGCGGAAACCGATCGAGACCATGCGCGCGTTGAGCCCGGTGATGATGCCGGCCTCCCGCAGGGAATCGGCCAGGTCGCTGCCCTGCTCCATCAGCTCGCCCGCTCTGGCGACATTTTTCTGAAATTCGGTATGGTTTGTCAGCCCGGCGGCCAGCTCAAAGCTTTCGCCCATGTCAAGCCCGCTGTGCAGTGCGAGAGCAAGCGCTTTCGAGAAGCGGGAGCAGGCGAGCAGCCCGGCGACCTTGCGGCCGACCGGAAGATGCGTCACGGCGGACGAGAGCACGGCCCTGCCCTTTTCGGTGCGCATAGCGATCAGCGCCCCGAGAACGGCGGCGACGACCAGGACGAGCACAGCGACGGATACGTGCTGCAGGACGCCGGAGATCCGGAAAACGGTCGCCGAAATGCCGGTCATCTCGATCCCGAGCTGCTCAAACACCTCGCGGAACACCGGCATGACCTGCGTCATCAGCACGATGAGCACGGCAAACAGCATGCCGAGCAGCACGAGCGGATAGGTCAGCGCGTCGCGGATGCTGCGCATCAGCGCAGACTGGCGCCCGTAATATTCAGAGAGAGAGGCCATGACCTCCTCGAGCGTTCCGGAGCGCTCGCCGACGGAAGCCATCTTGACAAAATATTCCGGATACACCTCCGCGCTCTGCAGAGATTCCGAGAGATCGCCGGTTTCCTCCAGAGACTGGTAAACCGCGTCGAGGATCTCCCTCCCCGGGCCCGGCGGCATGTCGTCGCGCATGATCATGACTCCCTCGAGAGTCGAGATCCCGGAATGCAGGATCATGGAGAGCTGTTCCGCGAAAGCGGAGAGCTCGCTGTCACTCAAAGCCTGTTTCATTTTTTCCTCCTGTTAACTTTTGTTCCCCGCCCGCGCTCAGCGGACATACTGGAGCGAATAATTTTCCCCGTCCCCGATGTACTCGCTGGTGAGCTTTTCGTCGCCGAGGGCGGCCGCAAAGGTCGGATCCATCATTTCCCACTCGTCTCCCTTAAACTCGATCGCGTTCTTGATCCAGCCGATCGACTCGATATATATGTCCACCCAGGCGTGGCGGATGCTTCCGCTGTAGCCGATGTTCAGACGCGACGGAACCGACAGGGAGCGCAGCATTGCGACCGTCAGGGCCGCATAGTCGAAGCAGATGCCCGTCCCGGTGCGCAGCGTCTCGTCGATGTCAGGCAGATAGCCGGTCTCCACCGTGGCCGCCTTTTCGTCGTCGTAGGTGATATGCTCCGTCACATAGTTGTAGACAGCCGCCAGGGCGTCGAGATCCGTATCGCACCCGGCGGAGAGCTCGGCCGCGAGCCGGATCGCCTCGCTGTCCTCCGTGAAATCCACGTACTGGTTCGGATATAAAAAAGGAAGAAACTCATTCGCAAGCTCTACGGACAGCGACTGGCTGAGCAGGGCCGCGTACTGGTCGTCCCCGACATTTTCAAAGGCCAGCACGATGTAAGTCCCGCTGCCGGCGGTGAAGGGGAGCGCGGTCCAGACGTCCGGGATCTCCAGGAAATATTTGTAGATCACCTCGTCCGGCCCGGTCACCTGTATGTTGATCTTTGAGTCGGATCCGGTGAACATTCCCATGAAATAGCCCTGATCCGCATGGGAAAAATCCAGGGTGAGCGGCCCGGCCTCAAAGACGTTCTCCTTTCCGGCCTCCGGCTTCAGGACACTGGTTTTGCCGGGTTCGTAGGCGGGCTTGTCGGAGAGGCCGCCGGAGGAGCCGGATTTCCCGCATCCGCAGCAGACCAGCAGAACGCATACAAGCAGCACGGCAAGGGGCCGGCGGGAACAAAAAAATTTCATGATCAGTCTTGTATACTCCTTATTTCCGTTGTATAATACATGTATCTGTGATACCTAATACAGTATAGCAGAATGGTGGAAAAAAGGAAGCAGTTTTTCCAAAATAAAATGAAAAAAACTATTGACAATTGTTTCGTAATCGGTTATTATAAGCATAAAGAAAAACCAGACGAAATAATCTGATATAAAAGCAAACCTGCTGAAAGGCAGGGACGCAAAGCCAAGGGTCTAAAGTTCAGAAACTATGACAGCCGGTTGCCACTTTTCTATCATGAAGTGAAATCAGACGATGCGTTTTGACGAACGAAATGAAACAGAGAAGCAGATGGTAACCGCAGATCCTCAGATCAGGCGGTTGTTTTTATCTTCAGGAACAGTTATATCAGAAGGGGCATCAGGAGGAGGATAATATGAATAAGGAAAAGGTAAAGGAGCTTTTCAGAAAACGCTCAGTAAAAATCGGCAGTGTGGTACTTGCAGCGGCGATCGTATTTTCCGGCGGCATGCTGGCCTGGAATAATTCCAGAAACGCGGTTCCGGAGCTGGTTACCTTCGTAGACACAGAGGGCAGCGTAGAGATCCCCGGCGAGGAAGTTCCGCTTGGAGTGCCGAAGGTGACAAAGTCCACAAAGACGAAGAAGACGACAAAGAAGATCAAATTGAAAGCAAAATCAAAGAAAACATACGTACAGAAGGGAAAATCTTCCACGAAGACTTCCACAAAGACCCAGAAGAGCGGTTCCACGACGACCACGACCGTGACGGTTAAGGCCACGGACGTCAAGAACCAGTTCAAGAAGGGTTCCGACATCAAGACGCAGGTGACGACCGAGAAGACCACCGTGACCAAGACGGTGCTTGTCCAGGAGAGCAGTGAGAGCGCAGCGACGACGACAGCAGCAGCGGCGACGCCGGCTGTAAGCGTGGCGGTTGGCGAGGAAGCGGCAGTGCAGGCTGTGGCGGCGGCGCAGGCAGCGGCCCCGACCGGCGATGTATCGGTGAACTCCATCGCATCCGGCGCGGACGCGAGAGTCTTGAGCGCATTCAACAGCATGGGCTTCAAGGTAACGGTCAACTCCGGTGTGAACTACTCCGGGCTGTTTGACGCAAGAACCCGCACGATCACCCTGAAGAAGGCAGACGCGACCGTGTACCACGAGCTCGGACACTACCTGGCGTTCATCGCGGGCAACTACGACAGAACCGCAGAGTTCCAGGCGATCTACAACCGTGAGAAGGTCCTGTACACCGCATACAACAAGGCGTACGTGCTCTCAAATGCATCCGAGTACTTCGCAGAGTCCTTCAAGAACTACACGATGGATCCGGGCGGACTGCAGTCCTCCAGACCGGAAACCTTCGCGGCGATCCAGAAAGCTCTGTCCAAGGTGACAGACGGCCAGGTAAGCACGATCATGAACGTGTACAAGAGCATCTGGGGCGCATAATACACAGGTTATCCTCTTTTTCATAATTTTCATAGTTTCATATTTCCAACCTTAATGCCGGGCCCCCGCTTCTTTTCGGAAGCGGGGGCCCGGCATTGTATAATCTGTATTGTATTTTGCTTCGCCGGGCAGAACGGGCTGTGTCAGCTGTCTGCGTACCAATCGGCAGGCACTGTACACTGTCCGGCGGGGCATTGCTGCAGCCGGGTTTTTCCGGTCTGCCGGATTGCACATCAGATATTCTCTGTGTCAGCCGCATCCGCAGTATCGTCGCTGCCGGTCTGGTTCTCCCGGCTCGCCGGATTGCATGTCATGCATTATCTGGGTCAGCGGGTTTTGTCGTATCGTCGCTGCGATTCTCCCGCTCCGCCAGGATCCGGTCTGTCGTCAGGACTGCGTCATCCCGGATCGTCTCCGTTATCTCCGCCGGGGCCTCGTCCTGCATCTCACTCTCGCCGTCTTCCTCCGGCTCCTCGGCCGGCATATATTTCTTAAAGATTTTCGCAAGGAAAAACGAATTTGCAAATGCGACGGTGGAAAAACCAAGCATGATCCACACCAGCATGCCGTACCAGAACGTATAGCCGTTCAGGAAGGTGATGATGACCGAGCCGATCGTGATGACGAGCATCAGGAGCGTGCGCGGGAAATCGAGGATCGACATCAGCAGGGAATTGCGCAGCGTCGCGCGGATGGAATTTTCAAACCGGGCCAGCGTCGGGAACACATAGATCATCACCATCAGGTAGACGAGGGAAGTCGCCAGGATGACGACCCGCATGAGGCCGTAGAGTGTGCCGGTGGCGCCGCGGAGCACGAAGAGGTCTGCCACGAGGACGATGCCGATCAGGAGCATGAGCAGCCAGATGAGGATTCCCTGCCGCAGGTTCGCGCGGAAGGACTTCAGAAAGCCCCGGGCGATGTATCCTTCCTCATTGACCGCCATCTTCAGTGTGACGTAATACATGCCGGTCAGCGCCGGGCCGATCGTCACGATCGGAATACAGCAGACAATGAACAGAATGTTGAGGATCATCAGGTCCGCGACGCGTCCGAGCACGCGGAAAAAACCATTGTCCATATTGAAAATATTGCGCATGGGAATCACTCACTTTCTCTGTAGAATATCATTACAGGCCCGAATTCTGCCTATATGAACAAAGTATAGTTTCTTTTTCTGCAAAAATCAAGGAAAAAACGTATTTTCGAGGGTTCTTTAAATTGACAACAAACAGAAGGATACGATATAATTATAAAACGTCCGCGCAGCAGTGAGCCGTGCAGGCCGGCGGCCGCATGAGCGCAGGCCCGCAGACGAATGGGCCGGGCCGGCGGCTGACAGGACAAAGCCTGCGGGCCGGAAAAGCCGGGGCCTTTCGGGGCAGCGCGGCGCAGAAAGCAGCCGGACACAGAGAGGCGTGAGTACAGGATACTCTTATAAGTTAGGAGGAGACGGACATGCTTTACGACAAAGTACCTACAAGTCTGAACTTTGTGGAGCGTGAGAAACAGACAGAGAAGTTCTGGAAGGAAAATCGGATATTTGAGAAGAGTATGAGCAACCGCGAGGGCTGCGAGACATATACTTTCTATGACGGGCCGCCCACCGCGAATGGAAAACCGCACATCGGGCACGTCCTTACGCGTGTTATCAAGGACATGATCCCGCGTTACCAGACAATGAAGGGCAAGATGGTGCCCAGGAAGGCCGGCTGGGACACGCACGGGCTTCCGGTGGAGCTGGAGGTGGAGCGCATGCTCGGCCTCGACGGCAAGGAGCAGATCGAGGAGTACGGTCTGATCCCGTTTATTGACAAATGCAAAGAGAGCGTCTGGAAATACAAGGGGATGTGGGAGGATTTCTCCGGCACCGTCGGCTTCTGGGCCGACATGGACGACCCCTATGTAACGTACCACGACGACTATATCGAGTCTGAGTGGTGGGCGCTGAAGAAGATCTGGGACAGGAAGCTTCTGTACAAGGGCTTCAAGGTCGTCCCGTACTGCCCGCGCTGCGGCACCCCGCTCTCGGCGCAGGAGGTGGCGCAGGGCTACAAGACCGTCAAAGAGCGCTCCGCAATCGTCCGCTTTAAGGCGGTCGGCGAGGACGCATATTTCCTGGCCTGGACGACGACCCCGTGGACGCTTCTGTCGAACACGGCGCTGTGCGTAAACCCGGACGAGACCTACTGCAAGGTCAAGGCTGCGGACGGCAGGACCTACTACATGGCGCAGGCGCTTCTGGACACCGTGCTCGGCAAGCTGGCCGACAAGGAGAACGGCGTCCCGGCATACGAGATCCTGGAGAGCTATACGGGAAAGGATCTGGAATACAGAGAATATGAGCCGCTGTTTGCAGCTGCGGGCGAGGCCGCGGCGAAACAGCACAAGAAAGCACATTTTGTGACGTGCGACCGCTACGTCACGATGTCCGACGGTACCGGCATCGTGCATATCGCCCCGGCATTCGGCGAGGACGACAGCCGTGTCGGCCGCGATTACGACCTTCCGTTCATCCAGTTTGTGAACGGCAAAGGCGAGCTGACGAAGGAGACGCCGTACGAGGGCATCTTTGTCAAAAAGGCGGATCCGCAGATCATCATGGATCTGGACAAAGAGGGCAAGCTTTTCGACGCGCCGAAGTTTGAGCACGAATATCCGCACTGCTGGCGCTGCGACACGCCGCTGATCTACTACGCGCGCGAGTCCTGGTTCATCAAGATGACCGCGGTGAAGGACGACCTGATCGCGAACAACAACACGATCAACTGGATCCCGGAGAGCATCGGCAAAGGCCGCTTCGGCGACTGGCTCGAGAACGTGCAGGACTGGGGCATCTCCCGCAACCGCTACTGGGGCACCCCGCTGAACATCTGGGAGTGTGAGGACTGCGGCCACATGCATTCCGTCGGCAGCCGTCAGGAGCTCTTCGAGATGAGCGGAAACGAGGCCGCGAAGACCGTGGAGCTGCACCGCCCCTATATCGACGAGATCACGATCAGATGTCCGAAGTGCGGAAAGACCATGCACCGCGTGCCGGAGGTGATCGACTGCTGGTTCGATTCCGGCGCGATGCCGTTTGCGCAGTACCACTACCCGTTTGAAAATAAGGAATATTTTGAATCCCACTTCCCGGCGCAGTTCATCTCCGAGGCCGTGGACCAGACAAGAGGCTGGTTCTACTCGCTGCTCGCGGAGTCGACGCTTCTGTTCAACAAGGCGGCCTACGAGAACGTCATCGTGCTCGGCCATGTCCAGGACGAGAACGGCCAGAAGATGAGCAAGTCCAAAGGCAACGCGGTCGACCCGTTCGAGGCGCTCGCGACCTACGGGGCCGACGCGATCCGCTGGTACTTCTACGTGAACAGCGCGCCCTGGCTGCCGAACCGCTTCCACGGCAGGGCCGTGCAGGAGGGCCAGCGCAAATTCATGGGCACGCTGTGGAATACGTACGCATTCTACGTGCTGTACGCGAACATTGACAGTTTCAATCCGATGGAGCACACACTGGACTACGGCTCGCTTTCCGTCATGGATAAGTGGCTGCTGTCCAAGATGAACACGATGGTGAAGACGGTGGACGAATCGCTCGGCAGCTATAAGATCCCGGAGGCCGGGCGCGCGCTGCAGGAGTTTGTGGACGATATGAGCAACTGGTATGTCCGCCGCAGCCGCGAGCGCTTCTGGGCGAAGGGCATGGAGCAGGACAAGGTGAACGCCTACATGACGCTGTACACGGCGCTCGTGAACACCTGCAAAGCCGCGGCCCCGATGATCCCGTTTATGACGGAGGACATTTACCGCAATATCGTCTGCAGGATCGACGCCTCCGCGCCGGAGAGCATCCACCTGTGCGATTTCCCGACAGCCGACGAGACGCACATCGACGCTGAGCTCGAGCGCGCGATGGATCAGGTGCTGAAGGTGGTCGTGATGGGCCGCGCCTGCAGAAACGCAGCCGCCATCAAGAACCGTCAGCCGATCGCCCTGATGTATGTCAAGGCGCCCCGGGAGCTGCCGGAATACTTTACAGATATCATCCGGGACGAGCTGAATGTCAAGAAGGTTGAGTACACGCAGGACGTCAGCGGCTTCATCTCCTACAGCTTCAAGCCGCAGCTGAAGACGGTCGGCCCGAAGTACGGCAAACTGCTCGGGAAGATCCGCCAGGCGCTCCCGGCGCTCGACGGAAATGCGGCGATGGCCGAGCTTAAGGCAAACGGCGCGCTGAAGTTCGACTTTGACGGCGCCGAGGTTGTCCTGGCCGAGGAAGACCTGCTGATCGAGACGGTTCAGACCGAGGGCTTTGTCACCGAGACGAACGGCGACATCTCTGTCGTGCTCGACACGAAGCTGACGCCGGAGCTGATCGAGGAGGGCTTCGTGCGCGAGCTGATCAGCAAGATCCAGACGATGCGCAAGGAGGCCGGCTTCGAGGTCATGGACAAGATCCGCGTCTCTGTGAAGGACAACGAGAAGATCAATGAGATCCTGCGCAAGTTTGAGAGCGGGATCCTCTCGGACGTCATGGCGGACGAGATCGTATACGACAGCGTCTCCGGGTACACAAAGGACTGGAATATCAACGGAGAAAACGTCACTCTGGGCGTGGAGGTCCTGCATAAATAAATGAGCCGTGCCGGCGGGCCGGCGCTGGAAACGCCTGACCGCGGGCAGTGATCCATATAAGGGATCCATATAAGGAAAGGATGAGGAAAAGAAAGATGAGTAAATTGATCGATAAGGAAGTGTTCAAGGAGCGCGTGAAAGAAAATGTCAAGACGCTCTACCGCAAGACTCTGAAAGAGGCGACGCAGCAGCAGCTCTTCCAGGCGGTGTCCTATGCCGTGAAGGATGAGATCATCAACAACTGGCTGGCGACGCAGAAGCAGTATGAGATTGACGACCCGAAGATGGTCTACTATATGTCGATGGAGTTTCTGATGGGCCGCGCGCTCGGCAACAACCTGATCAACCTGACCGCCTACAAGGAAGTGCAGGAGGCGCTTGCGGAGATGGGCTTCGACCTCAACGTGATCGAGGACCAGGAGCCGGACGCCGCGCTCGGCAACGGCGGCCTCGGCCGTCTGGCGGCGTGCTTCCTGGATTCGCTGGCGACGCTGGGCTACTCGGCCTACGGCTGCGGCATCCGCTACCGCTACGGCATGTTCAAGCAGAAGATCGAGAACGGCTACCAGGTCGAGGTGCCGGACAACTGGCTCAAGGACGGCAACCCGTTCGAGCTGCGCCGCCCGGAGTACGCGAAGATCGTCAAGTTCGGCGGCTATGTGCGCGTCGAGTACGATGAGAAGACCCGGAGAAACCACTACATCCAGGAGGGCTACCAGTCTGTGCGCGCGGTGCCGTTCGACATGCCGATCCTCGGATATAATAATAATGTAGTAAATACTCTGCGCGTCTGGGATGCGGAGGCCATCACGGACTTCCATCTCGACTCGTTTGACAAGGGCGATTACCAGAAGGCCGTCGAGCAGGAGAACCTGGCCAAGAACCTCGTCGACGTCCTCTATCCGAACGACAACCATTACGCGGGCAAGGAGCTGCGCCTGAAGCAGCAGTACTTCTTCATCTCCGCGAGCGTGCAGCAGGCCGTCGCGAAATACAAGAAGGCGCACAGCGATATCCGCAAATTCTACGAGAAGGCCACCTTCCAGCTGAACGACACGCATCCGACCGTCGCAGTGGCCGAGCTGATGCGTATCCTCGTCGATGAAGAGGGCCTGGAGTGGGACGAGGCGTGGGAGGTCACGACGAAGACCTGCGCGTACACGAACCACACGATCATGGCCGAGGCGCTCGAGAAGTGGCCGATCGAGCTGTTCTCCAGACTGCTTCCGCGCATCTACCAGATCATCGAGGAGATCAACCGCCGCTTCGTGAACGAGATCCAGAGAAGATACCCGGGCAACCAGGAAAAGATTCGCAAGATGGCGATCATCTACGACGGACAGGTGAAGATGGCGCATCTGGCGATCGCGGCCGGCTACTCCGTCAACGGCGTGGCGCGTCTGCACACCGAGATCCTGAAGAACCAGGAGCTGAAGGATTTC
Source organism: uncultured Lachnospiraceae bacterium (assembly GCA_947628955.1). Lineage (GTDB taxonomy): Bacteria > Bacillota > Clostridia > Lachnospirales > Lachnospiraceae > Choladousia. The sequence continues at coordinate 153 of CANRBX010000017.1, read as the reverse complement.
TACGAGATGATGCCGGAGAAATTCAACAACAAGACGAACGGCATCACGCAGAGAAGATTCCTGCTCCACGCGAATCCGCTTCTGGCGGACTGGGTGACGGCCCACATCGGCGACGAGTGGATCACCGACCTGCCGCAGATCGCGAAGATGAAG
>CANRBX010000016.1 GCA_947628955.1 uncultured Lachnospiraceae bacterium | reverse complement strand
AGCAGTACCCTGATGACCGCGTATCGCTTCCGGAACCGGTAGCTTACCGGTGGGTTTACAGTATTTCTGATGTCCGGTGTTAACTGGATGTCCGGTGTTAACTGTTCAGAAAGAGCTGCTTCCAAAGCTGAAGGACTGGAAGGAACTTCCTTTGAGGGCCCAAAACAACATTTATTCAGATGTTCGGGACTATCAATCTCTGGATGCCTTGAAACACACAATTTCAACGGCCCGGAGACATAATTGACATGATCCTTTCCATCCGTCGCCACATAGGACAGCCGGATGATATGATCCTCGTCCAGGAGACTGCCCAGAAAAGCGGCCTCATCCGGATACATCGGGAGGAATGTAAGCCCGCTGTCCGCCGGCATCCCGTCTGCCAGCAGCCTCGACATGGCCGGAACCCTTTTCAGGCAGAGGAACAGCCCCTCCGGATCCCCGGATGTGATGAACACATACCCCGGGAACACCCTCCGGATATGGATCTGGTTCTCCTGGTGGCGTCTCCAAAGCTGCTCATGGTAAATGACGAAACAGTCATCATAGAATTCCCGGGGGACAACACGGCGTACCATCTCCACCAGCTTCTCCTCCTGTCCGGTATAAGTCTGCATGATATACCAGCGCAGCATCCAAACAGCCCCTTTCCGTATGCCTCGTAATCCAAGCCCGCAGAACCTGCCAGACTATCTTAAAAGAAAGATCCACCTGTCTGCATATGAACGAAATCACTGCCATGCGTTGTTGACTGTCGACAAAAGCAGAGCCTGCTTTTCCATTTTGATCTGTGCATGTGCTGCTAACAGGATATAAGTTTTGCCATTCTGGTTTGCCTGGGTACTGCCGACAGAATCTAGCTTTGTCATCATAGTTTGCCCAGGCACCGTCGGCAAGGCATAGCTTCGCCATTCCGGGCTGTCCCAGGGACAGCCCGGATGAAAACGCCGTTGTGACACCGTTCGGGGAAGTATTGCCTCCGGGCCCATGCTTCCCTTCCCGGGTTTGTCCAAAATCAATGGTCTTCAGAGTCCGCGGTCTTAGGAACGAACCATCGCTGAACCCTGTGATTTTCAAGCCTATAATCTCTCCATGCTCTGTGGTTTCCGGCAGGCTGCCACGTTTCGTAGCAAGTTATCCACCGCCAGAAAAGTCACACCGCATTGCGTGGAGATTCCAAGTGTGACTGGGATTGTAAATGACGGCATAAAATCACGATATTTTTATTGGAAATTGCACATGAAGACAGATAAAATAGAAACAATAATGAGAATATAAAAAATAAAGGAATAGAAGATGAGAGTTCGGATAATGAAAGGAAGGGGACAGTGCGGTATCGTAGAGTTGCAGCGCACATAGCGATATACAGGATGGCGCCATTGAGATACAGAAGGAAAATATGCTGTGATATGTCGGCGAATACCAGGACATGGAACTTGTCAACGTGTAATACATGAACCGTGAAAAGGGGAGACGGATTGAGGGAGAGAAGAGTGTTAAGCCCGAATCTGAGAAGCAGACATATATGAACTAAAGCGGGTAAAATGAGAGACTCAGGGAACCTTCAGCTGTGGGTATTATTTCCAGTGAGAAAAGCAGAATAACGATATGAAGCGGGAATTCTATATTTCTATATTTTAGCCGAAAACTGTTGACATGAATACTTTGGATATCTTAAAATGATGCCGATAAGACTAAAAATGTATTTGTTATGGTACCAGATATACATTGGATGGGTGTGTAGATTAGATAATATGAAGCTTATGAACAACTCTAAACGAATTGAATGGATTGACATTTATAAAGCAATTGGTATTTTCCTTGTAGTAGTGGGACATGCGACAGGTAAATATAATGCCTATATATATCAATTTCATATGGCGGCATTTTTTGCTATATCGGGATATTGCACTAATTTACAAAAAGGTGGATTTGGACATTATTTTTACAAAAAATGCTATTCTTTGTATATACCAATAGTATCCCTGACTATACTGGGGGCTGCGATGTTTTCGGTGCTAAATATGACGCATCTATATCCCTTGCTGTATGATACGGATACATATCCATATTTAGGATTTGTTCCTATTATTAAAGCTTTTTTAGTATCGTGTGATAATTATGTATGGTGGCTTGGTGCCGCCTGGTTTATTTGTGTGCTTTTTCAGGTTGAATTGCTTCATAAACTGTTGTATAGTGTAAATTATATCTTAAAAGGAAACTATTGGATATATGCATTATTGTCTTTTGGTTTATATGTTTTGGGATACTACTGTGTTAAGGCAGGAATTTGCAGAGAAAGGATGCTGGATTTAACTTTAATAGGACAGTTCTATTTTTTCCTTGGACAGCTGCTAAAACGATATAATAAATCGGAAAAGTTATTTAAGACACACTGGCTGTATGTGATCGGAGCAGCGGCATCTTTTGCCTGGCTGTATTTATGTCAAAAATATTTTGCAGCTATAGTAGACTTTCCTTCCAGGCAATTTGGCAACCTCTTTTTGAATATGGTGTCAGGAGCAGCAGGCAGTGTGTTGCTGTGGAGTATAGCCAGTCTGATCAGCGGAACACATTTTAAATTAAAAGTACCGCTTTCTTTTATGGGAGCAAACACTTTTGGGATACTTGTATTTCATTTTCTGGTTTTCAAACTGATTTATCTTATTATGTTCTTTAAGAACATAGTTCCGCAATCGTATATACAGAATATTACGCCGGATCAAAATTTGGGAGATAGTCTGTGGCTTGTGATCAGCCTGTGCGCGATTATAGTCAGTATGCTATTATGGTGTGGGCTTCAGAAAATACCGTTCATCAGATTTGCTTTTGGCGACAGAACCTTTTGGGAAAGTAAATGGAATCAATTAGGAAGGTATATTGAAAAGAATTTTAAGTATGAATATGAGGAATCTTTAAGACTGATTGGTGATCTGAAAAATTATTATTTTATTAAAAGAAAGAATATTTTCGCGGGTCTGGTCATTATGGGCATTCTGGTATCAGGGTATATGCTGAACACCTGGATAAACCGGATCGAGCCGTTAGTAATAGAATTTCCTTATCAGGATGAGCAGTTGGTAAAATTTGAAGGAGGATGGCAACGGCAGGGAGAGGATGAGGATTATAGGTGGATTTGCGGGGAAGGAACAATAGAGTTGGAAACGCAAAAGTGGAATTCGTTGTCTGTTATGGGATATGTGCCGGAAACGTTTAGTGAGGTTTCCAGCGTTGGCTTGTTAATTAATGGCAATAAGGTATGTGAGACTAGCCTGCCAGAGGATGGCAGTTTGCAGCTGTATACGGATTATATTAAAAATCTCGCAGCAGGAGAGAAGATGAAAATAACAATAGTTTTTGATGGAGTTCATATTCATCAGGCTGAGAGTGCTGACGTCAGAGATTTGAGTGGACTGATAAATAGAATTGAATTTAATTAAAAAAGAATATTAAATGTTCTGGTTATGTAAAAGAAAATTTGGAGCTTCTTTATTATGAAGAAAAATAAAATAAGCAATATTGAGGTGTTAAGGGCATTAGCCTGTATAGGTGTATTTTTGTGTCATTTTAAGGGGAGTTTTTCCCCAAATTCAGAAATAGTGGCGCAGATGTGCAGAACGCCATTAAACATTATGTTTTCCGGAAATACGTTTGTAAGGATTATGTTTGTGATCAGTGGATTTGTGCTCAGTTATAAATATATATCTGATGATCACGGTTCCATGGATGTGACCAAAGATGTGATAAAACGATATTTCCGGTTGATGCCGGCACTTTTAGTGGTTGATTTTCTTGCCTGGTTTCTGATGGAATTTGGCATGATGTTCAATCAGGAGACTGCGTCGCTCACAGGATCTGCGGATTTTCTTGGATTGTTTAATGTGTTTGAACCCAATTTGTGGTTATGCCTGAGGGAAGGGATATTTGGTAATCTGTTCGAAGGCGGTAATGCATATGTAGGACCATTATGGACTATGAAATATGAGATGTATGGTTCTTTGCTGGTGCTGGCGGTATTGTCTGTATTGCGTAAAAAGAGACTGCGCTATTTGTTTTATATAGTATTTATTTGCGTGTTCAGGGGTTATTACGCATATTTTGCTGTTGGAATGCTTGTTTGTGAACTGTATTGTGACAAAGATCTGAATTTTCTTCAGAAAATACTGAAGAACAGATATTTGTCATCAATTATATTGGGTATTTCTTTTTCTTATGTCGCCATGGCTTCAGATATTGATTCAGGACCATATTCCTATATAATCTTTGCAGTTATAGTGTCAGTAATGTTTTTGACGCTGATATCATTGCAGTGGGTTGCCTGGCTGGGAGATAAAGCGGTGTTTCGGCGTATCGGAAAATGGTCCTTTGCGATTTATCTGGTTCACTGGCCGGTTATTGAAAGCTTTTCCTGCGCCTATTATCTGTTTATGCATGGCAGAATTGATAATACCCTATTGATCCTTACAGATTTTGCGCTGACCAGCTGCATGATTTTATTTGCAGCTAAAGTGCTGGATGATTACGTTATTACGCCGGGTATTATATTCTCAAATAGAATAGCTAATATTCTGATCGGCAGGAATTAGAATGGTTTTCAGCAAAACATATCTGGATTATAGTGAAATATAAGGAGTGAATAGTCAAAATGAGAACTAACAGAGAGGCCTTATGGAAAACGGATAAACGGTATGAGACTGCCATGGAATTGCTTTTGATGGCATTATTATTTATAATAGCGATTTTCGTATGTTATGATGAGAGACTTATCGCGGTATATTTGGATGACCTGGGAACATGGGAGCTGGCAGAGGGAAGCACTATTTGGAACTTTACAATAAACACAGTAGCTAACAAATTCCGACCTGTATCCAATTTCTGTTTGTATATATTTTGGCTATTATGTGGGAAACGACCGGATATTTTAGGGCTCGATCTTCTGATTTTGCATGGTTTAATTACTATTTTTATATATACATTGGCGAAAAAAGTTTCTGGCAATTATGTGTTGGCAGCAGGTTTGTCTCTGCTTTATGCGATATCAAGGTTTGCGTATTATCAGACAACACAGTTTTTGGGTATTATGGAAACATGCGCATTATTTTTTTCAGTTGCGCTTCTTTATTGTGGATACAGTATGCTGAACAAAATGGACGCAGATAAAAGAAAATTGTGGGGATGTATTTTCCTATTATATGTATTAGCCGCTTTTGCCCATGAACGTTACATGTTCTTGTTTCCTGTAATGATATACTTGTCTTTGATTTTAGATGAGCCGCTACGCAGAAAAGTGTGGCATGTATTGCTATCTGTACTATTGTTTTTTATTATCATAGGTATAAGAAGTGCTATTTTGGGAGGGCGAATTTGGGATGGAACAGGAGGAACTGATATTCTTGATACCTTTTCTGTCAGACAGGCAGTACTGTTTGCATTTTCACAAGTGTTTTATTTACTTGGATGGAATGTGGGACCAGGGTATTTGAATGGAATATCGATATTAGATTATAATTATAAACTGATTACTATTGCAATTGTAATGGATATTGCTTTTATAACGGCATTTATAACAGGAATTTACTGCGCAGTAAAGGAGAAAGAAAAACTAGGGCAATTTTTAAAGAACACATTTTTATTCATTATATTCATTAGTATGTGTATAGGAAGTTCAAGCACAACTATACGAGTTGAATTAAGATGGATTTACACTTCCTATGCAGCACTTATCCTTTATATTGCAAGCCTGTGGCCTTTAATGAAAAATGCAGGAAAAAAGACTAAAAATATTGGTAAAATTTCTGTTATGGTTTTTGTATGGACCGCGTTTTTACTTGACTTTCTGGCGAGAGATGGTTGGGGAAATATGTACTATCAGATTGGTAAAGATGCTGCTGATTCCCTGTATATGGAAACATACAAAAAATATGGAGATAATTTGGCAGATAAACAGATTTTAGTAATAACGTCTGCAAACGATGATAACCTGATTTCTGATATAAGACGAGAAATATCGACATATGATCCTGTTATGAATCATTTTGAGAATAAAATTGATTTGTGCAATAATCCAAGAAATATTGTGTTTGATAGAAATTGTGAGGATTTGATTGGCCTTACTTATGAGGGTAATCAGTTTAATAATATTACAGATTATTTTACAATATATGAAAGGACAACAATGACGATATATGAAGGAATTGAGCCAGATGGCTGGATTTCTGAGAAGGCACATTTTTCATTATACACGGGACCAAATGGAAAAGTGACACTTCGGTTTTATACTAATAGTACGCCCGAAGAAAATTGGAATACGCGTACAGGACGGATATATGTTAATGGACAAGTGACAACTGAGTTTGTTATGGATTCCCAGCTTAAAGACATCGATTTGCTGCTTCCCGCCAATGAGATGGTAGATATAATTATAGAAAATGACTTTATTGATCAGAAAATTGAACGTAATGGCAGATATCTTTGTTATACAATAGACGTTCTCGAAAATAGTTAAAAGGAGTGGAGTGCCTATTTTAAGCAAAGTTTATTAAATAATAAAGCAAGAGGACTGCGCATATGACAAGAGATTCTCTCGTTGATGGAAGGAGAGATGTAAAATGAAAGTAATTATTCTGGCAGGCGGCTTTGGTACCCGTATCAGTGAGGAAAGTCATTTAAAGCCGAAACCAATGATAGAGATTGGAGGAAAACCAATTCTCTGGCATATTATGAAACAATATTCGTTTTACGGGTTTAATGAGTTTATTATCTGCTGTGGATATAAGCAGCATATTATTAAGGAATGGTTTGCGGATTATTATCTTTATAACTGTGATGTAACGTTTGACTTTGCCAATGGGAATGAGATGACAGTTCACAGCAGTGAAGCGGAGCCATGGAAGGTGACTCTTGTAGATACCGGGTTGAATACGATGACCGGCGGCAGGGTAAAACGTGTACAGAAATATGTGGGAAATGAAACTTTTATGCTGACGTATGGTGATGCGGTATCAGATATTAATATATCGGATCTTTTAAAATTCCACAAATCCCATGGAAGAACTGCAACTCTTTCGGCAGTTACAGTCGCACAGCGATTCGGAGTTCTGGGTATTGATGAAAAGGATACGATTTTGAGTTTTCGGGAAAAATCGGAGGGCGATGGGAGCCGTATTAATGCCGGCTTTATGGTGTTGGAGCCTGCGATTTTTGATATCATTGAAGGAGATTCAACAGTTTTTGAGAAAGAACCGCTTGAATATGTTTCTGCAATGGGAGAATTGAAAGCTTACAAACATAATGGATTCTGGCAATGCATGGATACAAAACGAGAGATGGAAAAGCTGGAGGCTTTGTGGAATAGCGGGAAAGCGCCATGGAAAGTTTGGTAAGAAGGAAAGTATTGTTATTTCATGAAAGTGAAGGACAAAGAGAGGATTTTGCATGCGCAATAGGTGTAATAAGAAAAAAATAATTAAACATGTATTTATTCTGGCAAGTTTTTTCGGTTTTATATTATGGATATATTTATTTCTTTCAGATGTCGATGGTATGCAGAGAAATATTTTTTTTGAGAATGCAAATGACTGGTTTATGGATTTCTATAATGTTGTTTATTTTTCTGTTGGGAGAAATCCTTATTCGTGGGGATTTATTCCGGCAAGGAACTACCTTCCGATTTCCTATTTGATCTTATATCCATTTTCATTTTTATATCCGTATGATATTAATGACGGTCTTACAGCGTATGTTGCGAGGTACAGTCAATTGTCAGGAATCGCCGTAGGCGTTTTTTTGGTGATTTCCTTTGGAAGCCTGTTCTATTGCTTATATAAAAAGAGCAAAGGGACTGAATTTGAAAAATTAGGCGTTTTACTGGCACTTTTTGTATCAGGTGTGACAATCTTTAGCTTTGACAGGGCCAATGAATTGATTTTAGCAGTTGCCTTGTTGTGCGTATTTTTGATGACGTACGATTCGAAAAGAAGGGTATTAAACCATATAGGTTTTATATGTCTTGCCATATCAGCAGCGATGAAGATATATCCTGCAGTTTTTGGTGTGCTGCTTTTATATAAAAAGAGATACAAAGATGCATTTGTTACTATACTTTATGGGATAATGGCTGCCTTTCTTCCTTTTTTCTGGCTGGAGGGCGGAGCGGTACAAAATTTTTCATTATTTGTTAAAGCTATGCGGCAGTACACCACAATGAAAGTGATTGAGGACTTAGGATTACTGGCCCCCAACATTATTTCTGATGGATTAAAGATTCATAATATGCTTCCATATTTTTTAAGTGCCGCAGCGGTATTATTGGCCTGGCGCCTGAAAGAGAACTGGAAAAAAATATTGATGATATCGTTGGCGATTATTTATGTGACAAGCCAACAAGGCTTTTATTCCCTGCTTTATCTTTTTTATCCAGTTGTTTTATTTTTGGATTCAGATTACAATTGGAAAGATTGGCTGTATGGTTTTGGATTTATATTGATGCTGACACCGCTGCAGTATGAAATTCATGTTGGCCCTTTGATACTGACACAGCCAAGGGTTGCAAATACTGTTGGCATGGTTATGTATATTTGTCTCATTATAGAAGCGGTTTGTGTATCGGCGGGCGAATTGAAGGGCTATCTGCGGCACAGAAATCAGGTGAAAGAACTGGAGGTGGACAGATGAATCTGAAAACTAGTGTACACATGCTGGAATTTCCGCAGCATGGCGATGAGCGGGGACACCTGGTGATTGTAGAAGGAGCACAGGATATTCCTTTTGATATAAAGCGTATTTTTTACATTTATGGATCCGACGCCTGCGTGGTCAGAGGACAGCATGCGAATTTGCGAAGTGAGTTCGTACTTATAAATGTTGCAGGGAAAAGTAAAGTAAGAGTGAAAGATGGTCTGGGAAATGAAGCGGTATTTTCTCTGAATCGTCCGCACACGGGAATTTATCTGCCAAGGATGGTATGGAAAGATATGTATGATTTCAGCGCTGATTCTGTGCTTTTAGTGCTGGCGAGCGAACATTATGATCCCGATGAGTACATCAGGGATTATGATCATTTTGAAAAAATAGTGGCAGAAAAAGTGAAAGCTGGGGAAATACAATTATGAAAATATCGATTGTGATACCAGTGTACTATAATGAGGACAACCTTCGCCTGCTTTATGAGGACATCCGGAAGAAATTTATTGCGGTGATTGATTGTGATTATGAAATAGTCATGGTAAATGACGGGTCGAAAGATAAGAGCTATGATGTGATGAAAGAGCTGACAGCTCTGGATTCTAATATAAAAATTGTCAGCCTTTCCCGCAATTTCGGTTCGCATGCTGCAATTTTATGTGGACTGGAAAAATGTACAGGGGACTGTGCGGTGATTAAGGCTGCAGATTTGCAGGAGCCTACGGAATTAATCCTGGAGATGGTAGAAAGCTGGAAAAGAGGGAATAATGTTGTTTTGGCTGTAAGACAGGGACGTGAGGAAAAATTTAACCAGAGACTGTTTGCTAATATGTATTACTGGATGGTCAGAAAGACAGCGCTTGCCAATATGCCCAAGGGAGGCTTTGATGTATATTTGCTGGATCGGAAAGTGATCCGGGTGCTGCTGGCTCTGGATGAAAGGAATAGCGCGTTAACGGGACAAATACTCTGGAGTGGTTTTAAGACGGAACAGATACCATATGTCAGATTGGCACGTGAGATAGGTACCAGCAAATGGACTTTGAGAAAGAAAATCCGCCTTGTGTCAGACACATTATTTAGTTTTTCAACCTTTCCCATCACGCTGGTATCCATAGTTGGAACGATATCAATTGTGGGAGCGGTAATATGGGGGATAATTGTTTTTATATTTAAGCTTATGGGGATGATTCAGGTAAATGGCTGGACAACTCTGTTTATTTTCAATCTGTTTAGCTTTGGGGTAATTATGATGACGCTTGGCATTTTGGGCGGATACCTTTGGCGTACATTTGATGCTTCAAGAAACCGGCCGACTTACATTATAGAAAATGAGAATCAGATTGTCGGAAAAGAAGAAAAGGAGAGGCAAAGCGATGAAGATAATGCCGAACCGCATGGACCGCGGATTTGAAATGTATCAGAAAGAATACGAAGAGAAAGCCCTTCAGGTGCTTAGATCGGGCTGGTATATTTTGGGAAAAGAAGTCCGATCATTTGAAGAAGAATTTGCGCAATATCTGAGCTCAAAATATTGTGTGGGTTTGGCCAGCGGACTGGATGCATTGTGGATAGCTTTTCGTGTACTGAAGATCGGGCCTGGTGATGAAGTAATTGTGCAGGGAAATACGTACATTGCAAGCGTGATGGGGATCACAATAAATGGGGCTACACCGGTTTTTGTTGAACCGGATGAATACAATAATATCGATGCATCCAAAATAGAAGAGAAGATAACCAGTAAGACAAAAGCCATTCTGGTCGTTCATTTATATGGACAGGCTTCTAATATGGCACCGATTGTGGAACTGGCCCGAAAATATAATCTGCGTCTTGTGGAGGACTGTGCTCAGTCGCACGGGGCGTCCTTTAATGGTAAAATGACGGGTACATTTGGCGATATTGGATGTTTTTCGTTTTATCCATCCAAAAACCTGGGTGCTTTTGGAGATGCGGGAGCCATAGTGACAGATGACGCGGCGATCGCAGAAGCCGTTAGAATTTTTCGGAATTATGGCAGTGAGAAAAGATACTATAATAAAGTTGTCGGAGCAAACTCCAGATTAGATGAACTGCAGGCCGGTCTTTTGAGAGTACGCCTGACACATTTGCATGATCTCACGGAAGAAAGAAGAAGGTTATGCAGAACTTATTCTGAGCAGTTGACTAATCCTGTAATAAAATTACCCGAGATTCGAGAAGGAGCCACGACAGTATGGCACCAGTATGTGATTCATTGTGGAGCGCGGGATAAATTAATAGAGTATTTAAATGAACGGGAAATTGGGACGACTATTCATTACCCGATCCCTCCGCACCTCTCAGAGGCATACAGATATCTGAATATACAGCGCGGAGCACTTCCAATTACAGAGCGGTTTGCAGATGAGGTACTTTCTTTACCGCTTTATAATGGGATGACAGAAGAAGAACAGCAATATGTAATTGACAGCCTGAATGAATTTTATGTCTGATTAAAATACGGAGAGAATATGAGAGAAAGGAATACTGTATCAGGCAGGATAAAATGGATCGATTGTGCAAAGGCTATAGCAATCATTGCAGTTGTCGTGAATCATTGCTGTGGTTTTTGTTATAATGATCAATTATTTGCGCAGACGACCTATTTTTCTGTGAGCCTGTTTATATTATTATCCGGAATTTCGGCCGGGCTGTCCTGTCAGCGCCGAAAGCCCTATACATATCAGCTGAAAAAATGTGGAAGACTGTTTGGCCAATACGCAGCAGCAACTTTGATAATACAAGCGTATTATTCGGGATGTCTGGATTTAAGAACGTACGTTAACCATATAATTAGCTTCGATATTCAGCCGCCATTTTATTATTTACTTTTCTTTTTGCAGATTATGCTGATATCACCTTTCCTGCTGAGCTGGTATAAATTTTGTATAAAACAGAAATATGCCGCGGTATGGCACGCTGCCAGTTTGCTTGCTCTGGGATATTTTTCTTATGTTTTTATACAAAAGACATACATCCTCCCTGTTTATGGAGGCGGTCAGTATCTTTTTGGAGGAACTTATTTATTGCTGTTTTATATGGGCATCATATTATCGAACAGCAGAGTTCTGCATTTAAAAAAGCTGTGGGAATATTTGACGTGTGCTGGGCTTGCAGGCTGTATCTGGGGTGTCTGGCTGCGGCTGAGGCTATATGGAAGATTACCATTTGACAAATGGATGCTGGCCTATTGGGGGGATGGCCTGAATCCGCCCAGCATAGAGCTTATGGTGTATGCGCTCATCACGCTGTTTCTTCTGTTTTCCGTGTTTACAATGGTCAGCAACATACAGGTCAGCTGGCTGGAAAAATTAGTTAATATGATAACTCTTCTTGGAAAAAATACTTTATATACATTTATGTATCATCTTCTGGTAAGGGATGTGCTGCTGAATTTATTCCCTGTATTAAATAGTAATATATGGCTGAGAAGAGGGATTGTTTTCTGGGGAATGGTTATTTTGCCGGTAGCAGGAGTTAGTGTTGTTCGCTATTGCGGAAAGATAGTACACTGCGTTTTGAAGGAAACCGAATAGTACAGAGAAGCTTTTGACGATGAGATTTGGGATAAAAGAGGTGAAAGGAGAAGGATAATGTTTAAGAACATGACGGAGCAGCAGGCAAAGACGCAGATTCTGGAGATGGTGGGAGAATACTGCGACACGTATCATAATCAGAAGAAGGCGTTTGTGGAGGGGCAGAGAATTCCGTACGCTTCCAGGGTGTATGACAGAGCTGAGATGATGAATCTGGTAGATTCCGCGTTGGAGTTCTGGCTGACTTCCGGAAGGTATACGAAGGAGTTTGAAAAGAAATTTGCAGATTATCTTAAGGTGAAACACTGCTCGTTGGTGAATTCAGGTTCTTCTGCGAATCTGTGTGCATTCATGGCGCTTACATCTCCTTTGCTTGGGGATCGCCAGGTGCGCCCGGGGGATGAGATGATCACAGTAGCTGCCGGGTTTCCGACCACGGTAACTCCGGCAATTCAGTATGGGGTGGTTCCGGTATTTATTGACGTGACGATTCCCCAGTATAATCTGGATGTCACACAATTGGAAATGGCATTGTCAGATAAGACAAAGCTGGTGATGGCTGCGCATACACTGGGCAATCCTTTTGATCTGGCTGCAGTCAGAGAATTCTGCGACAGGCATAATCTGTGGCTGATTGAGGATAACTGTGATGCACTCGGCACGAAATATGTAATTGACGGTGAGGAAAAGTTTACAGGCACGGTCGGAGATATCGGGACATCCAGTTTTTATCCGCCTCATCATATGACGATGGGTGAGGGAGGTGCAGTGTATACGAATAATCCGCTTCTGAACAGGTGCATTCGCTCCTTCCGTGACTGGGGCAGGGACTGCGTATGTGCGTCCGGACAGGACAATCTGTGTGGCCACAGATTTGACCGGCAGTATGGGGAGCTTCCCTTAGGCTATGATCACAAATATGTTTATTCTCATTTTGGCTATAATTTGAAAGCAACGGACATGCAGGCAGCAATCGGATGTGCCCAGATCGAGAAGTTCCCTTCGTTTGTGGAACGCAGGCGCCATAATTTTGAACGGCTGCTGAATGCGCTGAAGCCTGCAGAAGACAGACTGATTCTTCCGGTGGCATGCGAAAATTCGCAGCCAAGCTGGTTTGGATTCCTGCTTACATGCAGGGAAGGGGTACAGCGCGGCAGGATAGTGGATTATGTGGAGAAACATGGCGTTCAGACGCGAATGCTTTTTGCGGGAAACCTTACAAAGCACCCCTGCTTTGACCAGATGCGGGCACAGGGAAGAGGATATCGCATTATCGGTGATCTGAAAAATACTGACCGTATTATGAACGACACTTTCTGGGTAGGAGTTTATCCGGGAATGACAGACGAAATGATAGATTATATGGCAAGAGTCATTATTGAGGCGGTGAATGCCTGAGGAGGGCTTATGGAAAAAAGAATCAGTCTGCTTGACTGCACATTGCGCGACGGCGGATATGTGAACGACTGGGAGTTCGGCCATGAAAACCTGATCAGTATGTTTGAGCGGCTTGTGAGCAGTAATGTCGATATCATTGAGATCGGTTTTCTGGATGAGAGAAGAGACTTTGATATCAACCGCAGCATTATGCCGGATACGGATTGTGTGCGCAAAATTTATGGCAGTGTAGATGCAAAGCGGGCTATGGTAGTAGGCATGATCGACTATGGAACCTGCGGAATAAGCCATCTTACACGATGTGAGGACAGTTACCTTGATGGGATACGGGTGATTTTTAAGAAACATATCATGCACGAGGCGATTGATTTTTGCCGCCAGGTAAAGGAACTGGGTTACAAGGTGTTTGTGCAGCTTGTTTCGATTACCAGCTATTCTGACGGTGAATTGATGGAGCTGATCGGCCTCGTCAATGATCTCAGGCCGTTTGCAGTGTCAATGGTAGATACATATGGCCTTCTGCACCAGAACAGCCTGATGCATTATTATGAAATGCTTGATGAACACGTGCTGCCGGAAATCCAGATTGGTTATCATTCTCATAATAATTTTCAGCTTGGATACGCCAACTGTATTGAAATGCTGAAGGCAAATGCCAGACATGCAGTTGTTGTGGATGCAACGCTGTATGGAATGGGAAAGAGCGCCGGAAACACTCCGATTGAACTTCTGGCGATGCATCTGAACGAGCAATACGGAAAAAATTATGACATCAGTCAGATCCTCGAGGCAATTGACGGGAATATTATGCAGGAATACAAGAAAAGCCCGTGGGGTTATAACTTGTTTTATTATCTTGCTGCGTCTAATAACTGCCATCCGAACTATGTGAAGTTCCTGATGGACAAGCATACATTGTCGGTCAAATCGATTAATGAGATCCTGAGTGAGATTGAGTATGAGAAAAGACTGTTGTACAGCCAGAAGCATATTGAAGAACTGTATTTTCAATATCAGAGAACAGAGTGCGACGACAGGGCTGACCTGGAGCATTTGCGGCAGGAACTGTCGGAGAAGAAATTATTGATACTCGGCCCCGGAAAGAATATTCAGCTTCAGGAACAGCGTGTCAGGGACTATATTGACTGTGAGCATCCGACTGTGATATCCATAAATTATATTCCGGGCGCTTTTCACGTGGATTATGTATTTCTCTGCAACAGCAGAAGGTATAATTGTGTAAATAATGCACTGCGTGAGTGTAAGAACAGTAATGTCAGGATAATCGCAACTTCGAATGTGACAAGGACAAAGGGCGGAAGCTTTCAGTTTACGCTGAATAATGGCAGGCTTTTGGATCAGGAAGCAAAGATTGTAGATAATTCATTCGTGATGCTGCTGAAGGTACTTGTGATGCTGAAAATTGACAGTGCTGCCTGCGCAGGGCTGGATGGCTATTCGCAGACAGAATGTAATTATTATAATCCAAGGATGGAATACTGGTTTTCCAGACGGCAGGCGGATTATCTGAACGGATATGTCAGGACGTATTTAAAGAGTGTGGCAGAGCAATTACAGGTTGAATTTATTACGGATAGTTTTTATACAGAAAGCGAGATAAGTTGAAGAATGAATGATAAGTATAAAATTGCTGTATTTGATGTGGATGGCACATTGCTGGATACTACGGAAGGAGTGATTGCTTCAGTAAAACGGACAATACAGGATAAGGGCCTTGCTCCATTGAGGGAGGATCAACTGCTTACATTTATCGGCCCGCCGATCCATGACTCATTTGCCAGAGTTTATGGTCTTAGTGGGGCGGTTCTTCAGGAGCTTGCAGATTGTTTTCGGAATCATTATAAAAATGAATACCTGTTTCTGGCCTCGCCTTATGACGGGATTTATGAGGCAATGGACAGGATCGCAAAGCTCGGAGTAAAGATAGCGATTGCTACTTATAAACGTCAGGATTATGCAGAGGCAATTATGAAGCATTTTAAATTTGATCATTATTCTGACATAATATATGGTGCCGATTTTTATAATAAGTTAAAAAAAGCAGATATCATAAGAAAATGCATGGAAGATTTGGGGTGCCATGATTTCAGGCAGGCAGTTATGATCGGCGACAGTTCGCATGACGCAGTGGGTGCACAGCAGATGCAGATGCCTTTTTTAGGTGTTACCTATGGATTTGATTTTAAATCACAGCAAGATGTTATGCAGTTTGGAGCGATTGGCTATGCAGAAACTCCGATGGATATAGTACAGTTTTTTGAGAAGGAATAGGGAGGCTGACAATGAAAAAAAAAGTTGCAGAGTATATAGCTGACTTTTTAGTGGCACATGGTGTGACCCATAATTTTACAGTGACCGGCGGCGGGGCAATGCATTTGAATGATGCATTGGGGCATAAAGAGGGCCTGGAGAGCATTTATAATCACCATGAACAGGCGTGTGCAATAGCGGCGGAGGCTTACGCCAGACTGAGCGGCAGAGTTGCATCCATATGCGTGACCAGTGGGCCCGGCGGAACAAATGCGATCACAGGAGTCCTCGGCGGATGGCTTGATTCTATTCCAATGTTTATAATTTCCGGACAGGTCAAACGGGAAACGACTACATGGTCGACGAATGTGCCGCTGCGCCAGCTTGGGGATCAGGAATTCCAAATTGTAGACTGTGTTAAAACGATGACTAAATATGCATATATGGTTACCGACCCGGATTCAATACGTTATCATTTGGAAAAAGCCTGGTGGTTATGTCAGAATGGCCGGGGCGGCCCGGTCTGGCTGGATATACCGTTGGATGTGCAGGCAGCGGTTGTGGAGACAGAGAAATTGTGCTCTTTTGATACGGCGGAATTATCAGCAGGAGAATGCCCGGTATATAATCCGTCCGATTCCCAGATAATTTTATCTAAAATAGCAGAAGCGGAAAGACCTGTCGTCTTTGCAGGAACAGGGATCAGATTATCCGGGGCATATGATGAATTCCTCAGATTAATAGAAAAATTGAATATACCGGTTGTTACAGCCTGGAATGCTCACGATTTGCTGTGGGATGAGCATCCGTTGTTCTGCGGTCGTCCCGGTACGGTAGGAACACGCGGCGGAAATTTTGTGGTACAAAACAGCGATTTGCTTCTGGTGCTTGGATGCAGGCTGAATATTCGCCAGATAAGCTATAATTATAAAGAATTTGCCCCGTATGCGTATAAAATTGTTGTTGATATTGATAGGGCAGAATTGGAAAAACCGACGGTTCATGTTGATTTTCCTGTCTGGGCGAACGTGGCAGATGTGATGCATGATTTAAACCTGCAAATAGAAGCACAGGGCCTGATTACAGGAAAACCAGAATGGTTAGATTGGGCCAGGAATATAAATGGAAGATATCCTGCGACTCTGCCTGAGTATTATAACAACAAAACACCGATTAATCCATATGTATTCATGTCGAAACTATCGGAAGCGCTGGATGAAGGGGATAAGATAATCTGTGGTAATGGAAGTGCCTGTGTGATTTCTTTTCAGGCCCTGAAGCTGAAGAAAGGACAGCGCCTGTTTACTAATTCAGGATGTGCGGCGATGGGATATGGATTTCCGGCAGCCATAGGAGCTGATGTCGCATCAGGCAATGAAATTACGATTTGCCTGGATGGTGACGGAAGCTTTATGATGAACATGCAGGAACTCCAGACAGTGGTTTATAATCATTTGAATATCAAGCTTTTTATTTTGAATAATAATGGATACCATTCTATCCGGCAGACACAGACAAATCTGTTCAAAGATCGGCCGCTGGTTGGTGTATGCGATGGAAATGGGCTGAGTTTTCCTGATTTTGAACGTATTGCATATGGTTTTAATCTTCCCTACAGGAGAATTGATGATGCAGAACATATTTTGGATGTAATACGGGAAATAAAAGCTGTCGAGGGTCCGGTTCTGTGTGAAGTAATTCTGGACGAAACACAGAACTTCGCTCCGAAGCTGTCTTCGAAGGTCTTGCCGGACGGACGGATTGTCTCGCCGGAGATTGATGATATGTTTCCATTTCTGCCGCGTGAGGAATATGAGGAGAATAAGAGGGTGTTTTGATGAAAAAGATCAGTGTATTGATTCCCTGTTATAATGAAGAGGATAATGTTATCCCTATGAGTGAGGCGATAACTGATATATTTGAAAAAGAATTGTCTTCTTATGATTATGAACTGATTTTTATTGATAATGACTCTAAGGATACTACTCGAGAGAAACTCAGACAGATTTGCGCACAGAATCCGAGGATAAAAGCGATATTTAATGCTAAGAATTTCGGACAGTTTAATTCTCCGTATTATGGAATGCTGCAGACAACCGGAGACTGCACGATTACGATGGTCTGTGATTTCCAGGATCCGGTCGAATTGATTCCTCAATATGTTGCCGAATGGGAAAAGGGCTACAAGATTGTGATCGGCATTAAGACCAGCAGCCAGGAGAGCCGGATTATGTATGGCCTGAGAAGTCTGTACTATCATCTGGTGAAAAAATTTTCGGATATAGAGCAGATCGAACATTTTACAGGTTCTGGACTATATGATAAGGATTTTATTCAGGTTCTCCGCGAACTGAAAGATCCGACTCCGTTTCTGCGGGGGATTGTTGCAGAATTAGGTTACAAGAGAAAAGAGATCCCTTATGAGCAGCCAAAGCGCAGGGCGGGAAAAAGCAAAAATAATTTTTACAGTCTTTATGATGCGGCAATGCTGAGCGTTACTTCATATACGAAGATCGGATTGAGGCTTTGCACATTTATAGGGATGTTCTGCGGTTTCCTGAGTGCTTTCTTTGGTATATTATATCTGATTTTTAAGCTGATCTGGTGGGATCGTTTCGCTGCGGGAATGGCCCCGGTGCTGATCGGAATGTTTATGCTGGGATCGCTGCAGCTTTTCTTTATCGGATTTATCGGAGAATATGTGAGCAGTATCAATCAGAGAGTTATGAACCGGCCGCTGGTGATTGAAGAGGAACGGATTAATTTTTAGATTCACAGGAGAGGACAAAATAAAAATGCGGGTTGTCATATCAGGGGCGACTGGTGCAATCGGAATTGCCCTGGTTGAGCAGTGTATTAATAAAGGATATGAGATTCTGGTTATCTGTCACAGAGGCTCCAGAAGGGTCAGCAGGATTCCGGCTTCGCCGCTTGCCAGAATTCTGGAGCTGAGTCTGGATGAATATGCAGATTTCATGCCGGAGGATTCCCGGAAAAGCTATGATGTATTTTACCATCTGGCCTGGAATGGGACGATCGGTGATGCGAGAAATGATATGAGGCTGCAGCATGAAAATATCGGATATGCTCTGGAGGCAGTCAGGCTTGCGGCGCGTCTTGGATGCCATACGTTTGTAGGCGCCGGCTCACAGGCTGAGTATGGGCGTGTGCATGGCCGCCTGTCGGCAGAAACCCCGGTCTTTCCGGAAAATGGGTATGGGATTGCGAAATTGTGTGCCGGTCAGATGACGAGAATCCTGTGCAGACAGCTTGGAATGCGGCATATCTGGACAAGGATCCTCAGTGTATATGGACCGTATGACGGGGAGAAGACAATGGTCATTTCTACGATCAGGAAGCTTCTGCGCGGCGAGGTTCCGGAGTTTACAAAGGGGGAGCAGCAGTGGGATTATCTGTACAGCGGGGATGCTGCCAGAGCGATGCAGCTGATAGGAGAACGCGGGAAGGACGGAGCGGTCTACTGTCTCGGGAGCGGAAAGACGCGGCAGCTGGCAGAATATATCACACAGCTGCGTGATGCAGTAGATCCATCTTTACCGTTAAAACTGGGAGCAATTCCTTATACAGAGAATCAAGTGATGTATCTGTGTGCTGATATACGGGAACTGCAGGAGGATACGGGATTTTGCCCGGAGACGGAGTTTGAGGAAGGAATCCGCAGGACAATTGCATGGGCAGAAAATTCTGATCTCTGAAAGCAGGGCATTCTATGAAAACCCGGAACGGGAACGTGACTATGACGCCGCTCTGCGGCGGAGGACGCAGATATATAAAGAGACATGATATTGAGAAAAGCTGATGGAGAGAAAACTTATGTTTAACAGAGAGTTTTGGAATGGAAGGAAAGTGCTGATTACAGGACACACTGGATTTAAGGGAAGCTGGATGTGCAAGCTGCTGACCGATGCCGGAGCGGATGTGACGGGATATGCTCTGGAACCGCCGACGGATCCGGGCCTTTTCGACCTGTGCGGCTTATCGGAACAGATGAATTCTGTGATTGGTGATATTCGGGATCTGAAAAAGCTGAAGACATTATTTGAGGCGGTACGGCCGGAGATTGTAATCCACATGGCGGCACAGCCGATCGTGCGGGATGCATACAGGGATCCGGTGTACACATATGATGTGAATGTTATGGGGACAGTGAATATACTGGAATGTATTCGCCTGTCGGATTCAGTAAAATCTTTTGTCAATGTAACGACGGATAAGGTATATCTGAACAGAGAATGGGCGTGGGGATACCGGGAGAATGAGGAGCTGAACGGATATGATCCGTACTCGAATTCCAAATCCTGTTCGGAGCTTGTAACCGGCAGTTACAGGAATTCTTTTTTCCTGGACAGAGATGTGGCGATCTCTACTGCGCGTGCAGGAAACGTGTTGGGCGGGGGTGATTTCGCAAATGACCGGATTATTCCGGACTGTTTCCGGGCAGTTCGCGATGGAAGGGAGATCATCGTTCGCAATCCGTATTCAACAAGGCCGTATCAGCATGTTCTGGAACCTGTGGCTGCGTATCTGATGATTGCACAGCGGCAGTATGAAGACATGGCCCTGGCAGCAAGCTATAATGTGGGACCGGACGATACGGACTGCTGGACGACTGGCGCTCTGGTGGATCTGTTCTGCGAAAAGTGGAATCAGGCGACGGGTATGGATGTGGCATGGAAAAATGTCCATGATGGCGGTCCTCATGAGGCGAACTTCCTGAAACTGGACTGCTCCAGAATAAAATCCGTGTTCGGATGGAAGCCTCGCTGGAATGTGCCGGCTGCGATGGAGAAAATTGTGGAGTGGTACAGGATATATCTGGACGGAGGAGATGTAGTATCCTGTATGGAGTGCCAGATAAAAGAGTTCCTGAATATATAATTGGCAGACGGGTGGGATCAGACTGATGGATAAAATAGCGAAAGCCCTGTGGAATTTTATTGAAAAAATCGCCCATGGAGTATTAGGCGCAGTGTTCCATGTGATCGGCAGAGAGCTGCCGGATGAGGTGTTTGCATCCTTTATGCAGTTTGTGAAATTTGGAATAGTTGGGGCATCTAACACGCTTATTTCATATCTGACATATGTAATAGGTATTTCTGTGGGGCTATATTATCTGGCGGCAAGTATTCTGGGATTTGTCGTTAGCGTCATTCATTCATTTTACTGGAACAATAAATATGTTTTTGCTGCTGACGATACGACGCAAAGAAATCTATGGAAAAGCTTTTGCAGGACGTTTGTTGCCTATGCAGGGACAGGCCTGGTTTTGAATAATATTTTGCTATATTTTCAGGTGAACGTCTTGGGCTGGTCGAAGGTTATTGCCCCTCTTGTTAATTTATTGATAACGATACCATTGAATTTTCTTTTAAATAAATTGTGGGCATTTAGAAATAAATAAAAGATGGAGGACATGATGGACCATAATTATGAAGCGGTTTTTGAGAATGTCAGGATACGTCCACTGGTGAAAGATGATATAGAGAAATTGCGCGTGTGGAGAAATGATGCTTCAAAGACGCAGTTTCTCCGCTCAATTGGAGAGATTACGCCAAAGATGCAGGAGGCGTGGTTTGAAAATTATTTGTCGAATCCGGATGAGATTACGTTTGCGATTGATGAGACGGAACGATTGAATCGGATTGTAGGGAGTGTCACTTTATATAATTTTAATGGCAGTACAGCAGAGGTGGGCAAAATTCAGATCGGAGACAGTGAAGCAAATGGTTGTGGAATTGGTCGGAAGAGTTTGGTTATGGCGATGTGGATTGGATTCCAAAAACTTGGCTTAAGAAAAATAGTAGGTTCTGTCCATCGCGAGAACATTGCCGCTCATGTAAATGATATGAGAGTAGGATTCCAAATAGTTGGAGCGCATAGTGCTCCAACAGGAGGGATTGAAGATGAACTGGAAATAGATGAGAAACGTTTGATGGATATCAACCCTTTTGTCAGACAGATAGAAATGAAGTGATATATAGGTTGCGGGAGGGAATTAATGCAGGATAGGAAAGTGTATATAATTGATGCAAAAAGATCTGCAATTGGCAAGTTTTTAGGGGCTCTTTACGAGATGGATCCTGCAGATGTCTGCGCCCAGGTGATTGGGAAAGTGCAAATAAACCTTGATGATATAGAAAGTGTTATTATTGGAAACGTGATATCTGCAGGCACTGGTCAGGGAATAGCGAGAAAAATCGCGATAACGGCAGGCATACCGGAGCATGTCCCGGCATATTCGGTCAATATGGTTTGCGGCTCTGGAATGCAGGCGATATACAATGGTTTCAACGAGATAAAATGTGGCAGTGCTCTTGTCTTGTGCGGTGGATTTGAGTTTATGTCCAATATTCCGTTTGCGACAAACAGTTATATTCGTCTTGGAAAGAAATTTGGTGATTTCACCATGACAGATCTTATGACGCATGATGGACTGACTGATTCCTTCAGTGGCGTCCACATGGGTATCACGGCGGAAAATATTGCCCGCAAATATAGGATCACCCGGGAAGAACAAGATGAGTATTCTTATTATTCGCAAATGCGGGCGATTGAGGCTGTTGATACGGGAAAATTTAAAGAGGAAATTGTACCGGTGCATTTGAAAGATTACAGGGGAAGAGAGTATGTGTTTGAAACGGATGAATTTCCAAACCGAAATACAAGTTTGGAGAAGCTGAATTCCCTGAAACCGACTTTTATTAAAGATGGTACGGGCACAATTACCGCCGGGACAGCTTCGGGGATTAATGACGGGGCGGCATTTCTGGCAATTGCATCAGAAGACTATTGCCGCCGGAACAAACTTGTGCCGATGGCGGAACTTAAAGCGGCAGTAACGGTGGGCTGTGATCCGCAATACATGGGATTAGGTCCATATTATGCAATAAGGAAACTGCTGGATAAAACGGGAGTTGCATTCGACGAAATCGATGTTTTTGAAATTAATGAAGCGTTTGCTGCACAGGTTCTTGGCTGCTATAAGCTGCTCGCAGAAGAATACAACACTTCTGTGGAAAGAATTATAGAGAGAAGTAATATATACGGCTCTGGCCTGGGATTGGGGCATCCACTTGGAGCCAGTGGCGCAAGGATAACGACGACGCTTGCTCATATTATGACGAAAGGCATGGCGAAATATGGCGTTGCCTCTCTTTGCATCGGAGGAGGAATGGGGGCCGCGCTTCTTCTGGAGAGGGTGGATAAAAATGGGATCATTGGAGAATAAAATTGCTGTAATTACCGGGGGTACTTCAGGGATAGGTTATGCGACAGCCCTTAAAATGGCAGAAGAGGGAGCCGTTGTCTATGCTTGTGCAAGACATGGAAGGAAATTTGAGACATCAGCTGTCCGATATCACTATCTGGATGTAACAGATGCTGGTTCGTGTATGAATTTATATGAAGACGTAATGGCGGAGCAGGGGAAGATCGATATCCTGGTTGCGGATGCCGGAATTACAAGGGATGCACTGACTAAGAACATGACGGATGAGGCGTTCTCAGATGTAATTGATACGAATCTGAAAGGAGTATTTCAGATAGTGCGTCTGATCGGGCCATATATGGAGACGCAGGGACATGGATCAATTATCGCTGTGGGCAGCGTTGTGGGAGAATATGGAAATATCGGACAGGCGAATTATGCAGCCTCAAAGGCCGGAGTTATTGCGATGTGCAAGTCCTGGGCGAAGGAGTTTGCGAGAAAAGGCAGCCAGGTGCGTGTTAATGCGATAGCACCAGGCTATATCATGACAGATATGCTCAAAACAGTTCCTGAGCACTTGTTAGAGAAATTTGCAGGGATGACTATGCTGAAGCGTTTGGGGAAGCCGGAGGAGATTGCAGAAGTTATCACATTTTTGGCAAGTGATGCGGCTTCTTATATTACCGGGACTGTCATTGATGTAAATGGAGGAATGCGTTTGTAATGTGGCTAATTGTCTGTCAAATCTTGATTAATGAACCTGATTTGTACACAAACATTGAGAGGGAAAGCTAAAACCATTCCTTGCACCTTTTTCCCAACTGTAGTAAAATATGTGCTATAGTTCCGGGGAAGGGTGCATTTGTCTGTGCCGGGGAGAGTTTGCGATCGGGCAGGAAGGAGTTTTACCAACCTATGAATTTTGTCTGGATGATACTTGCGTTTGTGATTTTGTGCGGGATTGCCCTGCTGTTCAGCGGCACTCTCCGAATGAATATCGTGGAGGGGATGGTGCTGTCTGCTTCTGCGATTGTGCTGCTCCTGTATCTGAGCAGCCTGCTGGGAACTTTTTCGTATGGGATGTATGTGATCTTTGTGGCTGCGGCGGTCGGGATATTTCTGTGGGCGGTCAGTCTTGTGGGGACGCGCGGGAAGTCTTTTTCTATGTTTGCCGCGCCGGCGTTTCTGGCACTACTGCTGCTTTATATCTGCTGGCTGCTTCTCCTGCACAATGATTTTATCCAGCATATTGATGAGTTTCACCAGTGGGCGGCGGCTGTCAGATATATGCTCGAGAAGGACCGGATGCCGACGGGGTATGATTTTGTCGGGGGCGGCGGGCAGTATGGCTTTGCGACCAGCCTGTTCCACCTGTTTTTCCAGAAAATATCCGGGTACAGCGAGCAGAATATGTATGTTTCCTCCATGCTGCTGGCGGCGATCGGCTTCCTGCTCCCGTTTTCTCACTTTAGGCAGAAAAGCTGGAAGAAGGTTGCCGTGTATGTCGGGATCATCTACATCGGCCTGTTTACCCTGTATACCTATGGCCCGAAGAGCATGTATGTGGATGTCCCGACGGCGGCCTGGGCAGGGGGGATCGCGGCCTGGTGGATGGGCCGGAGAAAGAAGCGGGCGAACCTGCTGATCGTTGTGTCAGGATTTCTGATGCTGCATTTTTTCAAGCAGTCGGCGGGCCTTTTGATGGCGCTTCTGATGCTTGCTTTTCTGGCGCTGCATACCTTTGCGTTTGAGAAAGGGATAATCTTCAGCAGTATCGGCCAAAAGCGACTGTCGCTTGCAGCCGTGATCGCCGGGATCCTGATATGTGTCGGAAGCGGCCTGCTGACCTGGATGGCGTTCAGCCTGCATCCGGTGACGGATGAAGCAGCAGCCCTGACTGCTGAGGGAATGCAGGCGCTGCCGGACGGAACAGTGCCGGCCGGGCAGGACTGGACGATTGCGGAGACGGGGATAAAGGTGCCGAAAGGCCTTGCGGATCTGTTCGGGACGGTGCAGCTGTCCCCTGACAAGACGCAGAAAACCCTGGGGACGTTCCTGACGAAGGTGACGGGCTCGCCGCTTGCGTCCAGGTCAAATCTGAAGCTGTCGTTTGTCACGTTTTTGGTGCTGATCCTGTTTCTGTTTCGGATCTGCGGCGACTGTTTCGGGAAGAGAAAAGAGTACTGCGTCTACATGTGGTATTCGGTCCTCGCGGGGATTGCGTTCTCTGTCGCGGTGCTCTTCTCCTATATTTTCATGTTTGCCTATGAGCTCAGCGTTGAGCTGCGTTCGGCGTCCCGGTATTTTTCGATTTACTGTATCTATCTTTTTGTGATCCTGCTTGCCGTGCTGCTGCGGGAGGACAGATCTGTCAGGAGAAAGAGCCAGGAGCGTGCCTCGTACGTTTCGCTGGGGATTCTGGTGTTCCTGACCCTTGGGCTGAACAACAGCTTTCTGCCGAATGCGACGGCGATAGACAAGGAAAATATCTCCGGTTACACTAAGATTTCTGAGACTGCAGCGCAGATTGCCCAGGTAAAGTCTGTTCTGAACGAGACAGACAGGGTATATTTTATCAACCAGTATTCTTCGAGCGATCTGTCCGGGATCGAAACAGTGAATGCCGCAGTCCTGTATTATATGGAGGATCAGGTCAGCAATTATCTGGCGCTTCCCTGGAAATATACGAGTGAGGGAAGCGTAGTGAGGCTGGAGAACTCTGCCGTAACCCTGAATGACTTTGTGGGGATTCTGGGACAGCAGAATTATACGTATGTCTGGGTATACAATACGGACCGGTATTTGTCGTCGCAGCTGCCGGCGCTGATGGCGTGTGATGAGATATACAGCAATTCGCTGTACCGGGTCTGCTATGAGAATGGGGTCCCGGTAAAGCTGGAGTTTGTCATGGAGCTGCAAAAGGAGCTGCCTGCGCAATGAAGATACAAGACAAGAATGATGCCGGGATTGTGGGGTGCTGAGCGCCAGTGGCGCTCATCCAGCACCGACCGAAGCGGAGCGAAGACGGCGCAGCACGGAACAATCCGTATGGCATCATTTGACCCCAACATCTTTTGATTCTGGAGGAGAAGAACGCCATGGATTACAGGGAAAAGTATGCATTTTGGTGTACGGACAGCTACTTTGATGAGAACACAAAGGCTGAGCTGAGAGACATTGCAGGGAATGAGGCGGAGATAGAAGACCGCTTTTATAAAGATCTGTCTTTTGGGACGGGCGGCCTGCGCGGCGTGATCGGCGCGGGGACAAACCGTATGAATGTCTATACGGTGCGCAGGGCTACACAGGGGCTGGCAAATTTTATCCGCATGGAACAGGGGCAGGAGAAGGGCGTGGCGATCGCGTATGATTCCCGCAGGATGTCCCCGGAGTTTGCAGATGAGGCGGCGCGGTGTATGGCTGCCAACGGGATAAAGGCATATATATTTGAATCTCTGCGTCCGACGCCGGAGCTTTCGTTCGCAGTGCGCGAGCTTGGCTGCATTGCCGGCATTGTGATCACGGCGAGCCACAACCCGCCGGAGTACAACGGCTACAAGGTGTACTGGGAGGACGGCGCGCAGATCACATTTCCAAAGGACAAGGAGATTATTTCCGAGGTCAATAAGGTTACAGACTTTGCGGCTGTGAAGACAATGACGCGGGAGGCCGCGGAGGACGCCGGCCTGTATCAGGTTATCGGAAAAGAAATTGACGACCGTTATATCGAAGAACTGAAGAAACTGATCCTTCACCCGGAGGTCATCAGATCGGTGGCGGACGATATGACGATCGTCTACACGCCGCTCCACGGCACGGGAAATCTTCCTGTAAGGAGAGTGCTGCGTGAGCTTGGTTTCCGGAAGGTTTATGTGGTTCCGGAACAGGAGAAGCCGGACGGCGATTTCCCGACGGTATCCTACCCGAATCCGGAGGATCCGAAGGCGTTTGCGCTTGCGCTTGCCCTTGCAGAGAAGGTGAATGCGGATATTGTGCTGGCGACGGATCCGGATGCTGACCGCCTCGGAGTCTATGCGAAGGACTCTGCGACCGGGGAATACATGCCGTTCACGGGCAATATGTCGGGGATGATCATCGCAGAGTATATTCTTGCCCGCCGTAAGGAAAACGGTACGCTGCCGGAGAACGGAGCTCTCGTAAAGACGATCGTGACGACCGACATGGCGGATGTGATCGCGGAAAACTATCAGGTAAAGCTGATCGAGGTGCTGACCGGATTTAAGTATATCGGGGAGCAGATCAAATTCTTTGAGCAGCAGCACTCCTATGAGTATCTGTTTGGCATGGAGGAAAGCTATGGCTGCCTGGTCGGCACACACGCCCGCGATAAGGATGCGTGTGTGGCGGTGATGGCGCTCTGCGAGGCGGCCGCCTGGTGCAGAAGCCGCGGAAAGACTCTGTGGGATCAGATGATTGAATTGTATGAGACCTACGGATATTTCCGGGAGGGCCTGGAATCCGTGACGCTGAAGGGAATTGACGGAAGCCAGCGGATCCGGGACATGATGGAGCGCATGCGCGGCTGCGCGCCGGAGGCCTTTGCAGGACTGAAGGTGCTGGAGGTGCGGGATTACCAGGAGGATACCGTGCGGGATATGCGGACCGGTGTGGTTCGTCCGACAGGGCTCCCGAAATCCAATGTTCTGTATTACAAGCTGGAGAACAATTCCTGGTGCTGCGCAAGGCCGTCCGGGACGGAGCCGAAGATCAAGTTTTATATGGGAATCCGGGGTGAGAATCTGGAGGATTCTGCTAAGAAGTTAGAAGAGCTTCGTGCCGCGGTGCTGGAGTATGCAGGCGTATAATGTGAAACGTAATAGTTTATGATTACCTGTGCTGCCGGCCGGAAGGCGGCTGGATGGAAACTGAAATGAGAAAGCGATGAATGCGTAAAGGAGAAGCTGAAATGAAGGTTTTGGTCACCGGCGTCGCGGGCCAGCTCGGCCACGATGTGATGAATGAACTTGCAAAGCGGAGTTATGAGGGGATCGGCTCGGATATCGCGCCGGCCTACAGCGGGATTGCGGACGGAACAGCTGTGACGGGGATGCCCTACGTGCAGATGGACATTACGGACAGCGCTTCGGTGGAGCGCGTCCTCTCAGACGCTGCGCCGGATGTGGTGGTGCACTGTGCTGCGTGGACTGCGGTGGATCTGGCGGAGGATGACGATAAGGTGGAGAAGGTGCGCGCGGTCAATGCGGGCGGAACCCGGAATATTGCGCTGGCCTGCAGGAGGCTGGGATGCAAGATGGTCTACCTGTCGACGGACTATGTGTTTGACGGGCAGGGCGAGGAGCCGTGGCAGCCGGACTGTAAGGATTACAGGCCCCTGAATGTCTATGGGCAGACGAAGCTTGAGGGTGAGCTGGCCGTATCCGGGAATCTGGACAGATATTTTATTGTCCGCATCGCCTGGGTATTTGGCGTGAACGGCAGGAATTTTATCAAGACCATGCTGAATCTGGGGAAAACGCATGACACGATCCGCGTGGTGAACGATCAGGTCGGTACGCCGACCTACACGTACGATCTGGCGCGCCTGCTTGTTGACATGATCGAGACGGAAAAGTATGGATATTACCATGTGACGAATGAGGGCGGCTATATCAGCTGGTACGATTTTACGAAGGAAATCTTCCGCCGGGCGGCCGCGATGGGCAGAGCAGAGTACGGCGAGGACCGCCTGAAGGTGATCCCGGTTACGACGGCTGAGTATGGGGAGTCGAAGGCAAGGCGCCCGTTTAACTCGCGCTTGGACAAAAGTAAGCTGACGGCGAACGGATTTACCCCGCTTCCGTCCTGGCAGGATGCCGTGGAGCGGTATCTGAAGGAGATTGATTTTTGAGCGGAGCAGACAGCTGATTTTATGAGGCGAGGCGCCTGCGATAAATTGCTGCTGCCGGATAAAGAGTGAGAAAGAGACCGCTGCAGAAACTACCGGAGAATGGATAAAAAGAGGTGTGACATTCTGACGGTATTCTGCGGCGGTTTTCGTTCTGCCCGGGGCCTGTTCTGCGTGAGCCCGTTTGCCTGGCTTGCTGTGCAGGAAGCTGCTCCGCCGGAACTCATTTTGTGTGAAGGCGCTCTGCCGGGGCTTCGCCTGGGGCTCATTTTATTCGAAGTATTTTTTGCGAACCTCATCGACCGGCATTTCCTGCCCGGTCCAGATGGAGAATGCTGCGGCGCCCTGGTAGAGCAGCATGCGCATGCCGTTTGTAGTGCGGCAGCCGTGTGCCTCAGCCTCGCGCAGGAGCCGGGTCTGGCGCGGATTATAGATGATATCGGAGACGAGCAGGCCGTCATGGAAACAGGAGGTATCCGTGACGGGTGTCGCGTCAGTGTCCGGCGCCATGCCGATGGAGGTGGCGTTGGTCAGAAGACTGCTTTTGCGGATGCAGTCATATACGGCTGCGGTATCGGCCATGTCGGTGAGGCTGGCCTGACAGGCGGTCTCGCTGTTGATCGCGGCCACGAGACGTTCTGCCTTGGCCCAGGAACGGCCGCGGCGGCTGACGAGGTGGAGGACCGGGATGCCGTCGAGCGCTGCCTGGACTGCGATCGATGCCGCGGCCCCGCCGGCGCCGAGCAGCGTCATCTCACAGGAGGACGGATCGCAGCCGGCTTCGGTCACGGATCGCATGTAGCCGATGCCGTCCGTGTTGTGCCCGACCAGCTTTCCATTCTCATGTTTGACTGTATTGACCGCGCCGATCATCCGGGCCGCCGGTGTGATCTCATCCAGATATGGGAGGATGTGCTCCTTGTCCGGCATGGTGAGATTGAAGCCGAAGACGTTCATTTTGCGCAGAGACTGTACGATCTCGCCGAGATCGGCGTCTGCGGTGTCAAAACAGAGATAGACCCAGTCGATTCCGAGCAGGCGGAAGGACTCATTGTACATCATCGGGGAAAGACTGTGGGCTACCGGCGAACCGAGCAGGCAGCCGAGGCGCGTATGGCCTGTGATCTCATATGCCATTTTAATACCTCCGGATAGGACAAAAATCGTGAAGTCAGATCGTTCAGCCATCAGCCCCCTCCCCTGCCGGAGAGCGGCTCTGAGGATGGCCTGCCATCGACTTATTTCCCCAAGTATAACATGCGCGGTTTGTTTTTACAATCGTTTGAATGAGGCGCCGGAATTCTTTTGCAGAAAAAGCGGGTACGGTATGGCGGTGCATGATATATCGCGGAGAAATGTTCTGCCGGACAGATTCTGCTGGACAGCGCATGTGCCGCCGTGCTATGCTTACGGACGGATGCGAGATTAATGTAAAAAAAGGATTTTCATCGCTGTTTGTGCTGCCAACTGAAAGGCGATGGAATAGAGATTTATATGGAAACAGAGAAAATGACGGGGCAGAAAAGCAGTGTAATCAATGGGGATTGCGAAAGCAACGAAAATAGTGAGAGAGAAGGAGACGATGGAAGTGAAGAAAACAGCAGGAGAAGCGAAAATGCCGGACAAAAGGAAGACGGAAGTGCGTGGTATAGTGTTTGGGGACGGGATTCCTAAAATCTGTGTTCCGCTGACTGCCCGGAATATGGAAGAGCTGGGGCAGCAGGCGGAAGCGGTTCTGCAGTGTCCCTGCGATATGGTGGAATGGCGGGCCGATTTTTTTGAAGAAACGAAGCAGAACGGCTGGCTGGAGCAGGCGCTTGCGTTTTTGCGGAAGACGCTCGGGGAGCGGCCGCTTCTCTTCACATTCCGCACCGGTGAGGAAGGCGGAGAGCGGACGATTCCGCTGGAAGAGTACGATGCGCTGAATGAGCGGGCTGCAGCTTCCGGGCTGGCGGATCTGGTCGATCTGGAACTGAACCGGGGGGAGGAACGTCTGCGCAGGATGGCGGAGCGGGTGCACGCTCTGGGCTGCGGTGTGATCGGGTCTTACCATGATTTTCATGGGACTCCCGGAGCAGAGGCGATCGTGGAAATCCTGTGCAGGATGCAGTCCCTGGGAGCGGATATTACGAAAGCGGCTGTTATGCCGCAGACAGAGGAAGATGTGACGGCGCTTCTGGCAGCATCCGTACAGATGAAGCGGCAATATGCGGACCGCCCGTATATCACGATGTCGATGGGGCGTCTGGGGATGGTAAGCCGCCTGGCAGGTGCGCTGACCGGGTCGGCGGTCACGTTTGCGACGGCCGGGAGGGCTTCCGCGCCGGGCCAGATGGATGCGGGACTTGTGGCGCAGATCCTTCCACTTCTCCAGGGATGATACTTTGCGGCAAAATATCAGGGAGATGACGGATGCCCGGGAGACGTCGGACATCTGAGAAGTGCGGATATCCGGAAGGTGTTGAGCATCTGAGAAGTGGCAGATATTCGGAAGGTGCTGAGCATCTGAGAAGTGCGGATATCTGAAAGGTGCTGAGCATCTGAGAAGTGGCAGATATCTGGAAGATGCTGAGCATCTGAGAAGTCCCGGACATCCGGAGAAATGCTGCGTACATGAAAAATATTGGGAACGCTGTCGGCGGGCAGAATGAAAACGCCGTCGGAATCCTGCGATGAATGGAAAAGGATTGGTTTTTGCGGCGCACAAGGGCGGAAATTGCCTGAATAATTGAATATCTGTCACAGGGAGTCGATGAAAACAACGAAAACGACACCTGTATTTGACAAAATGAGCACCCTCTGCGGAGTATACTGATTTCAGTTGCTTCCGCAGGGGGTGTTTTGTGTTTTATGAATTTTACATAGATCAGTTTTTTCTGGAACACCTTCTTACAGGCTTCCTGCTGATCACGGCGGCATCGTATGTGCAGAGAAAGAAGCTTTCGTGGATCCGGAGGATTGCCGGAAGCCTGGTCAATGCGGCGACAGTGACGCTTCTGGTGTGTCTGAGGCGGCCAGGAGGCGGGTGGTACCTGACGGGACTGTTTTTTGCCAGCCTGGTTCTGTACAGCGGGCAGGGGGCCGCAGTGTGGCTGTCAGGTCTGTTTTTTCTTTTGCTTATGACCGTCTGCTTCGGAGGGATTCTGGAACTCCTGATGAACCTGTCCGGTTTTCCGCTGATGGCGGGGAGTGTGGCCGCCGCGGGCCTGCTCGGAATCGTGGGACGTGCGCTGGCCAGGCAGAAAGCACTGCGGACAGGTCTGGCGACCGTGCATCTGCAGTGGGAGGGGCGTTCGGAGACGGTCTGCGGTCTGCTCGATACGGGAAACCACCTGGAAGAGCCGCTGACCGGACGGCCGGTCAGCATTGTGGATGCACCGCTCGCAAAACGCCTGCTCGGCAGTGAATGGGAGGGGCGAAGGGGATTTTATCTGATCCCCTACCACAGCATCGGCACGGAGAAGGGATGGATGCGCGGGGTGACGATCGACCGCATGGTTGTGGAACTGCAGGACGCGAAGATGGTTGTGGAGCGGCCGGTTCTGGCAATCTGCGAAAGCCGGGTCAGCGTCCAAAACAGATATCAGATGATCCTGCATCCGCTGCACGTATCCTGCGGACGAGGCGGCCCGGATTTGGTGAGGATGCCAGCTGACCGTGCGGAATCAGACGTTCCAGGCAGAGCGGATCCATGTGGCGGGCCAGATGAGGCGGGGCAGCCAGCTGACCATGCGGAACCGGATGGCCCGAAGAGAGCGGATTCATGTGATGGGCCAGATGAGGCAGGGCCGCCAGCTGACCATGCGGAACCGGATGGCCCGAAGAGAGCGGATCCATGTGCCAGGGCGGATAAGCAGAGTGGCCCGGACAGGGCGGATGAGCAGGAAGGCCCGGAAAACCGGAACACTCCGGGCGGACAGGATAAAAGAGGGGAGAAGGAAAATGATTGTTAAGATTGCTGTGCCACAGCGTTTTCAGTTTAAGATGGCGGCGGGGTTTGGGGATGTTCTCTTTCGGAAGCCGTGTGATACGCATTATATCGGGGGGACGGAGGTCCTGCCTGCGCCGCTTGAGCCGGAGCAGGAGAAGGAGCTGCTGGATATGTTCGGCAAGGAGGGGGATGCGAAGGCCAGAAGCCGGCTGATCGAGCACAATCTGCGGCTGGTCGTGTACATAGCAAAAAAATTTGACAATACCGGGGTCGGGGTTGAGGATCTGATCTCCATCGGGACGATCGGGCTGATCAAAGCGATCAACACCTTTAATCCGGACAAGAAGATCAAGCTGGCGACGTATGCGTCGCGCTGCATCGAAAATGAGATCCTGATGTACCTGCGCCGTAACAGCAAAAATAAGATGGAGGTGTCCATAGATGAGCCGCTGAATGTGGACTGGGACGGAAATGAGCTGCTTCTCTCGGATATTCTGGGGACGGATGAGGATGTGATTTCCCGCGATATGGAGGATGAGGCGGAGCGGAACCTTCTGCTCGCCGCGATTTCCAGGCTCTCCAAGCGGGAACAGACGATCATTCACCTGCGCTTCGGGATCAACACCCGGGACGGCGAGGAGAAAACGCAGAAGGAGGTGGCGGATCTGCTCGGCATTTCGCAGTCCTACATTTCCAGGCTGGAAAAGCGCATCATCAAGCGGCTGCGCAGGGATATTGTGCGTTTTGAGTGAGAGGATCTTTCCAGACTGGAAAAGCGCATCATCAAGCGGCTGCGCAGGGATATCGTGCGCTTTGAATGAGAGGATCTTTCCAGGCTGGAAAAGCGCATCATCAAACGTCTGCGCAGGAACCATTGTTCGCTTTGAATAAGAAGACAACAGCCGGAACAGCCGGAGCAGACGGAGAACCGGAATATCCGGAACCCCGGACCGCATCGGACTGCATCGGCTCGCACCAGAGCACCCACTCAGACGAAATCTGGTAGAATTCTGTGTTGTATTGTGATACAATGAGTTTCATCAGGCGGTCTGAGAAAGTGTTCGGGGATAACCGGCGTCTGCAGCTTCCTGATAAGTAACCGGGGAAGGAAGCGTGGGAAGAACATGCAGCGAATAGAGATTCAGGAATGCAAAATGGAGCTGATATATCTGATGAATGAGCCGAAGCATGCTCATCAGGATATAGAGATTTTGTATATGATCGATAATGAGGTGGAAATTCAGACCGACGCTTCGTTTAAATTGAAGGAAAATGATATTGTGGTTTTTAATTCGGGCGAGGAGCACGCATTAAAGTGTGACCGGAACGCCATCGTATTCCGCCTGCTGATACCTTATCGTTTGCTGGGAAAGCTGTCTTCGGATGAATACATTTTCTTCCAGTGCAATTCCGCATTATATACAGCCAGCAATTACAGCGGCCTTGTGCGCCTGGTGGAACGGCTGGTGCTCAGGTATTTAAATCTGGACCTGGCTGATCTGAGCGAACTTGGCAGCATTTTGTTTCAGATCATCCATGAACTGTTTGAAAGCTATAAGGTTGACCGGGACAAGATCGGGCAGTACTCCAAAAAGTATCAGGGGGTCAGAATAGACCGGATTCTGAATTACATCCATCTGCACTATTTTGAGACGCTGAACCTGCCGGACCTGGCAGAATACTTTAATATCTCAGAGGCCTATATATCGCGTTATTTTAAAGAAAAGGTCGGGAAAAACTATCTGACATATCTGAACGATGTCCGGATCCAGAATGCGGCATTTGATCTGTGCCAGACCGATCATTCTGTCACCGAGATAGCGCTCGACAATGGGTTTTCGACGCCCTCCGTCCTCAACCGCCATTTCAGGAAAAAATTCGGCAGGACGCCGTCAGAGTATCGGAATGAGATGATAAAAAGCAGGGAGAGCCTGGAAATCGCCGAAGGAAAAATCGAGGAAATCCAGCAGCAGATCAGCGGAAAAATGGAGCTGGAATCAAACAGGGAAGCAAAAACAAAGGCCGTAAAGGTGAGCGCGCTTCCCGGCGAGACGAACTGGGTGAATAAAAATATCATTATCAACATCGGAGAAACTACTGCGGTATGCGACGCGGAAATACAAAAGCACGTCATTTTTCTGAAAAACGAGCTGGAGTTCTCGTACTTCCGCATCTGGAATCTTTTCTCGGATAAGTTTATGATCACAACGGATTTTGACGGCGACAGCTTCAATTTCTTCTATCTGGACAGTGTTTTAGATTTTTTTGTGCAGAACGACATCGCGCTGTTTCTGGATCTGGGAGAGAGAAAGCGCGTCATTATGGCGACGAGCACGAGCGAGCTGCACTCGGAAAGGGAGCACCACAAACCCTGCAATATCAGGCAGTGGGAAAACCTGCTCAGGCATTTTATGCTGCATCTTATACGAAGATACGGAAAGACCGTGCTGGAAAAATGGATTTTTGAGTTTCCGTGGCATCTCGAGCCGTATTATCAGGAAGCGTATGATTATGTAAGTGCATACAGCGCAGGCAGAAGGATCGTCAGGGATGCTGTGAAGGACGCGAAGGTGGCTGGCCTCTGCCCGAATATCGCGGTGAACGAGGCGCAGCTTCTGGACGTGATCCGGCAGTTGAAGAAAGAAAACATTTTCCCGGACATCGTGACCATGCGGGTTTTCATGGATCTGGAGCCGCAGCTCATGAAGGATGTGGTCTATCAGAAGGAACATGATTTCCTGTACGCCAGACAGTTCGTTGAGAGAATCGTAAAAATGGTCAGGGACGAGGGCCTGGCATGCGAGTTCTGCATATCAGAGTGGTCAAACAGTGTGTCAAACAGAACGATGATCCAGGACAGCTGCGCGAGAGGGACGACGGTTATCAACTTTGTATCGGGAATGTCAGAATTAGTCGATATGATGGGATTCTGGCACGGGACGGATGCCATAGATGTTTTTTACGACACGAAAAAACTGATCTACGGGGGCGGAGGACTGCTCACCAAAGACGGCATTAAAAAGCCGAGCTTTTATGCGTTCCAGTTTTTAAACCGGCTGGGCGGAAAGCTTTTGAAAATCGGGAACAACTACATCATCACCAGAGATTCTTCTGAAAGGATTGTCTGTCTCTTCTATAATAAAAGAGAATACAGCTGCTTTTATTATTTCAAGAACGAGACCGAGCATAAGGATTTATCGAAATTATTTCAGAGCGAAGAAAAAGTGATTCTGGAGTTTGAGATCACAGATATGGAGAGGGACGGAGAATATCTGATCAAGGAAGAAGTGGTTAACAGCAGCAGCGGGAGCATTCAGGACGAGTGGAAGATACTGGGAAACCAGGAAGAACTCGGGAAGCCGGAAATACAGTACCTGAAAAGCATCTGTATACCGAGGATCTACATGAAAAATTTCATCTGTGTGGAGGGCAAGCTGAGATTCCGCATTGAGCTGGAGCCTCATGAGATAAGACTCATACACATTTCTCCGTATTAATGGCAGAACCGGCTGCGGCGGAGGACGAAGGAAAAATCAGACGAAGGAAAAATCAGACGAATACAGGAAGGCCATGTGCAAAAAACGGCTGTCATTTTTTGCACATGGCCTTCCTGCATGTCTCTGAAATTATAAAATAGGAACAGAAAAAAATAGTTTATGGAAAGCGGCATTGCCCGGGCGGCAATATACTAAATTTAAAGAAAAAACAAGAACATCACTGCGAAAGGAGGGTATGAAGAGGCGGAAGCCGAAAAAGCCGGTGCAGCCGGAAAGCGGGCATGCGGCTGAATTTACAGGAAACAGGAAATGAGCGGAGTTGACGTTATGGAAGAACTCTCAGCGAAACGAACAGAGAAAGGAAGTACAGAAATGGACAAATTATCTAAAAAAAGCATTTTCAGCTATGCATTGGGTGATCTGGCAAGTCAGCTTGTGTGGACGTTTGTCGGCATGTATCTGACAGCATATTACCTCGATGTAGTCGGACTTGCACCGATTGTTGCTTCAACAATCATGCTGGTCGCAAGAGTGTGGGACGCAGTGAATGATCCTATGATGGGCGCGATCTGTGAGCGTACGAATTCAAAGCACGGACGCTTCAGGCCGTATATTCTGTATGGCGCGCCGTTACTTGCCATATTCGGTGTCCTGACATTTACCTCCCCGTTTGGCAACGGAGCCGCAGGAGCCATATGGGCGACGGTTACCTACATTGGAGCAGGCATGCTCTACACACTGGTAAATATTCCTTATGGCGCGCTGGCAGGCGTTATGACGACACACAATGACGACCGTACGAAACTGAATGCCGCCAGAGGCGTCGGCATGCAGGTCGGCATCATGGTTGTCAGTTCCGGTGCGGCGCTCATCATGGCGCAGATTTCCGGCGATCCGCAGCATATTACCGGCATAAGCTATACCGTCGTGGCCCTGATTTTTTCCGTTATCTCCGTGCCGCTGTTCTACGCCGTTTTTAAGAATTCAAAGGAAGTCATCGTACCGAATACCAGCAAGGAAAAAGTTTCGATCAAGACCTCTCTGAAGGTGATCGCGTCCAATAAGTATCTGATGATCGTTGTGGCAGTATCTGTGATCAGCAACATTGCTTATATGGGACGTATGGCCACCATGGCCTTTTATGTAAACCACTGCCTGGGTGATTTCCGGTATATGTCCATCCTGATGACCATCCCGGCGATCGGCGCTCTGGTAGGCAACTTCTTTACGCCGTTCCTGGTAAAGCATCTCGGCAAGCACGGCAACCGCAACGTGGTGGCGCTTTCCATGGCGCTCAAGGGCCTCACCTTTATCTGGATCTTCATGATTCCTTTTGAGAACATTACGATGAATATCGTTGCGCATGCCGTGAATGCGCTTGCCGGTTTCGGCTTCGGTCCGACGCTGTCCATGATCGCAGACGCCATCGACTATCAGGATGCCAAAACAGGCGTTCGCCCGGACGGTATTGCGTTCGCGTTTCACGGTCTCTCGACCAAGCTTGGCAGCGCGGTCGGCAGCTCCATGGGGATCATGCTTATGACGATGTTCGGCTATGTGGCTGGGCAGGCTGTTACGCCGCAGGCACAGAACGGTATCAACATCGCAACGAATCTGGTCTGCGGTATCCTGCATTTGATCGCGGCGCTCATTCCGATGCTCCTGTGGAAACTGACAGACAAAGAAGCGGATGAGATGAGAGAACAGGTTAAGATAAGGAATGCACAGGCAGAATAAAAGCGAGAGAGTTCGCTGCATATAAGGAGGAAGCATATGTATCAGTATGACAGAAAAGGACCCAAAAGAGGGATCGCGCTTTACAGCTATTCCGCAGAGTTTGGGATTACAAAGAACCTGGAAGATTGTTTTGAGGATATGTATGACATGGGTGCCCATGGACTGGAGATCCTTGCCAACACGCATATCGAAAATTATCCGAATCCTTCGGAGAAATGGATTGAGGAATGGTTCCGGCTGCTGGACAAATATGAAATTGTACCGGTGGAATACGGCAACTGGATCGATTCCCATATGCTGGGATACCGCGACCTGACAACAGAGGAATCCTATGAGCTCCTCGCGAGAGATATCCGTCTTGCAAAGAAGCTGGGATTCACGGTGATGAGAACAAAGATGCCGGTTATTACAAGTGAGCTGGATCCGGTTGAGAACTGGAGAGAGATCATTAAGATGGCACTGCCGTTAGCAGAGGAATGCAACATCAAAATGTGCCCGGAGATTCACGCACCGACAAACCTTGACAGCCGGATGGTCCGCAATTATGTCGAATTCATCGAAGAGACCGGGACGAAAAACTTTGGATTAAACATTGATTTTGGCGTGTTCCGGAACAATTTTGAAGGCGAGCCGGCACATCACAATAACTTCATGGGAAGCAAGCCGGAGGAGATCATTCCGCTGCTTCCGTATGTATACTGCTGCCATGCGAAATTCAACAATATGAGTGATGAATTCGAGGAGACCACCATCCCGTACAAAGAGGTTATCGACATCATGAAAGAGCATAACTGGGACGGATACCTGCTGAGCGAGTATGAAGGCCGCGATAAATATGATCCGGGGTATGAAGTCGGACAGACACTCAGAAAACAGCATATCATGTTAAAACGCTATCTGGGAGGTTAGGAGGAGCAAAATGGAGAAAGAAGTAATTCAGTCCGTTGGATTTAGAAACATCAAAGAAGATGGCAAAGTGACCGGATTCCAGTTCAAAGTGAGAATTCCGTACTACCGTGGAATATTCCTCTGCCAGTTAAGACCGGGATCCCTTTGGGTGGACGGAAAGAAATTTGAGAAGGAAGAGATGACCTGGAACATAAATGGTAAGGACCGCACCGCAGAGGAAATGGTGAGCGACAGAGAGACGCACTGGGCGGTGACAGAGCCGGCAGTTATCAAGGTGAAGCTGGACGGCGGATTAGAGCAGGGATTCCATGACCTGAAGTTTGGATTCTGCTTCACATCCTCTTATATGCCGCCGATCATGCAGGCGAATATGGACCCTGATCAGGACCCTCCGTTCATCATGCCGGAATTCGGACATCATATTAACAGCAGAAGACTGCTGATCGTGTGATCCCGTGTCAGTTTCCGCGATGCTGAAAGAGTATGAAGTCTTCTGCACAGCCCGGGTTTTAGCGGGAATGCAGAGATCAGAATAAAGGAGGACTCATTATGTGTAAGAAACTTCCGGTAGCAATTCAGGTATATGGCCTTCGGGATCTGCTGGAGAACACCCCTGAGAACTTCAGGTCGGTCATGCAGCAGGTGAAGGATCTGGGCTATGACGGCGTGGAGCTGGCCGGCACCTATGGCCTGGAGCCGGGCTATATCAAAGAGACTCTGGCCGAGATCGGCCTGGTCCCCATCAGCGCGCATGTGCCGTTCGCTGATATGATGGAGGATCTGGACAAGGTCATCGAGGACTATTCCGTCATCGGCGTGAAGTACCTGGTCATGCCCTACATGGCAGAGGAATACCGGCCTGTGAACGCCGAGGGATTCCAGAAATTCCTGCCTATGTTAAACGAGGTCGGCGCGAAGATTCACGCAGCCGGCATGACCTTCCTGTATCACAACCATGACTTCGAGTTCGTTAAGCTGGCTGACGGCCGCTGGGGCTATGACGCCATGTTCGAGGCCATTCCTCACGACAACCTGATGTCTGAACTGGACACCTGCTGGTGCGACGTGGCCACCGGCGACGCCGCGGGCTTCATCCGCAAGTACACCGACCGTATTCCGGTTGTCCATCTGAAGGACTACATCAAAAAGGGCGAAGTCAAGAACATGTACAAGCTCATCGGCATCGACACCGAGGAGTCTGAGGGCGACACCGGCTACTTCGGCTTCCGTCCCGTGGGCTTCGGCCAGATGATCTGGGAGGATATTCTCCCCGCCGCTCTGGACGCCGGCGCAAAGTGGGTCGTGGTGGAGCAGGACGAGCACTATGAGACGGATCCCCTGGAGTGCGCCCGCAGAAGCCGCGAGTACCTGAAGATCCTTGGCTGGTAAATCCTCTGCAGGGTTCGCGGGGCGATTCCTATAGGAAACGGAAAATTTATTTAACGTTTGCTATAAGCCGCCCCGCACAGTATAAATCAACACCTGATTATTTGAAAGGAGCAAAGTATATGAAGGAAATTCGTATTGCCATCATCGGATGCGGCATGATCTCTCACCGTCACATGACCGTCATCAACAACCTGAAAAAGCGGGGCCAGAACCTGACTGTTGTGGCAGCCGCAGAGATCGACAAGGCCAAGCTGGAGGCCTTCGGCAGGCAGTATGGCATTGCTGAGAAGGATCTGTATCAGGACTTCCGTGAGATGCTGAAGCGTGACGACATTGACGAGGTGGAGGTCTGCGTTCATAACAATCTGCACACCAGCGTTGCTACCGCCGTCATGGCAGCAGGCTTCGACTGCTACTCCGAGAAGCCCATGGCCGCCAGCTATGCGGACGCCAAGATCCTGTATGACGCACAGGCCAAGTATGGCAAGAAGCTGGCCATCCAGATC
Organism: uncultured Lachnospiraceae bacterium; assembly: GCA_947628955.1. Lineage (GTDB taxonomy): Bacteria > Bacillota > Clostridia > Lachnospirales > Lachnospiraceae > Choladousia. The sequence continues at coordinate 10,290 of CANRBX010000016.1, read as the reverse complement.
AGTTCTATTTATAATCCCCAGACCCGCATCGCCAAACGCATGATCGCTGAGGGCAGGCTGGGCAAGGTCTACCATGTCCGCAGCGTGGGTCACCGCCGTCAGGGCCGTCCGGGCTACGACATGCCTTTCTTCAGCAGGGATTTCATCGATCCGAACGTTGGCGTCCATGGCCCGCTGTTCGATCTTGGCATCTATCATCTGGCTCAGATGCTGTATGTTCTGGGCATGCCGGAGCTGGAGAGCGTCTATGGCTTCCAGAGCTGTGATTACTGGACCCATCCGGCCATCGACAAACTGGTCGGCCGCACCGCTCCCGTGGAGGACCTGGGTGTGGGCATGGCACGCTTCAAGGGCGGCATCTGCATGGACATCTATGAGGACTGGGCGATTCATATGGAGGACATCGGCAGCAGCTTCATCGCCGGTTCTCTGGGCGGCCTGAAATTCACCGATGTGGATCAGACCGGCGGCCCGATGGCGGTTCCCGAGGGCGGCCGTATCGTGGGCGGCGGCGACCTGCAGAAGCCAAGACTCACCTACTATGGCGTGGATGAGAACAACCAGCTCTTCGAGACCCAGCTGAACTGTGCCATTGACGATGTCACCGGCATGCAGGAGCTGCTCATTCACCCGGAGATGGCAATGTACAACGACAACCAGCTCCAGTGGTACTCCTACCTGCGGGGCGAGCTTACCGACGAGACGCGCATCGACTCCCCGTACATCGCGATGCAGACTGCGTTCCTGTCTGAGGGCATTGTGCTCTCCAGCAAACTGGGCCGCAGCGTGAGCGCCGACGAGATCAAAGCTATGGCCAGATCCATCGCTCTGCGCGAGCAGGAGACTCCATTCGGCACCATCAAGTACGACTTCGACGACTATAACGGCGCTGCCATGTAAGATGGGGCGGTTCCGCGGCAGCGAAGGCTGCCGGACAGTGTAAAGAGCAGTAAGCCGGTTACCGTACCGAAACGTACGGGAAACCAGAAATGTATTTCAAAGAGTACGCCGGTATTTGTTGTATGGAAACGTACAGCAAATCACCGGCGTATTTTAATGAAGAGGCGTCTGCGGGCCGCCAGGCAGCGCCACAGAACCGCCTTCTATTCAAGGATTTTTTTCAGCTCGTTCAGGAAGGTGTTGACGTCCTTAAATTCCCGGTACACGGAGGCAAAGCGCACATAGGCGACGGCCTCGAGATCCTTGAGCTTGTCCATCACGATCTCTCCGATCACCTTGCTCTCAATCTCTTTTTCTTCCAGATTGAAAATCTCCATCTCGACTGCGTCGATCATTTCCCGGATCCGCTGGACAGGGATCGGCCTCTTGTAGCAGGCGCGCATCACGCCGGCCTCGATCTTGCCGCGGTCGTACTGCTCCCTCGTCTGATCCTTTTTGATCACGATCAGAGGCATCGTCTCGACCTTCTCGTATGTGGTAAAGCGTTTTCCGCAGGCGTCGCACAGCCGTCTTCTGCGGATCGAGCTGTTCTCATCCGCGGGCCTGGAATCGACCACCCGCGAGTTATCCTGATTGCAAAACGGACATTTCATGGAAGTTCCCCCCAATCTTCCCGGAAAGCGGCGGCCTTGCGCGGCGCTCCTGCCGGAGAAAGACAATCCGGCCTGCCGGGATAAGTGATCTCATTATTAAGAAACCCGCCTGCCTGGCATGCGGGTTTATCGCCGGTTTCAGTATAAAGGATGAGGAGGCACACTGTCAATCGAAAATCATATATTAAGGAAAAGAGCCAATCTGTGCGTGTTCAGACCAGGCCGAAGCACTTGCTGCTGAGGCCGTAAGAAAGTGATTCAGGGAGCAGTTTGGACTTCGCAAAGCGAATTTGTATGCCCAAACTGCTCATTGCTGGTCACAAAGTGAACAGCAATATCTGCACAGGTGGCGGACAGGAGGATGGCGGCGTGAGATTCTATGACCTGAAACAGAAGGAAGTGATCAACATCCGCTCCTGCCGGGCGCTTGGATGTGTCAGCGACCTGGACATTGACTGCAGAAGCGGCTGCATCCTCGCGCTGATCATTCCGGGGCCCGGCAGGCTGTGCTGGTTTCTCGGACGGGAATTTGAGTATGTGGTTCCCTGGAAATGCATTGTACAGATTGGCAGCGATATCATCCTGGTTGACGTGGACGAGGACGAGGTGCGCAAGAAATGCGGCTGAGCGGAACGCAGAGATTTATTAAATCGGATTTCTCAGATGATTGACGAGAAGAAAGGGATATGTCGAAGGAAAAGATCGTCGATAAAAAACGGCGATAAAAAATCGGCGATAAAAGAAAACACGAAAGTGTTCCCTGCTGCGCAAAAAACGTTTCATACGAAAACAGCTGTAAATACAATTTTATACAATTCACTGGAAAAACTGTATGTTGTGTGGAGAATATGTTTGTTGTAAATACAGATAAAAATTGATATAAAATAATTGGTATAAAATAATTGATTGTTAAAGACCTGTTTGAAGCAGAATGGAAAGGCAATGAAATTACGTTTGAGGAGAACAGATAATTATGTGTATGGACATCTGGAATAAAAAGTGTATCTTATCCCCATCCCTTATATGTCTTGATATGCTTCGCCTGGAGGATCAGATCAGACAGCTTGAAGCCAGCGGAATCGAAATGCTTCATGTGGACATTATAGACGGACATTTTAGTCCAAGTATGCCTCTGGGCTTTGAAACATTAATTCAATTAAGAAAAATTACGGATCTTTCATTTGAATGTCATGTGATGGCTGAGAAACCTGAATATTTTATTGATGAACTGTTAGGCATCGGAGTTCAGCAAATTACATTTCATCAGGAAACGGCATCTCATGTGGATGGGATGATTAACCGGATACACAATGCCGGAGTTCGCGCAGGTCTTGCATTAAAACCGGCCACACCGCTTTCTGTGCTCGAATATGAACTTGAAAAGTGTGATTCAGTATTATTGATGCAGATAAATCCGGGTTATGCTTCAAGCAGGGGGGAAAAAACAGTTCCATATTCTTACAGGAAAATAAAAGAATTGCGGGAAATGGTTCATGATCGGGGACTCGATACAAAGATTATTATGGACGGGCGGGTTTCGCTTAAAAATATAGAAGATCTCGGCAATGGAACTGTTGATATTTTTGTCGCGGGAACAACGTGTATTTCAAGGAATAATATTTCCGGCAGTGTAAGAAAGACTATGGAGCTTAGAAGGAAGGTTCTGGGGGAATGATGATGGACAGTTTTGGGAAAAAGTATGAGGAAACCTGTAGAATGATTCTAAGTGAGATTGAAGGTGCATTAGCGGGAACAGATACGGAAGCTGTTGAAACACTTGTAAATGATATTCTTGCGGCAGATGATGTGTTTTTTATAGGAGTAGGAAGAGTTATGCTTTCTCTTCAGTCCTTTTGCAAAAGACTTACTCACCTGGGAATTAAGGCACAATGCGTCGGTGATATTACGGAACCTGCAATCAAAAATACAGATCTGCTTATTGTCGGGTCTGGAAGCGGAGAATCTATAATTCCCGTTGTAATTGCTAAAAAGGCAAAAGAATTTGATGCGAAAGTTGTACATATTGGCTCCAACCCCAATGGTGCTGTCAGAAACTATATAGATTATATGGTGCGTATTCCTGCCAGAACAAGATTATATTTAGAAGATGAAATTGATTCTCAGCAGATTATGACTTCTCTTTTTGAACAGGTTCTGCTTCTTTTGGGGGATGTGATAGCAAAGATGATAGTAGATGATCAAAATACGGACCTGAAAAGCCTCTGGAAGTGGCATGCTAACCTGGAATGAAAAATATAGAGTTGTCTGATCGCAGGGTTGGAAGCAGCGCGGGAAGGCATGGAAGCATAAGCGGCTTTATAAAAATGTTTCCGAAAGGAGGATAATGCCATGAAAATAAAAAGACTGATAATAGCCATAGTCTGCCTGCTTCTGACAATATCTGCGACCGAGGAGATCTGCGCGGGCGAAGAAGAAAAACATACGCTTGATTTCTTCTATTTTAATGTCTGCGCTTCCTGCCATGAGGAGGCCAATATATACGAACTGTATGACCGCTGTATCTCGGATGAGGAAAAGAAGACGATCTCCTGTGAGATCCGTACATATAATACGTTCCTGGACACTGTGATGGCGGCGTATGAGCAGCGCCTGGCTGATGCTGGAAAAGAAAAAGCGGATGTGGAGCTGCCGGTGCTGATCGTTGACGGTGTGTGGCTGAGCGGATATGAGACGATGGAGGCGAAGCTGCACGGACTTCTGTTCGGGGATGGGACGCCGGCGGAGGAAACCGACATGCCGGGGCAGGAGCTGGCGGAGAGTTCAGGGCGGCCAGAGACACTGGGGCGGCAGGAGCTGCAGGAGAGCCCGGGACAGCAGGAGCTGCAGGAGAGCCCGGGACAGCAGGAGCCTTTAGCGGGCGCAGAGGCAATGTCGGACAAGCCGGAGTCGCAGGAGAGCCCTGAACAGCAGGAGCCGCTGGAGAGCCAGGGACAGCCGGAGTCGCAGGAGGGTTCGGAACTGCCGGAGACACCGGCGGACACGTCGCGTCCTGTGATTACTGCCGCGGACGACGCCCCTGCGGTCCTGCTCTTCACGACGTACTCGTGCGCGGACTGCGACCGGGCGAAGGATGAGATCAGGGCGCTGCAGGAGGAGCTGGATTTTGAGGTGACAGAGTGCAGCATTGCCGAGGGCGGGAATATTGAGACGTTTAAATCGCTGCTCGCGCAGTATGGACGGACACAGGAAGAGGGAAAGGTGCCGGCTGTGTTCGCGGGAGAACATGTGCTGCTCGGGGAGGAGGAGATCAGGCAGGGGCTTGGCGCGCTTCTCAAGGAGGGCGAAGCGCCGGCTTCGGTTTTGAAGGAACGGCTGGGGGCTTCTGCGCCGGAGGAAGCGTGGGGGCCTGAACTGGCATCGGCCTTTGGGGCAGGCTTTCTGGCGGGCTGGAATCCGTGCATGATCTCGATGACGCTGATGCTGCTCTCCATCCTGATCACCGCGCACGCGTCTGTGCTGAAAAACGGCCTGCTCTGGCTCGCGGCGAAATATGTGACATACCTGGGGATCGGATGTGCGGCCTGCTTTGCGGCGTCCGGATTTGACCAGGGCCTGCTCTCAAGATACAGCTCGGCTCTGGACATCGTGCTGGCTGTGCTGTTTTTCGTGGCGGCCGCGCTGAACTTTATGGATTTTCTGAACGTGAGGAAAGAAGAGTACGGAAAGGTGCGCATGCAGCTCCCGAAGAGGCTGCGCCGGTTCAACCATACGCTGCTGAAGCGGGCGGGACGGGCGGAGGGCGCTGCACTGGCGTTTCTGGTCCTGGGGCTCGGGGCCGCTGTCTCGATCGGAGAGTTTTTCTGTACCGGGCAGATTTACATGGCGTCGATCCTCTATCTGCTGCGCAGCCCGGGCGGAGGGCAGGTGAGAAATTTCGTGTACCTGCTGGTGTATGTGACGGCAATGAGTATTCCTGCCGCCGCGGCCCTTCTGGTCATACACGTTACAAAAGCGACCGGCCGGGTGTCAGACTTTATGCTGAGGCACCTCGGCGCGGTCAAACTGCTGAACGCCGTGCTTTTCACGCTGTACGCGCTGTACTTTTTCCTGTTTTAACCCTAGATCTTCTTCAGACCAGCGCCGCGCATGTGATCCTGTCAAAGTCGGCCCATGCGAGAAGCAGAGGGCCGGCACAGCCGTCGGGTGCTGCGAGCAGCTCCCGGTACAGCTCTTCGGCGAGCCGGACGCACACGGCGTTGCGGTGGATAAAGCACGGCTCCGGATCGTCGAAATAAAAAATGCTTTTTTCAATGATAACAGACTCTTTTATCGGAAGCGCTTTCAGCTCCCCCTCGTAGAGCACGGTATGATCCGCGCTGACGCGCACGCGCGGGAGAACAGGCGTTTTCTTATGGAACAGCATGGACGGACACCTCCTTAATAAATAACTGGTAAACCACAGAAATTGTTTTTTGCTTACTTACTACATCTTAACTACATTTTACAACAGAAAACAAGGAGAAAACAAGCAAATGGGAAAAAAGACTGCTAAAAAGAAAAATTGTCTGAAAAAAATTCGCAGAAACCGCATCTCACTGAATCTTCTTTTCTCGTATCTGATGATCCTTATCGTCCCCGCGGCGGCAGTTGTGGCGGTGTATTTTATGGCGGCAAGCGCATTCTCAGACGTACAGGAAGGGAGACTTACGAATATGCTCGGCGAGGCGAGACAGACCTTTGACCGCGAGGTCCAGCGGGCAGAGAATGTGGGGTATTATGTGAGCAGCGAACAGAGGCTGCAGGAATACCTCAGCCAGAAGGACACAGGCAGTCTGAAAAATGAATATTTTTCCCTGTACACTGTTGCTCAGAGTTATCCGAACTATAATATGATGAATCAGCTGATCCAGGACATTTATGTGCTGATCGCCGACAGCAGCTATGTCATGAAGATCCCGCAGGTGATCCCGCAGACGGATCTGGGAATCTCTACCCTGAGCGATTTTCCTTTTGAAAGCTATGAAAAATTTATGGAATATTTTTCTTCCCAGAATCCTTCCCGCACGCTGCATATATATGAGGAAGAGAGCGGGAGGAGAATCCTGTTTCTGGCGAGCCGCGTGGCGCACCGTATGCGGACGGAGAGAAGCGTCGTGGTCGTGATGCTGGACTGGGAACAGATTGACGAGATCCTTGCGGGGATGCTGGCAGGACAGGACGGCGCGGCGGCGCTTCTGGACGAGAATGGGAGAATCCTCACGTGTGTGAGGAACGCTTCCGGCTCTGCCGGGGAATATCCGGAGTGCGGGCTGTCCTGGGAGGAGTATCTGGCGGAGAGCGGATTTGGAAAGAGATCTGTCGTGAGGCGCGTGGAATACTCTGACAATGACAACTGGCAGGTGGCGGTAGCGGTACCGGAGAACATTCTGACAGGCAGCGCAGGGACGAGCCGCTACGTGGTGGCGATCGTCTGTCTGCTGTCGCTTCTGATCGGGCTGCTGATCAGCCTGACCTACTGGTACCAGAGGAGGAACGTCGTGGAACAGTACCTGCTCCTGCGGGACCGCATGGGAGTTTCCGATAAGAGCTTCCGCTTCTGGGAGATCCTGAGAAATTTCCTCGGGGATGTAAATCAGATGTGGGACACGCTTGAGCTGCAGAAGATAAGGCTCCGCGACCTCTTTTTGCGGAAATTATTTTCCGGGGGAGAGTATGGCTCGCTCCGGGAACTGGAGGAGGAAGCCGCTCAGGCGGATGTCGATATCAGCAGCGGATGGTATTATGTCGCGTATATCGAGCTTGAAAATCCGGTGAAGGGCGGCCTGGACTATTCGGGGGAGGACTTCTCCGCGATGATGGAGAGATATTTTGAGGACTGCATCAAGTGGGATTATTACGTATACCAGGTGAGCAATCTGGCCTATGCCCTGCTCGTCGTCTGCAGGGATCCGGAGGATGAGGAATTGAAGGACGCTTTCGGGCAGATGAGCTACCGTGTGAACAGCCAGCTGAAGGTCCACAGCTATGTCGGGCTCGGGCAGGGCTCCGGGGACATCGAGAAGCTGTCCGGCCAGTTCGATACGGCGTACCGGCTGGCAGAGATCGCCCGCTACCATGGCATGCATTTCCCGGTATTTCCTTCGGACGTCCCGGAGGAGGAGCTCAGCGACAGGCCGCTGGTCTTCCCGATGGATATGGAGCTTAAGCTGCTGCAGCTTCTGCGCACCGGGACAGAGGAGCAGCTGGAAGAACTGATCGCGCAGATCGACGAGGTCTATTTCCGGCCCGGAAACAGCCGGTATACGTACCGTCACACGGTAGAGGCGCTGCGGAGCGCTGTTTTCCGCAGCATCAGCATGTGCGGCAGGGAGGCCGGCGCGGCAGACGGCCTGCGTGAGACGGCCCGCCACGCGCAGAGCAGCGGGGAGATCTTTGCGCTGCTGCGTGAGACGAGGCAGTACTGTGCTCTCAGCGCGCAGGAGAAGGAAAATACGGCGCCGGACATGGACCGGGACAAAGCTGCCGCGTATATAGAGGAGCATTACGGAGATCCGAACCTGAATCTCGCGATGCTGGCGGAGTGGCTCGGCGAGGCGGAGCGGAAGACGTACAATGATTTCAAGCTGTGCTTCGGGCTGACATTCAGCGCATATCTGGAGCAGTGCCGGATGAAGCACGCCTGTGAGCTTCTCCGGGAGGGAACCGCCGTCCGGGACACGGCCGAGATGGTTGGGTACGGCAGCGATTATTCCTTCCGCCGCGCGTTCAAGCGTGTAGTCGGCATTGCGCCGAGCGATTTCGGAAAGCTGCAAAATGACCCAAAAACGCCGGATTAATGCGGGAAAAATGGCACCATGCACAAATTGTATACCCGATGTAAGATGTGTCTGTTGCGAAAACAGATAAAATCGTATTATTATTGCGGTGTTCAGAAAATTCCGAAAAACATATCGATACACAAAACTCTGAAGTCTATGCGGGAGATCATACGGGTGGCCGAAGACTGCGGCGTCACCTACTGTGTGGAGGCGGTCAACCGGTTTGAGGGCTGCCTGATCAACACGGCGAAGGAAGCGCTGGCCTATGTGGAAGCGGTTGATTCCCTGAACATCGGTATCCTGCTTGACACATACCATATGAACATCGAGGAGGACAGCATTCCGGCGGCGATCCATCTTGCAGGGGACCGCCTGGTGAATTTCCACACGGGCGACAACAACCGCCGCTGTCCGGGGCGCGGCCACATCAATTTTGACGAGATCTTCCAGGCGCTTGCGGACATCCACTATACCGGGCGCATCGTGTCTGAGCCGTTTGTGGCGAAGGGCGGGGAGGTAGGAAAGGATATCTTTGTCTGGCGCGATCTCGAGGAGGACATGTCGCCGGAGTACCGGGATAAGGAGGCGGCCTATCTTCTGAAATATGAACAGGATATGCTGAAGAAATACGGGATGGCCTGAGCGCCGGACTGCGTAGATCAGAGCAGACGGGTGTAATCTGTACAGTGCACACGGCTGCAACTGTACAGTGCACACGGCTGTATGCCAGGAGTCACGAACAATACAGGGAGGGTAACAATGAAACGTTCTGAAATTAATGCCGCGTTAAGGGAAATGGAAGCTATGATCAGTGAGTGCCGCTTTAAGCTGCCTCCGTTCTGCCATTTTACGCCGGAGGACTGGAAAGAAAAGGGCCATGATTATGATGAGATCCGCGAGAACATGCTGGGCTGGGACATCACGGATTTCGGCCTTGGGAAATTCGGCGAAATAGGCTTTTCTCTGATCACGCTGCGCAACGGCAATGTCAAAATGCCGGATAAGTACACGAAAACGTATGCGGAAAAGCTGCTGTACCTGGGAGAAGGGCAGAAGGCACCCATGCACTTCCACTGGAACAAGATGGAGGATATCATCAACCGGGGAGGCGGGAACGTGCTGATCCGCGTCTACAATTCCACGGAGGACGGCGGTTTTGCAGATACGGATGTCACAGTCCACTGCGACGGGCGCGAGATGGCGGTGCCTGCAGGGACGCAGGTGAAGCTCCGTCCGGGAGAGAGCATCACGGTCTACAAGTATATGTACCATGATTTCGAGGTGGAGCCGGGGACAGGGCCGGTGCTTCTCGGCGAGGTCTCCATGTGCAACGACGATGAAAACGACAACCGTTTTTATGAGCCGATGGGCCGCTTCCCGGACATAGAGGAAGATGAAGCCCCATACCGCCTGCTCTGCACAGAATACCCGAAGGCGGAGGAATAAAAAGGATTACTGTTCAGACCCCAATGTCATTAAGTTAACCCCAGCAACATAAGGCCTACTGCGAAAATACGGCTAAAGCAGCATGCCCGGCTTTCCTATAGCCTGATACTGGCGGTTGCGGGCGCATTTGAAGCATGCAAAATAGACAGATTTACCATCTGCCTGAAAAGTAGTATAATGATATAGGTGCTTAAGCTGCCCTGTAGATAAAGTATCGCGGCTTACGGAAATGAGCTGTCTGCAGTCTTGGGTACTGGCGTTCGTTCCGTATGGGGATCAGTTCTCTCTGCAGCAGGAGCATCACATTGTACCGGTCTTTCTCCGTGGTCAGACGGAGAAAGACCCTGCAGATATGTGCAGCCATAGTGAAATTCACCCTGTACTCATATTTTGTTTCCTTCTTCTCGATGACGGCGCTGTTGACCAGCATTTCCGTTATGTTATTGGATTATCAGAACATAATAATAAAACAATAAACATATCATCAGGGCACAAGTATTCGGCCTGTTGTT
>CANRBX010000015.1 GCA_947628955.1 uncultured Lachnospiraceae bacterium | reverse complement strand
CGGTTTGGTGGGCCTTTACCCCGCCAACTGCCTAATCCAACGCGGGCCCATCCTGTACCACCGGAGTTTTTCACACCGTGCCATGCGGCACTGTGCGCTTATGCGGTATTAGCAGTCATTTCTAACTGTTGTCCCCCTGTACAGGGCAGGTTACCCACGCGTTACTCACCCGTCCGCCACTAAGTATATCCCGTTCCATCCGAAAACTTCCCGCGATATACCCCGTTCGACTTGCATGTGTTAAGCACGCCGCCAGCGTTCATCCTGAGCCAGGATCAAACTCTCTGTTATAATGTTGATCTCGATCCGGATAACTTCCTGGTTATCTTTCCCTTACTGTTTTTAAAGGTCAGTTCCTTAAAAATAAAACTTCTTTTCAGAATTTTCAAGGTTGTGTCACTGTTCAGTTATCAAGGTTCTGTGCTGCTTCCGCTCTCGCGTCAGCTTTTTTATATTACCACTTGTTTCAATTTCTGTCAATAACTTTTTTCAATTTTTTTATTTTTTCTGCTGACAGAACGGAGAAGGTGGGATTTGAACCCACGCACCGCTATTAACGATCTACTCCCTTTCCAGGGGAGCCCCTTCAGCCGCTTGGGTACTTCTCCATGCGCCTAAATACCAGATGCCGGATAGGATCGGCTCCTTCTTTGGTTTTATTAATATCCAGCGGAGAGGGTGGGATTCGAACCCACGCGCCCTTTCGGACAAACGGTTTTCAAGACCGCCTCGTTATGACCACTTCGATACCTCTCCATGCCTCTCCCGAGATGCGTCATTGACTGACGCAAGAAATATGTTATCATTTCCGGGAGATTCTGTCAACTAGATTTTCTGCGTTTTTTCATTTTTTCTGCCGCTGCAGCCTGCCCCCGCACAGACTGCCAGCACAGGCAGAAACACAAATACATACCTGTTGTTGCACTCCCACAGCACGTGAAACAGGAATACCCCTATGACCGCAAGCTCAGGCAGAACCGGGCGGTCTTTCTCTCTCTGCCGTATGGCGCAGGCCGTGTTTCCCGCCATTAATGCAAGCAGAACCATATACCAGAGCTGGGTGACCAGGCAGTACCACCAAATATATTTCCCATTCCGGGAAAAAAGATTCCTGAATACTCCCTGCGTCAGCGGTTTTCTGGAAAGATAGTCCTCGGATCCGAATGTGCCGCTCGACCACATCCGGCTGACCTTTGTATTCAGCACATGGTTCAGGGTTCCGCCCGGCCCTCTTCGCCTGATCCTGGCAAGGAGCTTTTTCAGATCGGCCTTCTGCTTTTCCTCCTTTCCGGAAAAACTGCTGGTATACACCACATCCTCCGCCATATAGCCGCCGCTGCCCTTCCGGTTCAGCGACATCATGATCCAGTGGACGGGCGGAAACTCTTCTTCCTGCATCATCTCCGCGCTGACTCCGTACTTTATCAGGAAATGATCCGTGACCTCGCTGCCGGCCGCCATGCAGACAACACAGGCGAGCAGTCCCGCAGCCCCGCAGATCAGTTTTCTGCGGACTTTACAGTTCTCCAGCAGCAGATCCAGAAAAAGTGCGATCGCAATGACGATAACCGATCCTTTTATAAAATATCCCAGTATGGACGCAGCGGCGGCAAAGACGGTCATCCGTATTTTCTCCGCCGTGTTCCGTGCTGTCCTGGCATGGGCATAGAAATACAGGGTGAGCGACAGCGGCAGCATTCCGCAGACATCCGTATAAGCGATCGCCGCATATCCGTACAGCGGAAGCGCGCTGAGCATAAGCAGTGCTGTCAGCATTCCCCGGATACGCCCCCTGAGCCTGCAGACTGCCAGATAGGCAAACAGGCAGGACAGCGCCAGCAAGAGACTGTTCAGCGGGATCGTGGCGTTCAGATACCGGTAAATATCATCCCCGCAGATACCGCTGACGCAGCGGAAATAGGTCGTCAGTATCAGCAGGAACATTCCGTTGTTCGGGTAGCGTGCATAATAATATGGAACGTCTATCACGCCTTCGCCCCTGACGATCCCGTAAGCCGTGCGGATGAGCTGTCCGTAATCCCATGTCTCAAAAATGTCTGTCCGCAGGGAATAGCCGGCTTTTATCATGATGCAGAATGCGGCCGCTATTGCGGCACCGACCAGCGCATGCTGTCTTCCGGCAGGCATGCGCTCCGCATATGGGAGCAGTCTCCTGTATGCCAGAAGCAGCACCGGGAACAGCAGCACAAGCGCCGCCGGGAACAGCGCCCGGTGTCTTCTCAGTCCCATCCGGAATGCCTGGAAGAAAATCCAGGCCACGACTGCAAGAAACAGAATATAAACAGCTTTTTTCAGTATACCTGTCAGCTTCTCCATCTGTCCGCCCTTCAGCTCAAAGGATCTGCAGGCCGCCGGCAAACAGCTCCGCCAGGGCCAGATCCTCCGGGGTTGTGATCTTGATGTTGCGGTAGTCGCCCAAAGTCAGCTTCACCTTCACGTCAGTCATCTTCTCCACGACCATCGCGTCGTCCGTCACCGAAAGCTCTTCACCGGCCCGCAGCCTCTCATTCAGGCGCTCATGCGCCCTGCAGATCAGGTCGAAGTCAAACACCTGCGGCGTCTGGATCTGCCATATGAGCGAGCGGTCCGGAGTATCTGCGCAGAAGCCCTCTTCGTCGCTTATTTTTATGGTATCCTTGACCGGCATCCCGACCGCGCATGCTCCGCAGGCCCCGACATCGGCGCGCGCCCGCTCCAGGATCTCCCCGGTCACAAACGGTCTCGCACCGTCATGGATGTACACGATATCGCAGGGCGCCGATGCGCGAAGTCCCCGGCAAACGGACTGAAAGCGTTCCTTTCCGCCTGCCACGATCTTCTTCACCTTCCTGAAATCGTATTTTCCCACAATCTCCGCCCGACAGAAATCAATATCCTCCGCCCGCGTCACAAGTACGATCTCGTCGATGAACGGGCAGTGCTCAAATACATTCAGGGAGTAAAAAATAACCGGCCTGCCCTTCAGCTCGAGATACTGCTTTGCAACGCCGCTGTTCATCCTGCTCCCATTTCCCCCTGCCAGAACAATCGCTGTGCTTTTCATCCCGATCCGTTCTCCTTCCCGATGTCTCTGCACCCAGCCCGCGAACCCGAACCCCATCTGCCGGGCCGCTCCTACCGCTCACCCAGCTTCAGGTTCGGCACCGCATTCAGATCCAGCCCGTGCCGGACTCCCCTGCGGAACTCATAGTATGCAGCGGCGCCGATCATTGCCGCATTGTCCGTGCAGAAAATCGGCGACGGTCTGTAAAACCGGATCCCGTTCTCCATGCAGGCTGTCTCCATCGCCTGGCGCAGCGCCCCGTTCGAAGCCACGCCCCCGGCGATGGCAAGCTTGTTCATGCCGGATTCTTTCACCGCAAGCATCGCATGTCCGACCAGCACCTCTGTCACCGCTTTCTGGAACGACGCGGCGACATCCGCCTCGACGACCGGCTCATTCTTCATGCGGCATCCGTTCAGGTAATTCAGCACCGCCGATTTCAGCCCGCTGAAGCTGAAATCATAGGGGGAATCCTCGAGCTTTGCCCGCGGAAACGCGATCGCGTCCGGATTTCCTTCTCTGGCGAGGCGGTCAATCTTCGGACCTCCCGGATAGCCGAGCCCGATCGCCCGCGCCACCTTGTCAAAGGCTTCTCCGGCCGCATCGTCCCTGGTCCTGCCCAGGATCTCATATTCGCCGTAGTCCTTTACTCTGACGAGATGCGTATGCCCACCGGAGACCACCAGGCAGATAAACGGGGGCTCCAGATCTTTATTTTCGATATAATTGGCCGAGATGTGCCCCTCGATATGATGGACGCCCACCAGCGGCAGTTTTTTCGCGTAGCTGATCGCCTTGGCCTCCGCCACGCCCACAAGCAGGGCTCCGACCAGGCCGGGGCCATACGTCACCGCAACCGCGTCCAGGTCATCCAGCCCCGTCCCGGCAGCGGCCAGCGCTTCCTCTATTACCTGGTTGATCTTCTCTATATGCTTCCGAGACGCGATCTCCGGCACAACGCCCCCGTACAGCTTGTGCAGCTCGATCTGGGATGAGATCACGTTAGACAGCACTTCTCTTCCATTTTTTACCACAGCCGCCGCCGTCTCGTCGCAGGAGCTCTCAATCGCCAGTATCAAAATATCCTTCTCGTCCATTCCCGTACTCTCTCCCTCCAGATGCTGTCTCTCCGGCCGCCGGACAGCCCCTCACTTTCTCTCACTCGTCCGCAAAGTCCAGCTCAGCCGTCTTCCCGTCCCTGCCCGGATAAGTCTCTGCAAAAATCTTCCGGATCTCTCCCACGTATTCCTCCGGCCTCACGAGAGACGGGCTGTAATGGGTCAGCCACATCTGTTTCGGCTCCGGATCCGCACGGCGGGCAACGCGCGCCGCCTCTTCAAAGGTCATGTGCTTGTATTCCACTGCCTTCTTCGCTTTCTCCGGCTCGCCGTACATCCCCTCACAGATGAAGAGATCCGCTCCGGCCGCATGCGCCGCGATCGTATCCGTCGGCCTTGTATCCGTACAGTACGTCACCTTAATGCCCCTGCGGGATGGCCCGAGCACGTCCTCCGGCCGGTAAACCTTCCCGTCCTGCATGATCACCTCGCCCTTCTGCAGCCTGCTCCAGAGCTTCATCGGGATCTCTGCCGCGCGCGCCCTCTCCACATCAAACCTGCCCGCACGGCTGATCTCCAGCGTGTAGCCGTAGCAGATCACATTGTGGTTTACGCGAAACGCCGTGATCCGGTAGCCCCTCTCTTCAAATGTCTGCTCCGGGCCCTGGATCTCCCGGAAAACGATCGGGAACGGAAGCTCCGGCGCGATCACGCGCAGCGCATTCACAACACGCTCCAGCCCCCTGGGCCCGATCAGCACGAGCGGTTCCGTCCGCTCCGCATTTCCCATCGTGAGCAGAAGGCCGGGCAGCCCGCTGATGTGATCCCCGTGATAGTGGGTAAAGCAGATCGTGTCGATCGGCTTGAAGCTCCATCCCTTTTCTTTTATCGCAACCTGCGTCCCCTCGCCGCAGTCGATCAGCAGGTTGCTTCCATTAAATCTCGTCATGAGCGACGTCAGATGACGATACGGAAGCGGCATCATCCCGCCGCTTCCCAACAGACAAACATCCAACATATTGTTCTCTCCAGATTTAAAAAACCGGGCAGCGGTCAGAATCTGTATCCGGAACCCGGCGGTTATGGTCACGTTCATTTCCCGGCACGCAGTGCAGCATATCACCCGGCATGCAGTACAGCCATGTCACCCGAGCCGCAATGCAGTCATGTCAACCGGCACACAGGGCAGCCATGCCACCCGGTTCATATTGCAGTCGTGCCACCCGGCACGCAGCGCAGCATGTCACCCGATCCACAGGGCAGCCATGTCATCCGAGCCATGTCACTCTGTCCACATGATCAGCGCGTTCTCTCTGGGCCTCTCGTAAAAATCCTTCCTTATGCCGACGGAGGCAAAACCCAGTTTTCTGTACAGGCGGATCGCGGCTTCGTTGCTCTGGCGCACCTCAAGGGTGTAGCGGCTGACACCCCTCTCCCGGCCGCGCGCCATCAGCTCGCGCAGCATGCGGGTGCCGACCCCCCGGCCGCGAAAATCCGGGGCGACCGCAGCATTTGTGATATCCGCCTCGTCAAATGACTGCAGAAATCCGCAGTACCCGGCGATCCGTCCTCCCACCCTCGCGACAAGATACAGCGTATCCGGGGACTGAAGGGATGTGAGAAAACCGTTTTCACTCCAGGGCATCGTAAAAATGATTCGTTCAAGCGCAGCTGTCTCTGCAGCGTCCTGCGGGAGCATCTCGGATATGCTCAGCTCTTCTCCCGCTTTTTCCTGTGCAGGCACCTCGGATATGCCCGGATCTTCTCCCGGCCTCTCCTGTGGCAGCGCCTCAGATATGCCCGGTTCTTCTCCCGCTCTCTCCTGTGACAGCGCCTCGGATATGCCCGGTTCTTCTCCCGTCATTTCCTGCGGCAGGCCCTCCGGGATTTCTGTCTTTTTCCCGGCGGCTCGCCGAAGCCCGTCCACCGGAATACTGTGTTCTGTCCCGGTCATACGCTCTCCCTGCCTGCTCTGCGCAGCGCCGCCGCGCGTTCACGCTCCGCCTGAGAAGGCCGCAGGTAATCCGGCGCGTGCTCCGCGGCCGTCTCTACCCGTCCTTCCCGCACATACTGCATTGCCAGCGCCGCCACCGCCGACGCCCGCTGACGGTTTACGTGTGCCGGCGCGAAATCGTACGGCACCCGCAAAAGCTCCTGAATCTTCGTCCGGTAGACCGGCACTCCGTCTCCTAGCAGCGTCACGGCGCCGCCGAGCGCATTCAGTTTTTGCGCAATGTCCTCAACCGCCCGCGGGGCCTGCGGCTCCATCACGCACAGCCTTCCGCCGTCAAAGCGGTAAATTCCTGTATAGACCTGCGCTCTCCTGGCATCCATCATGGGACAGATATATCCCGCGCAGCCATACAGATTGTAAGCCAGGGCATCCACCGTCGGGATATGTACCAGCGGTTTATCCAGCGCCAGGCCCATCCCCTTTGCCGTGGCCGATCCGATCCGAAGCCCCGTGAAAGAGCCCGGCCCGGCCGCCACCGCGATCGCATCGATGGTCTTCAGGTCCAGCTCGATCATCCGCGCCGCTTCGTCCAGCATCGGAAGCAGGGTCTGAGAGTGTGTCTTCTTATAATTAACAGTGTACTCGGCAAGCAGCGTGTCATCCTCGGCAACCGCCACGGAAGCTACCAGTCCGGAACTGTCCAGCGCCAGTATTTTCATCGTTGTCTTCACTCCATTCTCCGGCATGCACCCGGCGCCCGGCTGCAGTCCGCTCTGTAACCGGCCATCAGTCTCTGCCGCTCCGGTCCCGGCCGGTATCCCCGGAAGGATTTTCTTCTATTATGATCCTGCGGTAGTCGAATCCCCGCTCCAGATCCTTCTCAATCGTGATCCAGACCGTGTCCTCCGGCATCAGCTCTTCGATCAGATCCGCCCACTCCACCAGGCAGATTCCCTCTCCGAAAAAGTAGTCCTCATACCCGATCTCGTCCATTTCCTCCGGATCCGCGATCCGGTACACGTCAAAATGATAAAACGGCAGCAGTCCTGCCGTATACTCCTGCAGGATCGTGAACGTGGGACTGTTCACCGGCTCTTCAATGCCAAGGCCGGCCGCAAATCCTTTCGTCAGCACCGTCTTCCCCACGCCCAGATCCCCTGTCAGCGCAAAAACCTGCCCGCGCCTTGCCCGGCTTGCAAGATCCCGTCCAAGCGCGTATGTCTCCTGCTCCGAATTTGTCTCTGTGATCATGCTTCCTCCCCGGCGTTCAGAAACTGAAACGGCTGTTCATCGTTCAGGAAATGCAGCAGCATGTAGGAGCATACGATCGCCACGCGTTCCTCGCGCAGAATGCGCCGTACCTCGCTGCGATCCGCCAGAACCACCTCGATCTCCTCGCTGTCCTCCAGGCGGTCGCTGCTGATCGTCCCCTCAGCGTACCCGTAGACCGTGCTGCAACACTCGTCCGTCATGCCAATCGTCGTATAATACGGTTTTTCAAAGATCGTATCCACCTGAATCGGCCGAAGCGTCAGGCCCGTCTCCTCCCGCATCTCGCGCACTGCCGACGCATGATAGTCCTCCCCCGGCTCCACCAGTCCCGCAGGAAATTCATAGATGTAGTTGTTGATCGCATACCGGTACTGCCGGACCAGCACTACGCGGTCGTGCTTCTCTCCATAGAGGCTGTATATGATGACCCCGTCCGGCGTCTGTACCCCGGAAGAAAGCTCCAGCTCCTCCGGCCCTTTCGACCTGGAAGCGACATAATATCTGCCCGGATTGCCAAGCCGGTTCTCCACCGACAGATCAAACAGATTTACAAACGGATTGTGCGTCACCTGCTCAATTTTCTTAACCTTTCCCATAGCTGCTCCTGAATTTTTTCTTTTTTCTTCACACAGAAAAAGGATCCTCCGTCTTCTCCTGCGGCGCAAAAAGGATGCTGAAATCCGGACAAACCGTTTTGCAGCATCCCATCCGACTCTCTATGCGGCCCGCAGCCGGAACCGTCCCGACCGGCCTCAGCCCTGCGGCTGATGGCGCCCGCTCACAACGGCGGCATCCTGTGCGGTACTATGCAAAACTTTGCTGATTCGTTTATATAATACCATAGTCGGCACAGAAATCAATACACCTTTTAACAGATTCAGCGGGGCAACCGCGAACAGGACGAGCGTGGATACACTCGTGATCCCTTTGTTGATCGCGGTTCCCATGCCGATGATCGCGTCCAGCGGCATCCCATAGAGCCTCGCAAATGCAGGCAGCAGATACACCGCGTTAAACAGGCTGCCAAACACTGTCATCGTCACCGTGCCGGCTGCAAGCGAGACAATCGCCGTGGTCCTCGTCTTGTGCAGATGGTAGATGATCGAGGCAGGCACGATAAAAGAGCAGCCCACCACGAAATTCGCCAGGTCGCCGACAAACGCCGTACTCGTCCCCTTCACGACAAGCTTCAGAAGGATCTTGACCAGCTCGATCACAATGCCGCCCACCGGTCCAAGGCAGAACGCCCCGATCATGACCGGGATCTCGCTGAAGTCCAGCTTGTAGAAGCCCGGAGCCAGAAACGGCACCGGGAAGTCGAACAGATGAAGGATCATCGCCAGCGCGCCGAGCATTGCGCAGATCGCTATGTAGCGGGTCTTCCCCATATTCGTCACGCGGTTCTTCAGCACCCTGGTCTCCACGAGCTTCGCTCCGCCGACGAGCGCGAACACCACCAGCACGCACACCAGCACAAACTGCAGATTCTCTCCGATTGCCTGTAAAATACCTGTTCCCATTTTTCATTTCTCCTTTTCTTGAAATATTGCGGGGCATTCCCCATATTTAAGAAAAGTCCTTCTTTTTCTTTGCGGAATCCGGCGGCGCATCCGGCACACGCGGGCCGTTTTGGGGCCGTGTGAAGCCGGAAGAGCCTTCCGGGATGCAATAGAAAAGGCCACGGGAACTCATGTAAAGCTCCGTGGCCGCTTTGTATCCTGCCAATACTCCGCATTCTTCTCTCATCCAGACTGTAACTGTCGGTTCCGGAATTCATCTGCCGATGTCACCGGATCAGCCGCTTGCGCGGGTCGCGGACTATACCGCCGGTGGGGAATCGCACCCCGCCCCGAAGAACAAATCTTAAATTAAAGACATTATAACTCGCTGCAGGCAGTTATGCAAGCAGTTTCGTGCAAAAAATCAAAAAGGATCCATTCAAAAATCTGCTTCAGAAAAATTGACTGGGGATATCTGCATCGCCCGGCGTTCCGGCAGTGCTCTCATAAGGTTTCTTCCCGGGCATTCTCAGAACCGCGCTTTTCCCATCCGGAAGCGATCTTCTCTCTGAGGGCTGCAAGCGGTTTCAGGCCGCTTAGCGCATCATATTCTGCCACGCAGGACGCTCCGGCCGCAGCTGCAAGGCGCACGGCTTCCTCCAGGGAGCATTCCTCCAGCATGGCTGTCAGAAATGCGGCGATGCTGGTGTCGCCCGCTCCGGTCCCGGATGCGATCCGATCCGGCACATAGCTGCGCTCAAAGCCCTCTCTGCCGGCCCAGGCATCAATATGCAGCGCGCAGCGCGGGCTGATCTCCCGCAGCAGCTCCTGCCCTGCCGTCCGGTAATACATGCCCGGCGCTCCGCACTTGATCAGCAGAACCTTTGCGCCGAAGCTCATGCACTCTTCTGCCAGAGGCCTTACGTCCCGGCCGATATCCAGCAGTTCCGTAATGTCCCTTCCCGCCGCCCGTCTCTGCCACTCCCGGTAGCGCTCACGGTCCAGCATACAGCACAGCTCCTCGGCGCTCGGCACAAAGAAATCCACAAGCGGAAGCACCCTCTGCAGAATTTTTCTCCAGTCGGCGCGGCCCGCCTCCGATTCCGTGTCAACAGCAGCCATATCCATCGACACTGCAGCTCCGCAGGAGCGGGCCAGCTGCAGCACCCTTTCCAGTTCTGTCCCGTCATTCTCATACATCGAGCGCATCAGGGGCGGATATCCAAAATGGAAAAGTGCCGCGCCCTCAAGCTGCTTTCTGGAAATGTCTTCCGCGCGGAAGGTGTGGTTTGCTCCCGGATTGTGCAGAAAGATCCGGTCGACGCCCGGCACGGCCAGAATCACGGAATAGGAGGTTGATTCTCCGTCTGCCGCGATCATCCCCTGATCCGCGCCGTACTTTTTCAATATTCCGAGCAGCATTTCCCCGAACGCATCCTTCCCGATCTTTCCCATCAGAGATACATCCGCGCCGAGTATCTTCATGGCCAGCCCCGTGTTGGCGACCGATCCTCCCGTGTGGACCTCCGCCTCTCCCATCTGGATCAGTTTCCCCGGGGAAAGGACTTCGCCGAGCGATTCCACCCGACGCCCCGGAAATATCGGTGTAATATCCAGGCAGATGTGACCTGCCGCAACCACCTTTTTGCCCATACTCACTGCCTTTCCGGCCTCCGGGACCCGCCCGCCGGCAAATTCCCGGATTCCTGCATTTTATGACTTTTGACCCTGGCATCATTTTGTCTTATTATCTGCCTCCGGCAGGGAGTTTGTCAATCTGTTTGTGCCGCCGGCGACGGCTCCTCAGCACAGCCGGTGACTGATGCTGCAATAATGCGGTTCTTTAGAAACATATTTTCTGTCCTGCTTCCCTTCATTCTATTTTCTTCAGATCCGGTTTGCAATTACAGAAATCAACCAGGTATTCCTGGCGGACGAACACCCGGTTCCGCTCCGTCCCATCTCCTGTAGTTTTCCCCCTCCAGCCCGAACTGCTGCAGGATTTTCCCCACGACATGGCAGGTACAGTCCTCCACACTCTGCGGATGATTGTAATAGGAAAGCATCGGGGGCAGAATGACCGCTCCCATCTGGCTCAGCTCATACATATTCCGCAGATGGATTGTGCCAAGCGGGCATTCTCTTGCCACAAGCACCAGCTTCCGGCGCTCCTTCAGGGTCACGTCCGCCGCCCGCAGCAGCAGATTGTCGCTGTAGCCGCTGTGTATGCCCGCCAGCGTTTTCATGCTGCAGGGAACGACGATCATTCCCCCGCAGTCCCAGGAACCGCTGGCCGGCCCCGCGCCGATGTCCCGGCTGTCATATACAAAATCCGCGAGCGAGCGCAGTTCCTCCGCGGAAACTCCGCCCTCGGAGCGGAGCGTCCGCTCCGCTCCCTCCGTATATATCAGGTGCGTTTCCGTCTCCGGCATCCTCTTCAGCTGGCGCAGCAGCTCGATGGCGATCGGCATCCCCGTCGCGCCGCTGATCCCCACGATCATTCTCTGTCTCATCCCGTCTTCCTCTCAGTCAGCCTCACTCTCATCCTGCCGCCGCAGACGCTCAGGCGAATGCAGGCCGGCACATTACTCCGCCAGATCAGCGCTGCCAGAGCCGTACATTTCCGGAACCCATCTGCGCGGATCAACCTCCATGAATTTCGCTCGCCTGAAGCGCTCCTTCTGGTCAAAGGGCACCGTACAGTCGAAGATCGCCTTGCACGCGATCCCCGAGCCGCGGATATGCCCGGAGTAGGCCGGCTGGTTGGAGGGATCCAGCGGATGGCACTGCACGCCGGGGATCGTGATCAGGTCAATGTCCGCCTGGAAGCGCGTCGTCATCGCCCACATCACATCATTCATATCGAAGCAGTCTACATCCTCATCCACAAGAAAGACGTGCTTCAGCTCCGCAAAGGCCGAGAATGCCAGAAGCGCCGCCTGCCTCTGCCTGCCCTCGTCCGAGGGCACGGACTTTCGAAACTGCAGCACCGCAATATATTTTCCGCCGCCGCTGGACGCGCAGTAAACGTTCTGCAGCCGCCCCGGCATCGCCTTTTCCACCATCTGCAGAATGCTGGCCTCCGTCGGGATCCCCGCCATGGATACGTGCTCCTCGCTCGGCCCTATGCAGGTCTGCATGATCGGATGCCTGCGGGTCGTCACCGCCTTCACCCGGATCACCGGAAGCTCCGGATTCGCGGGGCCGTTGTAGCCCGGAAATTCCGGCATTGCCTTCCCGGTGTTCGAATTCTGATCCTCCCGGACACGCACGTTCGGAAGGATTTCCCCCTCGATCACATACTCCGCGTTGGCGATCGCCTTCTCCGGGATCGTGAGGCACTGCACCATCTCGACCGGAGCTTTTCGGATGGCCCCGGCCGCCTGCAGCTCGTCGTAGCCGAGCGGTGTGGTCGGCGGCTCGAAGCAGGACGCGATCTCAATGGCCGGGTCCACCCCGATGCTGACCGAGATCGGCAGCGGCTTTCCGGCCGCCTCCGCCAGCTCCCGGAAATAGCCGATATGGCGCGCTCCCGGTTGCAGGAAGATCGAGATCTCATCTCTGGACTGCAGGCACATGCGGTGGATCGTCACATCCGACTCCCCGGTCTGCGGATTCGAGGCATAGCACATGCCGAGCGTGATATAAGGCCCCGCATCCTCCGGCGTGTTGGTCGGCGCCGGGATGAGCCTGCGGATATCAAATCCTTCCTCCGTGGCATAGTGGACCACCTCCTGGCATTTTGCCCGCTCGTTCGGAATCACCACCGGCTTCACCGGGTTCTCCACGCTCTCCTTCAGAAGAAATCCAAGCCGCTTCGGGTCGCAGCCCAGGAGATATCCCACTCTCTTCCGGCTTGCCAGGAGGCCGATGACGATCCTCGCGTCTTTGTGCCCCCTGATATTGTTAAAGATCATTGCCGGCCCTTCCTGTGTGGGGCGCTGCACCGTCCCTCCGGCCCCGACATGGCGGTACACTCCGGACAGCTCCGCCATCGGCTCTGTCTCCACATCGGTCCGGATCAGCTGACCCGGTATCTTTTCCAGCAGTTCCAGTGCGGAACGCAGGTCATAAACATCTGCCATCTCAATTCCCCCTCTGCTGCCCACAAATCCTTTCGATCCAGTCACACAGTTCTCCCGGGTAATCCGCTTCGCAGTGCGGCTGATCCCACACCAGCGCATAATCGACTTCCCGGCCCGCCTGCGCCAGCCTGAGGGCAAGCGTCATGCTGACGCTCAGAGCGGTGTCCGCGTCATGGGAACCCACGCGGATCCTGCAGTACTGCGCGCTGTCTCCGCCCTTCCCCTCGCCGATATAATTCAGCGGATTGTACAAAGCGGCCCTGCGCCGCAGCTCTTCATCCTTTTCTGCCTCAGCAAACGCCTCATAATAACGCTCCGCCTCCTCCGGGAACCGGTCCTTTATCGCCAGAACCGCGTCGGCGATCTCGCCGTTGAAGTGCACGTAAGGCCGTTCCTCCGTCCCGAACACCTCATTCTCCCCGCTGTCCGTTCCAAGCGCATCAAACGCAGTACACGGCTTCATGCGTCTGCGGTAGTTCAGCACATAACTGTCGAGGTCGCGGATCTGCGCCCGCTGTCCGTCCCAGGAAAGCCAGCCCGATTTGTCCGTGCCACTGACGGTGACCATCGGCGGTTCCATTCCCCGGTAGGGGACTCCCTTCGGAGGGCGCGATACGAGATCGCCGAGCGAGGGCCGGCCGGCCGGGCCGCTGCCCTCCTCCGCCTTTGCAAGCGCGACCCCGGGTCCCGCATGCCCCTGCAGCAGGTCAGAACCGTCACCGTCCCCGGGGCCGCCCATCGGGGCCTCTGTCTGATACTCATAATTTCCCGACAGATAATCCTCAGCGGAATAGTCTCTGTCCAGCGTCCCCTCTTTCAGCCTGCGAAGGAAATCGGAGGCGGAATCGTTCAGCAGCCGCATCAGGTACTCATAGCCGCTGCCGCTCCTTCCATCCTCATGGATCGCAAGAATTTCGCCCGTCGCCGGGTCCGTCAGGCCAAGATCGTTGAAATAACGGATATAGCGCTCCTTCAGCTCCGCCGAAAGCGCCTCCTGGAACGGCGTCATGACGCCCGCCGGCCCCGCATGGGAGCTTTCATTTTCGTGGTCCGCGAAGAACGCCCACTCGTATGCCGGATCCGCATGCTCCAGGTCGATGATCGGGCAGTAGATCTGCGCCGCGAAGATATCGTCCCGCTCATCCATGAACGCGCCGTTTTCCCTCAGATACGGATCAAAATCCGCATGGTTTCCCGTGACTGCCAGCAGGGAGGACATCGCGCCGCCCGCGCTCGCTCCGATTGAAATGATACGCCCGAGGTCGCCCGGGATGCTTTCGCGGTTGTGCCGCAGGAAGCGGATCACGGTTTTCAGATCCACCAGATTCATCGGGGCTTTCCCGCACGATCTGCCGGCGCTGTCCTTCGACTCCCTCCCGCGGTTCCCGCAGGTCACGAAGACGAAGCCGCGTTCAAGGTACTGCGGCGCGCTGCAGCGCGGGCCGCCCAGCCACATGTGCGGCATCTGCATATATCCCGCGGAATTATTCTGCAGGATCACCGGGGCCGTCCGGGCCGAATACCCGTTCATCTGCCCCTCCGGGTCGATCACGCCGTGCTCCTTCATATACGGCGCCGGAACAAAAACACTGAGCCTCTGGAATTTGGGCGTCGTCGCCCTGTCGGTGTAAAGCACGTCCTCCAGGCACCAGCACTGATAT
This sequence comes from uncultured Lachnospiraceae bacterium, assembly GCA_947628955.1. Classification (GTDB taxonomy): domain Bacteria; phylum Bacillota; class Clostridia; order Lachnospirales; family Lachnospiraceae; genus Choladousia. Next base: position 39,223 of record CANRBX010000015.1, on the reverse strand, counting down.
TTCTCATCAAAAAACCACGCGTCCCTGCAGTCAGCCAGCTCCATCGTCTGATTTGTCACCGGAATTTCTGTATACATCCTGTACCCTCCCTGTAGTAAATTTTCTGAACATACTGCTGCGATCCGCTTCCCGCCGCCTTTTTTCACGTCAGCAGACGACTCTGTCAGAAGCAGATCTCTGCTCTGTTTATACTCTAGCATGACGGCAGAGATTTTTGAATCCCTTTTCGCGCTTTTGTTATTCTGTTTTTCATCGTTTTGTATGCCGCGCATGGAAATTCTTTTCAGAAAATCTCTTTATTTCTGCGTTTTTAATCTTTTCTGTTGACTTCTCAGGGACATTCCGCTATTCTTTTATTATTCTATTATTCAAATTTGGAGTAAAGCCATGGAACTGGAACGATTACATGAATTTGTAAAGATCGCAGACCGCGGGAGCCTGAAAGCAGCCGCGGATGAGCTGCGCCTGCCGCCTGCCACCCTGCGCTCCCGCATGCATGTGCTGGAGAACACCCTCGGCGTCTCGCTTTTTCAGAGGGAGAACGGCGTTCTTGCGCTGACCGGAGAGGGGAAGCGGCTCTATGCGGACGCGCTCGAGATTGTCAGGGAATACACAGACCTCCGGCAGTCGCTGAAGCAGCCCGGCGCGCAGGAGTTTCAAAGCCTGAAGATCGCTGTGTCCGGCATCGCGCTCCCCCTGTTTCTGGGCCCGTTTCTGGATCTTCTGAACGCAAAGTATCCGCATGTCCGGCTGGAGTTCTCCGACGATACACGCTATTCGATCGCAGAGGGACTGGACAGCGGAGAGGTCAACGTTTACTTTGCGCCTTCCATGAACCGCCTGCCGCAGCGGGAAGGGATCGTAAGGAGGATCATTTCTCCGCCCCGGCACTGTGTCCTGCTGCCGGAGGGCCATCCTCTCGCCTCCCGACCGACTGTCTCCATGCGGGACCTGGACGGAGAGTGTTTCATTCTGTATCCTCAGACAAAGGAGAGCGGCATCCGGGATTTTCAGCTTGAAAATCTGCAGGCGTCCGGGATCCGCCGCAGCATTTACGACAGCGGCACATCGCCGGTATTTTTCGCACTCCTGGTTCCCGTCGGGAAGGGAATTGTCCTGCTGCCGGCGCCGGTTTTTGGGCTTCCTCCAAAAACGGTCTGTCTGCCGCTCACAGACGCTCCCTGCGCGGCATTCTCCGCGCTGTTTTACAGCCGGAAAGCGGGCAGGCCCGAGGTGAGGAAATTTGTCGATCTGTTTTTTCAGTTTACAAAGGAGGCCGCCCGCTATGAACACCGACAGGCTCTATGAATTTCTGATTCTGTCCAGGACATTAAATTACAGCAAGGCCGCGGAACATTTATATATCTCGCAGTCCGTTCTCTCGAAGCATATTCAGGATCTGGAACGCGAGCTGGATGCCGTGCTGTTCTCCCGCACAACGCACGGCGTCGCCCTGACGGAGAGCGGACGGATCCTGGCGGACCGCGCGCAGGGGCTGATCGACCGCTGCAACAGGACGGCAGCCCTGCTGCAGATCTCCAACCTCCCCGTCCAGGGGGAGATCCGCATCGCCTGCGCCCTGGAGATGACACAGGCATCCCACATACAGATCTTTATCAGCCGTTTCGCAGACCGCTATCCCAATATTCATATGGATTTCGAGGTAAAAACGGAGGGACTGTCCGAGGATATCCTGCACGGGGATGAGTACGATCTCATCTTCTCTCCATGTGAATATCCGAATCCGGGCGACGGCATCCAGTCCCGCCTGATCGCCAGCCACAGCACCTGCGCCGCCCTCGGCCCGGGGCATCGTCTCCTCATGAAATCGCTCCTGCAGCTGCGGGATCTGGAAGGCGAAAACATCCTTGTCCCGTTCTCGCACGAGTATTTCGGCCCGTATGCCCAGAACTGGCTGCTGGCGCAGCGGCACACCCACAACCGGGTCACCTGCACCCCGGTGCCCAATCTCTCCACCGCACTGTTTCTGGTCGCCGTCGGGAAGGGGATCGCGATCATACCGGGGTACGCCCGCGCATTCACCGCCGGCAGCACGCACACGGTCGGCATCTCCGACACAGCCTGCCGCTTCAGCGAATATCTCTACTGTAACCTGCGCAGAAAAAACGGCGCCGCAGAACTGTTCTACGCCGAGTTCTGCAGCGCCTGTCCTTCCCTGTGACGGCGCCGGCTCATATTGCCAGGCTGCCCTTCTCTGTGACGCCACCGGCTCATATTGCCGGAGCCGCCCTTCGCCGTCACGGCACCGGCTTATATTGCCGGGGCCATCCTTCGCCGTGACGGCACCGGCTCATATTGCCGGGTCTGCCGCCATCTCCTTCACCCCGTCCACGACCTCACGGATCTGGGCGGGCGTTATCGCATCATAATGGAAGCCGCCGGTACAGACGACGACAGCCTGCTTCCGCACCGCGACCTCATCCGCAAGCAGGCGGCAGATCTGCTCGTCCTTATGCCCGGTTACATTCAGCACCGAGGATGTGACGGACACGCTCCCGTCGCCCGTCAGCGACGGCCGCGGGACGGACAGCACCGTACACCCGATGTGCGGCCGTTCCCCACCCCACAGCAGGATATGATAGTCCTCGCCCATCCTGGATATCTGTAGGTGAATCGAAGAAAATGATAATCTCTTCTCAAGAATTATGTCTCTGCTCATATGCATCCGGATCCTTTCTCTGATAAATGCCTGTAAGTTTATTTCATTATACGATCTGTCATGAACGGTTTCAATCCTTTTAAGCGTGCCTCTCCTTCTGCGCCCTGCGCACCGCGCTCACGGTCTTTTCGCAAAGCTCGTCAAAGGTCAGGTGACGCATTTTGCGCATCGTGGTATAGATATCGCTGCCGATGGGCGTGATCCATTTTTCTTCGATGGAATCGTACCCCTTCATCACCGCCAGCGCGTTAAGGACAGGCGTCGCCGTACAGTCCACATCCTGCCCCTCCATGCAGATGATATGGCAGGTCTCATCAAAGTCCATGTTTCCGTACCACAGCGCGATCACCTCGGCGGCCGCATTGGGGTAGGCATGGATCCAGTTATACTCGCGGTAGCGCTCCTCACATACCGCCCACGCCTCCTCCCAGGTTCGCTGTACCCGGCACTGCCACAGCGCAAACTCCACCACACTGTAAAATTCACTGTCCGCGGGGATGCAGGCGACCGCCTTTTCCACCGCTGTGCGGATGTCGGTCTCGGTGAAGCACAGAGAGACCAGAACCGCGTTGAACACGCCGCCGAGCATCCCGTTGTTGGAATGCGAAACCACGCTGTCGTCCGCGGCCAGACGCGCCGCCAGCCGGGGATCGCCGGGAGCCGCCATCCCGTGTACCATGGTGCGCATCTGCGCGCCGATCCAGTCCGAAAAATAATTGTTCTGCGTTCCGCTCTCAGGCGGCATCAGGCCGCGCCGCAGATTTTCCAGGGCGATCTTCTCCGCCGAATATCCGTCGGCGATCAGCTCCAGCCATTTAAAGGCGATGTCCTCCGGCGTGATCCGGTAGCCCTTCTCGGCAAATCCGTCCAGATAGGCGAGCTCATAGGTGATATCGTCGTTGTAGGTCTCGGGAGCGCGCAGATAGCCGCGCACCTCCCCGAAGACTCTGCGGATGTTCTCCGTCGTGTAGCCCTCGATCTGGGTGCCCAGACACCCGCCCACCAGCTGGCCCATCCAGCCCGCGCGGATGCGCTGCGCGAAGTCCTCCCCATAAACATCGTATTTTGCTGCCGGCGGAAAGGAAACCTTCTTCTCGATATCCGCAAACGTGCGGTACACGCCGCAGGATGCATAGGCGGAGGCCGGATCCTGCTTCGCCGTGTTCAGGATATAGCAGATGCGGGCCGTGATCTGCTGAATGGCCGCCCCGTCCTTCTCCCGTTCCGCCTTTAAGCCTGCCTCAATATACTGCTCCGCCTCCGAGACGTCATATCCCTTCGCGGCCATGCACTGGATCGCCGCCGGCACCAGATGGCAGGGCGCCCTGGAGCCGGGCACCTCGCTGTACCAGTCGGTAAACAGCCGCTGATCCGACGCGGCGCCGTTCTCTGAGTATTTCATCCACTCTTCTTCCTGCACCTCCGTCACCCGCGGCGGCACGGCGTGCGTGATCCATTCATATTCGTATTCCCAGGCCTTTTTTCCCATATATGCAACCTCACTTCCTGCGCTTAATCGCTTTCCGTATGTCTGCATGTGCTTTGTTCCCGGCCGGCCGCACAGCTTTCCATTCCTATTGTTTTATCGGTTTCCTGCGCATCTTCATGCTCCGCCAGGAATAACCGGCGATCGCGACGATCGTGACCACATAGGGGATCGTCTGAATCAGCTGCGAGGGAAGGCTCAGCATCTGCAGGCGGATCGACAGAGAATCCGCAATGCCGAAGATAAACACGGACAGCGTGATGCCCCACGGCGTGCCGCGCCCCATCGACTCCGCGGCCATGCCGATCCAGCCGCGGCCGGCGATCATATCGCGCGAGAAGAAGGAGACATAGCTCATCGACATATAGGTGCCGCCCAGCCCTGCGAGCGTGCCCGCCATGCACAGCGCGATGTATTTATATTTCATCACATTCAGGCCGACCGATCTGGCCGCATGCTCGTTCTCTCCCACCGCGCGGATACGCAGTCCCGTCGGCGTCTTCCAGAAAAAGACGGCCAGCGCAGCCGTCAGCAGCAGCGCCAGATACGTCAGGATACTGTGCCCCGAGAGGATGGAACCCAGCACCGGAATATCCTTCAGCAAGGGGATCTCAAGATTGGAGACCACCGGATTGCTGAGGCTCTGCGTGGAACCTTTATTCCCCGTGAGGGCATAGATCACAAAAATAGTCAGGCCGCCCGAAAGCGTATTCAGCGCGATGCCCGCCAGCACCGAATTGGTATCCAGCACAATGGTAAAATATCCGTAGATACAGGAAAGCAGGATTCCGACCAGCACCGCTGCCAGAACTCCCACAAACACGTTCTGGGAAAACCAGGCTCCCACCGGGCCGGCAAGCGCGCAGCTGAGCATGATGCCCTCCGTACCGATCGCGTCGATGCCGCCCTTCGTAAAGACCATGCAGGCCAGCGCCGCAAACAGGATCGGCGTCATCAGCCGGATCGCCGTGAACAGGAAATCCGCTGAAAAAATAACACTCCATATATTCATAAATCATCTCACCTCCTGATTCAGCGCTTCCAGGGCACGGGTTTCTTTGATGATCATCCGCTTCTTTAAGCCGCTCAGGATCGCCGTCGCCGAGATCAGCAGCACCATGACCGCCTGAATGATCTTCACGATCTCGAAGGGGATGTCGCAGTTTCTGGACATGATGTCCGCCCCGGTCCTCAGATAGGCCAGGAAAAATGCCGCCAGCGGCACATACTGCGCCTTATGCCGCGCCACGATCGTGATCAGCACACCGTCCCAGCCGAAGCCCGGAAGGTCGCTGTACTGAAATCTCTGGTACATGCCGAACAGCTCCACCGCTCCGCCCAGACCGGCCAGCATGCCGCCGACGATCTGTGAAAGGATAATGGTATTCGCTGAGTTGATGCCGGAATAGTCCGCCATCGTGTTGTTTTCTCCGACCAGTCTGGTCTTGAAGCCGAACGAGGTCTTGGTAAGGATCAGCCAGACGGCCGCCACCGTTAAAAGTGCCAGGACCGTGCCCAGATTGATGCGGGTCCCCGGCAGGATCCTCGGAAGCGACATGCTCTCTGCAAATTTGTAGGAATAATTGGAATTCTGCGTCGGATCATAGAAAAAAGCCGTGATGACGTAGAGCCCAGCAAACAGGCAGATATAGTTGAGCATCAGCGAGGTCACCAGTTCGTTCGCGCCGCATTTAGCCCTCAGCACCCCGGGGATCGCACAGGTAAAGCCGCCGGCGATCATCGCGCAGAGCATCGCAAAAATCAGATTGAGGACCGGCGGAAGATCGACGACCAGGGCGCCCGCGCAGGCCGCCACCGCGCCCGTAAAGAAGGCGCCCTCCATCGAAAGGTTGAACAGCCCCGGGCGGAACAGCACGATCACCGCCAGGCCGGTAAACATCAGCGGCGTCATCGCCTCGATCACATTCCCGAACCGCCGCAGAGAGGTCAGCGGACCGAACACAAAATTCCGCAGCGCCTCCAGCGGCTGTTCGCTGGTCATCAGGATGATCGCAAAAACGATCAGCAGCGAACACAGGACAGCCACCGTCATACGCAGTGCTTCCACGTAAGAGGAATACATTCTCACCTTTTTAGTCTTCATCGCTCATCCCCTCCTGTCTCTTCAGGCCAAGCATATATTTGCCCAGTTCAAATTCATCGATTTTGGAACTGTCTTCAAAATATGCGGCCGCCTTTCCGTCGCACATGACGAGGATGCTGTCCGAAAGCTCCATGATCTCGTTTAAATCCGCCGAGATCAGCATGACACCGTTTCCTTTGTCCCGATGTTCCACAATCTTCTTCCAGATAAATTCGTTGGCGCCGACGTCGATGCCCCGCGTCGGCTGGTTCGCGATCAGCAGATCCGGATCATCCGAGAACTCGCGCGCCACGACCACTTTCTGCATATTGCCGCCCGAGAGCATCCCGGCCGTCTGCTCGTCATTTTTGCACAGGATGTTGAAATCCTCAATGGCCCCGGCCGCAAAATGATGGATCTTTTTATAATCGAGCAGCGCGCCGCTGCGGAATTCGTCCGAGTCCATCCGGTGCGCGATCAGATTTTCCCAGATGCTCACATTGGAGGCGACGCCCATCTTGATACGGTCCTCCGGAATGTAGGAAATGCCGGATTCCCGGATGCTGCGGATGTTATATCCGCAGATATTCCTGCCCTGGAACCGGATCTCGCCGCTCAGGTTTTTATAGAAGCCGAAAATGGCCTCCGCAAGCTCGTTCTGTCCGTTGCCCTCTACGCCGGCCACACCGAGTATCTGGCCTCGCCTTAACTGAAACGATACCCCATCCAGCAGCGTTCTGCCCTCCTGGTTGTGGCAGGTCAGGCCCTTCACATCCAGCAGCACTTCGCCAAACTCCGCCTTCTTTTTATCCACCTTAAGGACCACATCCCTGCCCACCATAAAGCGGGAGATCTCTTCCTCCGTGGCATTTGCCACCGGCATGCTGCCTACGGTTCGGCCGGCGCGCAGCACGGTGATCGTGTCGCAGATCTGCATGACCTCCCGGATCTTATGGGAAATAAAAATGATCGTGTGCCCGCTCTTTTTCAGCAAAAGCAGCTGTTCAAACAGTTCCTCCGTCTCCTGCGGCGTCAGGACCGCCGTCGGCTCATCCAGAATGAGCAGCTTTGCCCCGCGGGCAAGCACCTTTAAGATCTCCACCTTCTGCTTGAGGCCCACGGAAATATCCGCCACCTTCGCCTCCGGATCCACGTTCAGATTATATTTTTCGGCCGTCTCCTGCACCATGGAAACCGCTGCCGACTTGCTGGTCATAAATCCCTTTTTCGGCTCCATCCCCAGGATGACATTCTCATATACCTTCAGCGAATCCACCAGCATAAAATGCTGATGCACCATGCCGATCCCCATATCGATCGTCTCCGCCGAGCTTCTGGGACTGATCTCGCGGCCCTCAAAGAAAATATGACCTTCCGTCCGCTCTTCATCTCCGAACAGGATCTTCATCAGCGTGCTCTTTCCGGCCCCGTTCTCTCCCATCAGCGCATGGATCTCACCTTCCTGAACGGTGAACGTGACATCCCGGTTCGCCATTACCCCATTCGGGTAGATCTTCGTGATCCCTTCCATCCGAAGAATATCCTTTGCCATTACTTCATCCCTTTCCTGCCAGTTATATGCCGTTTCCGATAAAGGGGCTGCCGCATCCCTCTGCGGCAACCCCTGCCATAAACTCCGTTACGGTGCGACTGAATCGATCAGAGCCTGAACCTCGTCCTGATCTGCGTCACCCAGAGCCGTCGGGATCTCCACGCCGCCGGCTGTCACTTCTTCCTTCTTCTCCTCCACGGTCTTCCGGATCTCCTCCGGAACGTTCGCTTCGTAATATTCGTTGACTGCGATGCCGGCGCCGTTTTCCTTAATCCCCAGCTCCTCATATCTGCCCCACGGAACCGTTCCTTCCATTTCCATTTTGGCCATGCGGACCAGAGAATCGCCGACCTGCTTCAGAACGGAAGTGAGGATCACATTTGCCCTGGCCTCATCCGTGCCCTTGAAGAGCATTGCCTGATCGGAGTCAACGCCGATGATGTATTTATTCATCTCCGCGGCAGCCTCCACGCAGCCAAGTCCTGCCTGCTCCGCTGCCGGGAAGATGATATCCACGCCCTGATTGTACTGTGCGATAGCGGTCTCTTTCCCCTTTGCAGTATCGTCCCAGGAACCGATATAGGAGACGTATACCTTAATGTCCTCGTCCACGGATTTTGCGCCCGCGATGTAGCCCACCAGGAAATCAGTGATGATCGGATGCTCGGAGCCGCCGACAAAACCGATCTTCTTCTCCTCGTTGGCGTTCTCCATATCGGACTCAGTCACGAGGGCCGCCAGAACACCTGCCAGATAAGAGCCTTCGTTCTGTTTGTAGCTGATCGCGTAAAGGTTCGGATACTTATCCTCATCCATCGTCGAGTCAAACATCACGAACTTCTGATCCGGGAACTCCTCCGCCACCATTTCGATCACTTCCGCAGAGGAAGACCCGTTGGAGATGATGACATCATATCTGCCCTCTTCCGCCAGATCCATAAAGGTCGGCTCCCACTTTGTCTGGTCGCGTCCGACCTCGATCACCTTTGTCTCGCAGCCAAGCTCTTCCGCGATCTTCATCACGCCTTCATTGGCGGAATCGTTGAAGGATTTGTCCCCCAGCTGACCTGTGCAGACAAATACAAAGGAAGGTTTTTCCTCCTCCGCGTGAACGCCCGTGCATACCGCCAGCGCCGCGCATACCATCACCATCAGTGCCGTTGCTCTTTTCTTCATCTCTTTTCTCCTTTATTTTTATTTTTTTGCTCCCAGGGACAGTTATCCCCGCGGCGCCTGCCGAAGCTCCGGACCCGGAAGGTCCGGAGGCAGAACCGCCGGACGCATTGCTCATGGGAGTAAAAATTTCGTTACTTCTTCCCGTGAGGGAATGCTGGGGGCCGCGCCTTTTACGGTGACCGCCAGGGCGCTCGCCGCGGCTGCCTGGCGCATGCTCTCCCCCAGCGTTTTTCCGGACGCCAGTCCGGCGAGGAAATAACCGCAGTAGGTATCTCCCGCGGCCGTCGTATCGCAGGCCCTGACCGGAAAAGCAGGCTGGAACAGGCATGCATCGTCCTTCGCATAATAGGAACCGTTTTCCCCGAAGGTCACCACAAAGGCGCTTCGCGGGAATTTCCGCTTCAGTTTTTCAATGATCTCGCACGGCTCGAGCGAGCCGGCCCCGCCCAGCAGCCTTCCTTCCACCTCATTGACGAGGAAATAATCCACCAGTTCCAGCCGGCAGCGAAGGATCCTCTCGTTAAACGGCGAGGGATTGAACGCGATGAGGATCCCCATCTCTGAGGCTTTTTCGATCGCGTAGTCGATGTTGGATACCTCATTCTGCAGAAGAAGCAGATTGCCCGCCCCCGTCTGCTGCAGGACCATGTCGATGTATTCCCTGGTGATCCTCTCATTAGCGCCGCCGAAGACGATGATGCTGTTCTGACCCTTTGCGTCCACCTGGATGACGGCGTGGCCGCCGGGAGCATCCGTCCTTCGCACCAGCTGCGTATGCACGCCGGCCCGCTGCAGTGTCTCCAGAAGCAGATCCCCGCCGCTTCCGATGAGGCCGGCATGGTACACTTCGGCCCCCGCTCTGGCCAGAGCCACCGACTGATTCAGGCCCTTGCCGCCGCAGTGCTCCTCGTAGCCCAGCGCGGTCACCGTTTCCTTTGGCTCCACAAAGCGTTCCAGCTGATAAGTTCTGTCTATGTTCAGAGATCCAAGATTTGTTATTCTCATGTCCGTCCCTCCGGTCTAAAGAAACTTGTTTCCGAAACCATTTTCTTTTCTCAAAGAGTACCACCGAAACTTTCATTTGTCAACAGGTTTTTACTGGAAACCTTCTGTATGGTTTATGCCGGAAATCTTCCGCATGGGGATAAAAAAGAGAGCCTTCATTTTGTGATTGTAAAGCTCCCGGAATTGTGCAATAATAAATTTATACATTGCCAGGATTTTGAAAGCACGAAGTGCGGAAAACCCGCGGCATCATTTTATGAATCATTATAAGACAAGGAGAATAAGGATTATCATGACCATAAGAGAGATTGCCCGGCTGGCAGGTGTTTCCGTTTCCACCGTATCAAAGATCATGAACGGCAAAGACGACAGTATCAGCAGCAGTACGCGCACCCGCGTTTTAAATCTTGCCAAAGAGTACCACTATTCTCCTTACGCGTCCGTACTCTCCGGCAATTCCCGGACCATGCTGCTGGGAGTGATCTTCCGCTCCCTTAAAAACCGCGATACCATCCTGAGCGGCATCCTGGACGCAGCTCAGAATGCGGACTATTCGCTGACGGTCAGCGCAAGCGGCAACGACCCCGAACTGGAATACCGGCAGGTATCCTCGATGATCAGCCGGCACGCCGACGGCATCCTTCTGGAGGCCTCGGACCATTTCAGCAAAGAATCAAAGCAGGCGCTCGCCGACGCCGGCATCCCCTGCGTTTTTTTCCACTGCAGCCAGCCGCAGGCCGTCTGTCTGGATTTTCGCCGGCTCGGATACCAGGCCACGGAGCTGCTGATCAGACACCGGCACCGCGAGATCGGCTGTCTTCTGGACACAGGCCGTTACGCGGACAGTGTGCTGCAGGGCTACAGACAGTGCCTGTTTGACCACAACATTCCCTTCCGCAGCGAGCTTCTGTTCCGCGGCCCCGATCAGAACCTGCTCCGCAGCATCGCCAGCCATTCTGTCAGCGGCCTGGTAGCTTCCCATTACCTCACGGCTCTTCGCCTCTATGAGAAGCTGAACACCCTGCATTATACGCTGCCCTGTGATCTTTCGCTCGTCACCCTGAAGGATGACGCCTACGCCGCTTTCTCCTGCCCGGACATCACTTCGCTGCCGGTTCCGCGCCATGAGTTCGGAAACTATCTGGGCAGGCTGCTGATTGCCAGACTGGAATCCCTGGATGAGCCCGCCTTCGCCTTTGATCCGCAGCCGGCCGGCAGCATGGCCACCGTCGGCGTTCCCTACGACAGACAGGGGAAAAAGATCCTGGTCGTCGGCAGTATCAATATCGACAACTACCTGCGCGTAGATACGCTGCCCCATTCCGGCAAAGCCGTCAATTCCCCGATCGCACAGCAGTATCCCGGCGGCAAGGGCATGAACCAGGCGGTCGGAGTCTCCAAAATGGGCCGCCGCGTGTCCCTGATCGGCAGTGTGGGGAACGACCTCGATTCGGATCTCATTTTTTCGGTTATCCGCCGCTTTAATATCGACCCCAGGGGAGTACACCGCAACAACGACGCCAAAACCGGACAGGCCTATATCTTCGTCCAGAAGGACGGAGATTCCATGATCTCCATCCTTTCCGGCGCAAACATCATGCTGACGCCGGAGGCGGTACAGAAAAACGAAGATCTGTTTGACAACGCCGGGTTCTGCCTGATCCCGACGGAGATCCCTCTGGAAACCGTGGAGGCCGCCTGTGTGCTGGCGCGCAGGCACCAGGTGCAGACCATGATCAAGCCCTCCGCGGTCGGCCCCCTGTCCGGCTCCATCCTGCGACTGACCGACTACCTGATCCCCAATGAGGACGAGCTGGAGGAAATCTGCCCGCAGGGCTCCTCGCTGGAGGAACGCGCCGAATATCTCCTGCAGCAGGGCGTGGGCAATGTGATCGTCACGCTCGGCCCCCGCGGCTGCTACCTGAAAAATAAAGACACCTCCTCCTGCTTCCCGGCGGCAAAGTTTTCCTCGGTCGACAGCTCCGGCGCCTGCGACGCCTTCATCAGCGCCCTGGCCTGCTATCTGCTGGACGGCTGCTCTCTGGAAGCCTCCATCCGCATTGCCACCTACGCAGCAGGATTCAGTGTCACAAGAGAGGGTGTGGTTCCCGCTCTGATCGATAAAAATACGCTGGAATCATACATCCGCCAGCAGGAGGACCTGCTGCGGTAATTTATCCGCGGCAGCTTATCTGTGGCAGCTTATCCGCGGAGGATGCGCCGGGTCCGAAAAAGGAAGACCCGCCGCATCTCATCCGCCGCGTTCCCGGGACAGCGGTTTTACAGCTTCAGCGCCGGATCAGGCATTTTTCGCCCTCAAACGCGAATCCATACTGCCAGATCCGCTCCTTTGGGATGCCCCTTGCCAGCAGATCCGCCGCATACTTTCTCTCCCCGATCTGCCGCAGAGCGCTGTCCGCGGTATCCTCCAGAGTTTTTTCCCCTCCTTCTCCGTCAAAAACCTTAAACTCCATGATGACGGCCGGATCCCCGGTGTTCTTCGGCTCCATCACCACATCATACCGGCCGAACCCGGATTCCCGGTTCGATCTGACCAGATAATTCTCCGCGCTGTCCACCAGCAGACCCAGGACAAAGCCGTGATAAAACCGCTCCGGTTCTTTTCTGGCAGACGGCCTGCTGCCTGCGTCAAAATAGCTGAACGTGTTTAACGCCACCCTGTTCATATAATGGTTCATGCTCTGAACATCTCCCCGGAACATGGCGGATACAAACTCATTGAATTCCGGCCCCTGCGCGAACCATCCCTCTATCATCCGGAAAAACATCAGTTTTACTTCATGATTGGTAATTTCCAGCCGATAGACCGGCAGATCGTCCGGGGCCTTCCGGGTCATCCCGGTTACCTTCAGATAACCGGATGCCAGCAGGAGACTCCATACCGCATTCATGTTGCTCTGCAGCTGGTCAAAAACAATCTGCTCGTCAAGCTTTGTCTCGATGTATTCTCCGTTCAGCAGCCGCTCAAATTCTGTTTTGATCCCTCTGTTTCCCTCCCTGACCAGCTTTCCTGCAAGCGCGTTTCCGCTGGTGTTTGCCCAGTAGGTATCAAAAATTCCCTTATCCAGGAAAAGTGTCACAGACCAGGGGTTATAAATATCCGGCACCCCTCCGAAAGTGAAGCCGTCATACCAGAACTTTACCTTTTCTTTCTCTGTCTCCGGAAGGCCCCGGGCATCCATGGCCGCAAATACTTCGGCCTCTGTAAATCCGAACGCTGTCGCGTACTCGCAGGAAGTAGTTGTAACTACATTAAGGTTGTTCAGATCAGAAAAAACAGATTCCCTGCTCACTCTGGTGATCCCGGTCAGGATTCCCCGTTCCATGTACGGATTCGTCTTAAATGTATTATTCAGCAAAGCCCGGATATACGCTGCCAGTTCGTCCCAGAACCCATGGATATAAGCCTCCTGCATGGGCGTATCGTATTCATCCAGAAGCACGATGCATTTTTTCCCATAGTAACGGTACAGCCATTCACACAGCATATTCAGCGACAGGGCCGCTGCAGAATCATCCATCTCTCTTGACACACTCCGAAATGCCTTCCGATCCGCATCCGTAAATCTTTCATCCTCCAGTATCCATTCATATCGTTTATAAAGATTTGCGATGAATGTATTCAGGGTGGCCCTGGTATTCTCATAATCGGCATGCTTCGCCCCGGCAAAAGACAGAAAAATCACCGGGCGGCTTCCCTGCAGTTTTCGGAATCTCTCATCCTGCCATATCTCGAGCCCGCCGAATAAGTCCTCCCGGCCGGCATACTTGTCTGAGAAGAAGCATTCCAGCATGCTCAGGTTCAGTGTTTTGCCGAAACGGCGCGGGCGTGTGAGCAGAGTTACCACATCTCCGGAATCCCACCACTCCCGTATAAAACCGGTCTTATCAATATAAAAATAATTGTTTTCGCGCATCTGTGCAAAATCCTGCACCCCGATCGCAATAACTTTTTTCATAAAAATCTCCATTCCTCCGCCTTTTCGCCGGCGGCATCAGGCCCCTTGCTTTCTGTCCGGGTCGCCCCCCACGGCATAAAGGAGCAGAATCCGGCATTCCTCAGGATGACGGTACAGTTCCCGGTGTCCGTAACCCTGGAAACAGTACAGCATAAAGGTGCAAAGTCATACCGGAAGTAACTCTGCACCTTTTACACTATTTCATACTCTCATTATCTTTTGTCTGCGTCATTTTCTGTCCTTCACAGCTAAAACCCGGCTTTCAAAACGGCAGCTATGAGGCCAGTCTTCCCTTTATTTCTGCCAGATCAGCTTCTATCCTGTCGACGCGCATTTTCAGGCCGGAAACCTGTATCTCGTAGAGAATCGTTTTGTCCGACACCCGGATTGCCTGGTTCAGCTTGTCCACCAGAGACATATGGTTCTCCGCGATCAGCTGAATATTGTGATCCAGTGTATTTTCGACATAAAGCCTCGTATCTGTCACTTTTTCCGCCATGACATCCATCCTGACGTCGAGCGCCATGATGTCTTCTCTCACGACGTCAAACTGTTTATCCATGTCGTCTAATCTTTTGTCCATCCCGGCAAACTTCTCATCCATGCCGTCTAATCTTTTGTCCATCCCGGCAAACTTCTCGTCCATGCCGTCTAATCTCCTGTCAACTACGTCGAGTCTTTTGTCTACCACGTCCAGTCTCTTATCCACGTCGACTAATCTTCTGTCTACCCCATCCAGTCTTTTGTCTACCACATCAAGTCTTTTGTCCACTCCGTCCAGTCTCTTGTCTACTCCGTCCAGTCTCTTGTCTACTCCGTCCAGTCTTTTGTCCATCCCGGCAAGCTTCTCGTCCATGCCGTTTAATCCTTTGTGCAGAGTCGTCATCTGATTCAGAATCAGATCGAGTTTTTCGGAGTCGCTCATCGCTGTACCATCCTTTCCCTGCAAATTATAAGTTTTCGGTTGCGCGTGCTGTCCGGTATACCACACACATCCGAGTATACCATACATTCTTCACCGCGTCCAGATAATCCGACTTCTTTCGACCTTTTTGACTTTCGGCTTTTCCGCACTTACTGTCCGCACCGTTTGATGCCGCCTGAACACACCGGATTTAGAAGTCCGGCAGCCGAAGTTTCCCTCCCGATCAGCCGGGCGCGCCGGGGCCTGGACTCCGGCAGCTGAAGCTTCAAGCTTCCCTCACCTGTAATTCTCCACGATCGCGCGCATCTGCGGCATGTTCTGTTCCATCTCGCGCACCAGCCTGAACTGCGTCCTGGCGCGGTCGAGATTATGTCCTTCCCGGTGAATCTTGAAATAATGGTCGCCCTCCAGATGGTCGGTCAGGAAGCGCATCCCGCACTCAAATGTCATCAGAACCGCGCCCATCGGAAGCATCTCCAGCTCCCTGTCGGTCAGGGCCCCCGCACAGCCCTCGATAAAGCCCTTCACATATACTTCGTACAAGTGCAGGTCCAGCTTCACCTTCGTCAGATCGCGCTCGTCTTCCTCCGCCGTGCTCGCCCCGAAGCGGATGGAGTCCCCGAAATCGTTGACCGACAGCCCCGGCATCACCGTATCCAGGTCGATCACGCAGATCGCGCGGCCCGATCTGTTATCGATCAGAATATTGTTGAGCTTTGTATCGTTGTGCGTGACACGAAGCGGAAGCTCGCCCGCAGCCTGCATATCGCAGAGCACATGCGCCAGGTCTCTCCGCTCCTGCACAAAACGGATCTCCTCCGCCACGGAAGCAGCCCGGCCGCATACGTCCGCACGGACGGCCGCATCAAATTTTGCCAGCCGATCCACCGTATCATGAAATTTCTCGATCGTCTCATGAAGCGTCTCCGCCGGATAATCCGCCAGAAGGCGCTGAAAATGGCCGAACGCTACGGCGCTCTCGTAGAAATCCCTGTCGTCCCGCACATGATCGTAGCTGACTGCGTCGGTGATAAAGTAAAATACGCGCCAGTACTCCCCGTCCGAATCAATATAATAAGGCCGTCCGTCCACGGCAGGCACCACATTCAGCGTCTCGCGCTTCTCGTCGCCACCGTCCTCCCGGATCTTCCTGCGCAGCCAGGTCGTCACACCGCAGATATTCTCCATCAGCTCCGCCGGCTTCCTGAAAACCTCCTTGTTCATCTTCTGCAGGATATACCGGCCAGGCCCATTCTCTTCCTGAAAGGTCAGGCGGTATGTGTCGTTGATATGGCCGCTCCCAAAGGGAATGCACTCCTGCAGCTCACCGGAAAAAGCAAACTGTGCAATGGTCTTTCGCATCTCTGCATGTATCTTCGCATCCATCTCTTATCCTCCAACTACCGTTACGCCAATTAGTTCCGTACCTTCCGGGGCAGACGGACGTCCTGCCGCCCGCGGTCATCGCGTCAGTCCATTCCGGGCCTTCTTTCACAGACATGCCGCTCTGTCCGGGACGGACATTCGATCCGCCTCTGCTCAGTTCTTCCGCCACATTCCTGGCCTTCCCTCACAGACATGCCGCTCTGTCCGGGACGGACATTCGATCCGCCTCTGCTCAGTTCTTCCGCTGCGGGACACTCTCCCACAGGTTCTGAGGATACAGGCCTTCATCCTTCATCTTCTGGATCGCAGCCATGACCACAGGCTTATCCTCCTTGTACGTGACCCCGTACCAGCGGTCCAGAGACTGCATCACCTTTACGTCCGCCTTTCCCTCCTCCAGAAGCTCGCACACGACAAACGGCAGAAAATACTCGCATTTGAGCGGATTTTTCTCCAGGTTCTCGTCCAGGAAACCGACAAACCGGGTCTCCAGCTCCGCCAGGATATCGGCGGAAAATCCCCACATGTTCATGGAAACTGTGCTCCCGGCAGGGATCTCCACCCAGGTCGCGCCGTCGTCCTCTGTGTATGCCGCGCCGTCCCCGCGCTTCTCAATATGAGTCCGCTCATCTACGCGGAGCAGATGATCCCGGTCGTCTGTCACGCATACGCCGCGCGCCACATGGCCGTTCTCCGTCAGGGTATTTTCAAGCTGATAGCCGACCATCATGTAGTGATATTTCCCGTCCTGCGCGCCCGGCTCTGCCAGGAAATCATACGCCATCTGGAACGCATGGCACCCATAATAGTCGTCCGCATTGATCACCGCCATCGGCCCGTCAATCTCATTCCTGCAGCTTAAGACCGCGTGTCCCGTCCCCCAGGGCTTTACCCGGCCTTCCGGCATCTCGTAGCCCTCCGGCAGATCCTGCAGATCCTGGAACACATAGGCCACCTCGATGTACCGGCTCAGCCTGTCGCCGATGACCGCCCGGAAATCGGCCTCATTCTCTCGCTTTATGATAAATACAACCTTCTCAAACCCGGCCTTCACCGCGTCGTAGATTGAAAAATCTATGATGATATGTCCTTCCTGATCAATCGGATCAATCTGCTTCAGGCCGCCATAGCGGCTTCCCATTCCAGCGGCCATCACGACCAGTACCGGTTTCTTCATTTTCTTCTCTCCTTATCTTTTTCTCTATCCCGTTTTTTCCAGGATGGCGGGGCGTCCTTTCGTGTCCTCCCGGCCAGGTGCCTTCACAGTGATACCAGAGACAGATGACGCCGGGCAGGGTGTTCCGCACTATGTAGATTGTTCCGCGCCAGGCGGATCGTTCCGCGCCAGACGGATTGTTCCAGGCCAGGCGGATCGTTCCGCGCCAGACGGATTGTTCCAGGTCAGGCGAATCGTTCCAGGCCAGGCGGATCGTTCCGCGCCAGACGGATCGTTCCGCGTCAGGCGCCCGCACCCCTGCCTCCTACAGTTTCATTGTAAGGGCGATCCGTTTCTTCTGCAGATCGACGCTCAGCACCTTCACCTCAACGATATCGCCGACGCTCACAACCTCCAGCGGGTGCTTCACAAATTTTTTGTCCGTAAGCTGGGAAATATGCACCAGGCCGTCCTGGTGGACGCCGATGTCCACAAACACGCCGAAGTCGATGACATTCCGCACGGTTCCCTTCAGGATCATGCCTTCCTTCAGATCCTTCATCTCCAGGACGTCCGTGCGCAGGATCGGCTGCGGCATGCCGTCGCGCGGATCGCGCCCCGGCTTATTCAGCTCCTGCACGATATCCCGCAGGGTCGGCTCTCCGATGCCGAGCTTCTCCGCCATTTTCCTGTAATCCCCTACCCGGATCGTCTTCACGCCCCTGCCGGACGCAAATTCCTGCGCCAGCCCGAGCTCCTCCAGCAGCATCCCGGCCGCCTCATAGCTCTCCGGGTGGATGCTCGTCGCATCGAGCGGATTGTCCCCGCCCGTGATGCGCAGAAAGCCGGCGCACTGCTCAAACGCCTTCGGGCCAAGCTTCGGCACCTTCAGCAGCTCGCTGCGGCTGCGGAAGCGCCCGTTCGCCTCCCGATAGGCTACTATATTCTTCGCGATCGTCTTTGACACCCCGGAGATATGCTCCATCAGCGGCACAGAGGCCGTGTTCAGGTCCACGCCGACGCGGTTTACGCTGTCCTCAACCACGCCGTCCAGCGCCTCCCCCAGCTTCTTCTGATTCATATCGTGCTGATACTGCCCGACGCCGATAGACTTCGGATCGATCTTCACCAGCTCGGCAAGCGGATCCTGCACGCGCCGCGCGATGGATGCCGCGCTTCTCTGGCCCACGTCGAAATTCGGAAATTCCTCCGTCGCCAGCCTGCTCGCCGAATATACGGAGGCTCCCGCCTCATTCGTGATCACGTAGGCCACCTTCTGCGGAACCTCCTTCAGGATATCTACGATCACCTGCTCCGACTCGCGGGAGGCCGTGCCGTTTCCGAGGGAGATGAGGGTCACCCCGTACTTTGCGATCAGCCGCTTCACCGTGTCCATGGCGGCCCGGATCTTCGTCTCATTCGTCGGGGCGGTCGGATAAACGACCGTCGTGTCGAGTACCTTGCCTGTCGCGTCAACAACCGCCAGCTTGCAGCCCGTTCGGAATGCCGGATCCCAGCCGAGCACCACCTGGCCGGCGATCGGCGGCTGCATCAGAAGCTGCTCCAGATTCTTTCCAAAGACCGAAATCGCCCCGTCCTCCGCCTTCTCCGTCAGTTCATTCCGTATCTCGCGCTCGATCGCCGGAGCGATCAGGCGCCTGTAGCTGTCCTCCACAACCTCCCGGAGCACGGGAGTCGTATACACGTTGTCGCGCGTGATGACCTGCTTCTCCAGGTAGCGCAGGATCTGCTCCTGCGGGGCCTCGATCTTCACGGTCAGCACCTTCTCCTTCTCGCCGCGGTTGATTGCCAGGATCCGGTGGCCCGCCGCCTTCCTGACCGGCTCTGTGTAGGAATAGTACATTTCATAGACCGACTCAGCGTTCTCGTCCTTCGCAGACGACACCAGCAGCCCTTCCTTCTCGGTCATGCTGCGGATCCGCATGCGGTAATCCGCCTCGTCCGACACCATCTCCGCCAGGATGTCCCTGGCCCCGGCGATCGCATCCTCCGGCGTCAGGACTTCCTTTTCCTCGGAAAGGAATGCCTCCGCCTCTTTCTCGAGCGGCCGCTGCACCATCTGCAGCAGGATCAGATTCGCCAGCGGCTCCAGGCCCTTTTCCTTTGCCACCGTCGCCCTGGTTCTGCGCTTAGGCCGGTACGGGCGGTACAGATCCTCGACAACCACAAGTGTGGAGGCCGACTCGATCTGTGCACGCAGCTCCGCCGTCAGCTTTCCCTGTTCCTCAATCGCAGAAAGCACCTGCTCCTTCTTTTCCTCCAGATTCCGCAGATAATTCAGCCGCTCGGATAATCTCCGCAGCACCTCGTCGTTCAGTGAGCCTGTCGCCTCCTTGCGGTATCGGGAAATAAACGGGATCGTATTTCCGTCGTCAATCAGCTCCACCGCAGCCTTTGCCTGCTGCGGGCGGATCTCCAGTTCCTCTGCCAGTGTCCTGATTATATCCATGTTCGTCGGTCTCCTGTTATGGTGTTAGGGTCAAATGATGCCATACGGATTGTTCCGTGCTTCGCACTCCCACAATCCTGCTATTGCTCTGACAAATTAGTTGCTTTGTCCATCATATCATTCTAAAAACAATGCGTCAAACGGAAAATATTTTGAGAAAGTTCAGGTGCTCCACGCGGACATCGGGCCACAGCGCGTCTTGCCAGATTTCCCCACCTGTGCTATGATAAAGCAGGCCGGAGGTCTTTCCTGCCGCAAAAAAGCCATGCGCCGGAAATCCGTCCGGCACACGGCGTCATACACAGAGGAATAGTTTTATCACACGGAGGTATTTATGGATACAGAATATGAATATCCGCAGATGCGGCCCCGGAACCCGATGGCGACGGCCGCGATCACATTGGGGATCATTTCCCTGATGTCCTGTCTCTTTTTCTATATTGCGGTTCCCTGCGGCGCACTCGCCGTGCTCTGCGCCCTTCTCTCGCGCGGGCGCAGTCAAATGCCCGGCAAAAGCAGGGCCGGACTGATCTGCGGCGGCTGCGCGATCGTGATGTCGCTGCTCCTCACGCTCTCCTCCGTCTGGATGATGCTGACAAATCCGCAGATGAGAGCATACCTGGAATACTATATGCAGTACTATCTCGGGGATCCCTCGTTCGACCTTGACCGGGAGCTGGAGAACGCTTTTCCGTTTCTCGGCACCTTCCTTGACGGCGACGCCTCCGGCGCGCCCCTCTTCGAAAATCCCGCAGGCACGCAGGATGCCCCCGAAGGCTCCGGCTATCAGGGCGAAGATGCCGCGGATCAGGACAGGCCGCGCGTCAACCTGAATATCGCGGACGACGACGAGGACAGCGCCGCGGACGACACACCGGATGAAACACCGGATGAGTCCCCCGACGCTCCGTCCGCACCGCATTCTGACGAGGAGGGAAGATTCCTATGACTGTATCGAAAACACGTGAATTAAAAGCAAGGGCCCGCGTGCTGATCATGGATAAGCACGGATTTCTGGCGCTTGTCACATTTATCGTGACCATGGTCTATCTGCTCATGACCTATGTCCTGAACGGCGCCTTTCCGGCGGCCGGCGGGATGCTGAATCTGATCCTCGGGCTGGTCTGCTCTCTTCTGATCAACATCGTATACTATCTGTTCTGTGCCGGGCAGTCCGCGCTTTATCTGCGCCTGTGCCGCGGCCAGGAGCTGAAGCTCGGGCAGCTGACCGAGGCATTTGCCCGGCGGCCGGAGCCGGTCGCGGTCTACGCGGCCGTACAGTTCGCGATCCAGACCGTCGCTGCCAATCTTGCCCTCTGGCTTATGGGCGGCCTGTGGCGCAGCACAGGGGCCGCAGAGCTTCTCGGGCTCGGTGCCGGGGCCGCCGCCCTGCTGGTTCTTCTTGTATGGATCGAGCTGGGACTGTCAATGGCGTTTTTCGTATACTGCGACAACCCGCAGCAGTCCGGCCTGCAGCTCCTCCGGGAGAGCCTGCAGCTCATGCATGGAAACAAGGCCCGCTTCTTTTGCCTGATGGTCTCCTTTGCCGGGATCATGCTGCTCGTTCTGCTCTCTTCCGGAATCGGCCTGCTGTTCGCACAGCCGTACATGATCACGGTACAGGCGCTCTTCTATCTGGATCTGAAGAAGACGCAGGCAGACATCTGAACAAAGCCTGAAGGAACAACGGACCATGGGCAGCCGCCGAATATTCTGCGGCTGTCCATGGTCCGTCAGTTTTTTATCCGTTTTGCCCGGCGGCTGCCCCGCAATCGCCGGTATTTTATCCTTTCTGTCTGAGCGCTCTACACTTCCTGTTCAAGGAGCACGCGCATCAGACGGCAGCCCTCCCTGCGGAGGATCCCGCTCTCCCGGGCCGAGGATTCTCCGTACAGGCGTCCGTCCCCGAGCTTTTTGGTGCTGTCATACAGCAGGTACGGCACCGGGTCTCCCGTGTGTGTGCGGATGCGAAGCGGGGTCGGATGGTCCGGCAATACCAGAAGCCGGTACGGCTCTCCGGCCGCATCCATCTGTTCCGTGATGATCTTCAGCACTCTGCCGTCCAGGTTCTCTATCGCCTTCCGCTTCCGCTCGAGACTTCCCTGGTGTCCCATCTCGTCCGGTCCCTCCAGATGCACATACACAAAGTCTGCGTTCCCTTTCAGGAGCGCGTCGACTGCGGCCTGCGCCTTTCCCTCGTAATTCGTGTTCAGTCCGCCATTTGCGCCCGGCACCGTGATCACCTGCATGCCGGCCCCGACTGCGATCCCTTTCAGCAGATCCACGGCGGAGATCATCGCGCCCTTTTTCCCGAATTCCTTCTCAAACGAAGTCAGCATCGGCTTTGTGCCCGCGCCCCAGAACCAGCAGCAGTTCGCGGGATTCAGGCCCTTCTCCCTGCGCTCCTGATTGATCGGATGGCCGTCAAGGATCTCAAAGCTGCGCTTCATCATCGCCCGCAGCACCGGATTCTCCGGCAGATAAGGCGTGATCACCTCGGTCAGATGGTCGTGCGGCGCGGCCAGGGCCTCCACCCTGCCGTTTGCCCAGATCACGCAGTGGCGGTAGCTCGTGCCCACATAAAACTGGTAAGTCTCGTTCTCCAGCTCCGCCCGGACGGCATCCAGCAAAACGGCGGCGTCCTGCGTGCTGATCTCTCCCGAGCTGTGGTCAAGCACACGCTTGCTCTCAAACGGCTCCTCTTCAGAGAGCGTCACCAGATTGCAGCGCATCGCCACATCCGTGTCCTTCATCGGAACGCCGATCGACAGCGCTTCGAGCGGGGAGCGCCCCGTATAGTACTTTGCCGGATCGTATCCGAGCACAGACAGATTCGCCGTATCGCTTCCGGGGCTCATCCCCTCCGGAATCGTCTGAACCATTCCCACCTCGGCCGACGCGGACAGCGCATCCATCACAGGCGTGTGCGCCGCCTCAAGCACCGTACGCCCTCCGAGCTGCTCCTGCGGCTCATCCGCCATTCCGTCTCCCAAAACCACGATATATTTCATCATTTTCACCAAAAGATACGGACACGACCATCTGCATCAGAGCCATGTCCGCAATTTCCTTTCCTATATAGTCTCATGTTTTTTCCGGCACCATACGGTTCGTTCCGGTCTCAGCAGGCCTCTCCCTTTTCACGGATGCGGATCATGCCCAGGATGCCTTCCGTCTGCGAAGCGCACGCCTGATACTCTGCCTCCGTCATGACCCGCGTAGTAAAGCCGTACTCTCCGTCCACGCCCGCCTCAACAAGGGATACCGGCCCGAACACAGCCTCCATCTTTGCAATCTGCGAAGCGTCTCCCTGCACCCGGACGAAAAACGCTTTTCTTGTGCTGGAGACGTCGGTCAGCACCTGCTTCTCCGGATCCCATTCAGAAACCACGCCTGTTCCAAGCGCACGGGCCGCCTCCACGACGTCCGCCGCAACCGCGCTCGCGGTCGCCTCCCTGCCGGCGCCCTGCCCGTAGAACATCGCGTCGCCGAGCATATTTCCGTGTACAAAGATCGCGTTGAAAACACCGCTGACGCCGTAGAGCGGATCCTCGCGATCCACCAGGTACGGGGCGACCATGGCAGTGACCTGGTCTCCCTTCCGTCCGCTGTACGCCAGAAGCTTGATGGTCTTCTTCATCGCCCGCGCATATCTGATATCCGCTGAGGTGATCCTGGTGATCCCCTCTGTGTAAATATCCGTAAAATCGACGCGCTTTCCGTACGCGAGCGATGAGAGGATCGCGATCTTGCGGCACGCGTCATGTCCTTCCACATCCGCCTCCGGGTTGCGCTCTGCATAGCCCTTCTGCTGCGCGTCCTTCAGGACGTCGTCAAACTCCAGTCCCTCGTCAATCATCTTTGACAGGATATAATTCGTCGTGCCGTTCAAAATGCCTGTGATCTCATCGATCACATCTGCCGTCAGAGATGTGCGCAGCGGGCGGATGATCGGGATGCCGCCCCCGCAGCTCGCCTCAAAGAGATAGCTCGCGTGGTTCTGCCGCGCAAGCTCCTGCAGCTCTGTCCCATGCCTGGCGACCAGTTCCTTATTCGAAGTGCAGATGCTTTTTCCCGCCGCGAGCGCGCGCTTCGAAAATGTAAAGGCCGGCTCCGTGCCGCCCATCACCTCGACGACCACCGCGATCTCCGGATCATTGACGATCGTATCATAATCGTGAACGATCCGCTCCTGGATCGGATCTCCCGGAAAGTCGCGCAGATCCAGCACATATTTCACATGCAGATCCACGCCTGCCTTCGCCAGAATGCTGTCGTGATTGGTCTCGATCACCTTCACCACGCCAGAACCAACTGTCCCATAGCCCAACACTGCAATCTCTGTCATTTTCTCTTTCCTTCCCTTCTATTCTCTCGCCAGTATTTTTAAGTACTGGATATCCGGCCGGGCCTCGATCGCCTCGATCATGCTGGAGACGTCCCCGGTCGCCGGTAAAATTTCCACGCTCAGCGTCAGCGTCGCCACACCGTTCGTCGGTATGCTCTGATGGATCGTCAGAATATTCGCCTTGTACTCCGCCACTATGTTCAAAACGTCCGAGAGGAGCCCCGGCTCGTCATGCATCTGCAGCATGAACGTAAGGGTCTTCCCCTTCACATTGTCGCGGAACGGAAAGATATCATCCTTGTACTTATAAAAAGAGCTTCTGCTGATCCCCACCTGGTCGGCAGCCTCCTGCACGGTCTCCGCGCGCCGCGTTTCCAGAAGCCGCTTGGCCTCCACAACCTTCAGAAGCACCTCCGGCACTGCCTTCTGCCTGACCACAAAATACTTTGACCTATCCGGCATTTCCGTTTCTCCTTAACTGCATACTCTCGTGAAGCGCGTCCTGCGCACCGCCGTTCTCGGGCCGTCCTCCGCCCGTGTTCAGTCCTCCTGCTCCGCGGCGCTCTCTCCAAGAGAGACCCACTTCAGATAAGCGTTGATAAACTGGTCGATGTTTCCGTCCATCACGCTGTCCACATTGCCGGTCTCCGAACCTGTGCGCAGATCCTTCACCATCTTGTACGGCTGCATGACGTAAGAACGGATCTGGTTGCCCCAGCCGATCTCCTTGACTTCGCCGCGGATACCGGATGCCTTCTCTGCGTTCTCCTGCTGCTTCAGCAGATACAGCTTCGCCTTGAGCATCTGCATGGCCTTGTCCTTGTTCTGATGCTGGGAGCGCTCGTTCTGGCACTGCACCACAATGCCCGTCGGCAGATGCGTAATGCGGACCGCCGAGGACGTTTTGTTGATGTGCTGTCCGCCGGCGCCGCTGGAGCGGTACGTGTCGATGCGCAGATCATCCGGGTTGATCTCGATGTCCACATCCTCCTCGATATCCGGCATGACGTCGCAGCTCACAAAGGAGGTCTGGCGCTTGCCCGCCGCATTGAACGGGGAGATGCGCACCAGACGGTGCACACCCTTCTCAGACTTCATGTACCCGTAGGCATTTATCCCGTTGACCTGGAAGGTCACCGACTTGATGCCGGCCTCTTCACCGTCCAGATAATCGAGAACTTCCACCTGGTAGCCACGTTTGTCCGCCCAGCGCGTATACATGCGGTAAAGCATGGACGCCCAGTCACAGGACTCGGTGCCGCCGGCTCCGGCGTGCAGCGTCACGATCGCGTTATCGCCATCGTACTCCCCGGACAGAAGCGTCTTGATGCGGATATCTTCAAATGCGTTCCGGAACTTTTCCAGCGTCTCCTCGATCTCCGGGATAACAGCCGGGTCGTTCTCCTCATAGCCCATATCGATCAGGAGTTCAATCTCGTCATACTGCTCGCGAAGTCTCTGATATACCTCAATATCGTCCTTCAGAGACTTCAGCGTCTTCATGATCTCCTGCGATTTCTCGGGATTGTCCCAGAAGCCGGGAGCCTCCATTTCCCGCTCCAGCTCCTGGATCCTCTGTTCCTTATATGCGAGGTTAAAGTGAATCCCTCACTTCCAACAATGGTTCTGTGTAGCTTCCTAAAGTCGTCTTAAACTGATCCAGTTCAACCACTGCGTCACCTTCTTTCATAATGATTTTCTTTATGATTGTATTTCCCGCTGGTCCGGGGCATTCCTGCCCTGCCGGCGATGCCGCCGCCGGAGCCGGATATCGGTCCTGCCCGGCCCCGGAGTGCAGGCTGAAAAGCTGCCTTTATCAGGATGCCTTCTTCCGTCCGCAGCACTGCTTGTACTTCTTGCCGCTGCCGCACGGACACGGATCGTTCGGATAGATCTTCTCGGCGGCGCGCTTCTTCGGCGCGCGCGGGCCGGAATCGTCCTTGTTCGTCCCTGTCACCTTCGCAACCTCTTCGCGCTCGACCTTCTGCTCAACCTTCACATGGAACAGAAGCTTCACCGTATCCTCCTGGATCGCGGCCGTCATCCCGTCGAACATCTCGTATGCGCTCATCTTGTACTCGACGAGCGGATCCCGCTGGCCGTACGCCTGCAGGCCGATCCCCTGGCGGAGCTGGTCCATATCGTCGATGTGGTCCATCCACTTGCGGTCGATCACCTTCAGCAGGATCACGCGCTCGATCTCGCGCATCTGCTCGGGATCTTCAAATTCCTTCTCCTTCTGCGCGTACAGATCCTCCGCGCGCTTCTTCAGAGTCTCCTTCAGCTCATTCTTGCCCGAGACGCTGTTGATCAGCTCTTTCGTGACCGGCTCCATCGGGATGACGGGGCGGAGCACGGAATTGATCTCATTCAGATCCCACTCGTCGCGGTCCGTGTTGTCGCCCAGGCACATCTCAACCACATGATCCACCACGTCGCGCATCATCTTCATTATGGAATCGTGCATGTTCTCGCCGTTGAGCACGCGTCTGCGCTCCGCATAGATGATCTCTCTCTGCTCATTGTTTACCTGGTCGTACTCGAGCAGGTTCTTGCGGATCCCGAAGTTGTTGCCCTCGATCTTTGTCTGGGCCTTCTCGATCGCGCTTGAGAGCATCTTGTGCTCGATCTGCTCATTTTCCTGCACGCCGAGCGACTGGAACATCTTCATCATCTTCTCGGAGCCGAACAGGCGCATCAGATCGTCCTCGAGCGAAATATAGAATCTGGACTCGCCGGGATCGCCCTGACGTCCGGAACGTCCGCGCAGCTGGTTATCGATACGTCTGGACTCATGGCGCTCCGTGCCGATGATCTTCAGGCCGCCCGCCGCGCGGGCCTCCTCGTCAAGCTTGATATCCGTACCACGGCCGGCCATGTTCGTGGCGATCGTGACCGCCCCGTGAATACCGGCGTCCGCCACGATCTCGGCCTCGAGCTCATGGAACTTCGCATTCAGGACCTTGTGCTGGATGCCCTCGCGCTTCAGAAGGCCGCTGATAAGCTCGGACACTTCGATCGTGATCGTACCGACCAGCACCGGCTGGCCCTTCGCATGGGCCTCCTTAACCGCCTCCACAACGGCGCGGTACTTCTCCTTCTTTGTCATATAGACCGCGTCGTCCAGATCCTTTCTGCACACCGGGCGGTTGGTCGGGATCTCGATGACGTCCATCCCGTAAATGTCGCGGAACTCCTGTTCCTCAGTCAGCGCGGTACCTGTCATACCGCATTTCTTCTGGTATTTGTTGAAGAAATTCTGGAACGTGATCGTCGCGAGCGTCTTGCTCTCACGCTTCACCTTCACGTGCTCCTTCGCCTCGATCGCCTGGTGCAGGCCGTCCGAATAGCGGCGGCCCGGCATGATGCGCCCCGTAAACTCGTCCACGATCAGCACCTGGTCGTCCTTTACGACATAGTCCTGGTCACGGTGCATGAGGTTGTTCGCGCGCAGCGCCAGGTCGACATTGTGCTGGATCTCCAGGTTCTCCGCGTCGGAGAAGTTGTCGATCTGGAAGAATTTTTCCACTTTCTCGACGCCCTGCTGCGTCAGCGTGACGATCTTGTCCTTCTCGTTTACAATGAAGTCCCCGGTCTCGGTGATCTCTTCTCCCATCAGGGCCGTCATCTTCGTCACCTCGCCGCTGGCCTCGCCGCGCTGCAGCTGCTGCGCCAGGATATCGCAGACCTCATACAGCCTTGTCGACTTCCCGCTCTGCCCGGAAATGATCAGAGGCGTCCGCGCCTCATCGATCAGGACCGAGTCGACCTCGTCGATGATCGCATAGACCAGATCGCGCTGCACAAGCTGCTCCTTATAGATGACCATGTTGTCGCGGAGGTAGTCAAAACCGACCTCATTGTTTGTGATGTAGGTGATATCGCAGGCATACTGCTCCCTGCGCTCATCGTTGTTCATCGAATTGAGCACGCAGCCGACGGTCAGGCCGAGGAATCTGTGCA
Source organism: uncultured Lachnospiraceae bacterium (assembly GCA_947628955.1). Classification (GTDB taxonomy): domain Bacteria; phylum Bacillota; class Clostridia; order Lachnospirales; family Lachnospiraceae; genus Choladousia. The sequence continues at coordinate 11,013 of CANRBX010000015.1, read as the reverse complement.
CCTGTCCCATCCACTCTGCGTCACGGTTTGCCAGATAGTCATTGACCGTGACAATATGCACGCCCTGCCCGGTCAGCGCATTCAGATACGCCGGGAGCGTGGCCACAAGCGTTTTTCCTTCACCGGTACGCATCTCAGCGATACGCCCCTGATGAAGGATGATGCCGCCGATCAGCTGTACACGGTAGTGTTCCATATCAAGCACACGCTTCGCTGCCTCCCGCACCACCGCAAAAGCCTCCGGGAGCAGATCGTCAAGGGTCTCTCCGTTCGCATAACGGTTCTTAAACTCCGGGGTCTTTGCTTTCAGCTCATCGTCAGAAAGCGCCTGCATCTGGGGACGCAGGTCTTCTATCTTGTCCACAATCGGCATGATCATCTTCAGCTCACGCTGGCTGTGGGTGCCGAAAATTTTTTCTAATAATTTCATCCTGTTTCTCCCATCCAAAAATAATGTTCCGTGTCTGTTCTGTGCCTTCACAGATACAACGTTCCATCTATTGTATCACTTTCATGTCTGCAAGACAATCACAATTTTTTGAAAAGTTCCCGACCGTAAGTTTACGGCCATAATACAGGCCGCCGCCCTGTGCCAAAGCACAGGGGCGGCGGCCCTCACGCTCTGTATGTCTGTTCAGGAAGCCGTGTCTGTCGATTTATGAATACTCCGGCTCGATCAGCCCGTATGTGTTGCCTTTTCTCTTGTAAACGACGTTGACTTCTTCGGTCTCCGCGTTGAAGAATACATAGAAATTGTGGCCAAGGAGTTCCATCTGCACGCAGGCGTCCTCCGGGTACATCGGCTTCATGCCGAAGTGCTTCGTGCGGATGATCTTTACCTCATCCAGCGGGTCGCTCTCCTTCTCGATGAATTCCTGCTTGAAATTGCCCCCGTCCTGATGCTTCTCGATGATCTTTTCCTTGTACTTGCGCAGCTGGCGCTCAATGACCTCCTCCACCAGATCGATGGAAACGTACATATCATTGCTCACCTGCTCGGAACGGATGATGTTGCCCTTGACCGGGATCGTCACCTCGATCTTCTGACGCTCTTTCTCAACGCTCAATGTCACGATTACTTCTGTATTCGGAGTGAAATATCTCTCCAGCTTGCCAAGCTTGTCCCGGATCGCTGACTTCAGATGCTCCGTCACCTCGATGTTCTTGCCGCTGATCGTAAACTTCATATTTATCCAACTCCTTTATCTGAGACTGGAACTTCCGCCGCCTGTAGCCCTGCGGCATCCTGTTCTTCTTTTCAGTATACCACATCTTCCATTTTTTTCAACAAAAATTATGGCTGTCACGAATTGTTTAAAATTTCTTTCTGATTTTCCTTATTTTTGCACATTTCAAGCACTTTCCGGTACGGGAGCGTGCCGCCGAAGAGATCCAGCGCGCTGCCCACCGTCACGTCAAGGCGGTCTCTCCCCAGAATCCTGAGAGCCTGCAGATCCCCAAGGTCTGCGACGCCGCCCGCATACGTTACGGGGATCCCCTCCCAGGCGCCCAGCATCTCCGCCAGATCCTCCTGGATGCCCTGCCGCCTGCCCTCCGCGTCCGCTGCGTGGATCAGAAATTCATCGCAGTAGCCCGCCAGCATGTCCAGCGTCTCATGGCTCAGCCGAACCTCCGTAAATTTCTGCCAGCGATCCGTGACAATATAGTAGCCGTCCTCCCGCTTCCGGCAGCTCAGGTCAAGCACCAGATGCTCCCGGCCCGCCTCCCGGATCAGGCGCTCCAGATTTCCATAGTCCACCTGCCCGTCTCGGAAAACAAAAGAGGTCACAATGACATGGGAGGCCCCGGCCTCCAGGTATTCCGCGGCATTCGTGTCGTCCACCCCTCCGCCGAGCTGCAGTCCGCCTGGATACGCCGCGAGGGCCAGCATTGCCTGACGTCTCGTCTCCCCGTAATATTCGGAGGTGCGCGGGTTCAGCAGGATCACATGTCCGCCCTTCAGGCCGTCCCGCCGGTAGAAATCCGCGTAGAACGCCGCGTCCTGCTCCGACACAAAATTTTCGTGGGCATGGTCTCCCGCATCGCGCAGGCTGCCGCCGACAATCTGCTTCACTTTTCCATTATGTATGTCAATACACGGACGGAACCGCATTTTTTCACCCTCTGTCCTCTGTCTGCTTTTTCTGGCCCGGCCCTGTCTGCTCTGTCTGGCCAGGCCTGTTTTTTCCGGCCAGGCCTTGCCTGTTCCTTCTGGCGCCCGGCCCTGCCTGCTCTGTCTTGCCAGGTCTGTTTTTTCCGGCCAGGCCTTGCCTGATCTGTCTGATCAAGCCTGCTCTGCCGCCTGGCCCTGTCTGCCTGACCTGTTCCTTCTGGCACCCGGCCCTGCCTGATCTGTCTGGCCAGGTCTGTTTTTTCCGGCCAGGCCCTGCCTGTCCTCCGGCAGATAAAACTGCGCGGCAGATCTTTCTTTCTCTGAAAAACCTGCCGCGCGTGATTTCTGTATGCCGCCTCCGGCGCCGGATCCGGCCTGCTGTCAGGGATTTTTCTGTTCATTCCCGGTCAGGGCATTGCCGGCATCCTCCACTCCGTCGATCACTTCTTTTCCGGCATCGCCCACTCCGTCAATAACATCCTTTCCTGCCTCGCCGACTCCCTCGATGATGTCAGAGCCTGCGTCGCCGACGACGCCCCCGTCTGTGCCGTTATTGTCCGAGACATTATTCCCGGGTACATCGCTGCCGGCATTCTTGTCAGCGCTGTCATCGGCATTGTTACTGTTGTCCGCAGCTGCATTTCCCGCGTCGGAATTTTTATCGGTCGCGCTGTTCACGTTCCCGCTGCTGTCCGACGGGCTGCCGCCCTGCGCCATACTATCCGCAGCGGCGCCATTTTCCACGCCATTTTCAGCGTTGTCTTCTGCAGCAGGAACATTGCCCGCAGTATCGTTTTTACCGTCTGCCGCTTGATTTTCCGTTGTAATTTTCTGCGTTTCCTGTTCGTTTTTGTTTCTGCTTTCATCATTCCCACAGCCTGTCAGGACCGCCATGCTGCATACACAGGCGATACATAACGTGTACATTTTCCAGCGTTTCATAGTTCCCGTTCTCCTTTTTCTTTTTTTCCTGTAGCTACCCGGCCGCGCCGGAGAAACTCTCTTCCGCGCAGCCGTTATGGTAGTAATATGTACTTTTTTACTGTTTTTATTCCAGTTTTACAGGAATTCTTTTCTGAAAAAAGAGAACTCAGAAAATTACTTCACAGTCACCTTGCACTTCACCGTGACCGATCCGCTCTTTACGGTGATCGTTGTTGTGCCCTTCTTAATCGCCTTGATCTTGCCCGACGCGGAGACTGTCGCTACCTTCTTATTCGAAGAGCTGTATGTGATCTTCTCCTGGCTGGTGAGCGGCTTGAGCACCGGCTTCAGCCTGACGGTCTTTCCTTTCTTCAGCGTGAGCTTCTCCTCAACCCCGGAAATCTTCGTCGTCCTGACCGTGTTCTTCTGCACCGTTACTTTTACGGTCAGGGGATACTTGTGCTTTCCGTTCTTCACCGTCACCGTGATCTTCGCGGATCCGGTCTTCTTCTGCGCCGTGATCTTGCCTTTCTTGGTCACCTTGACAATTTTCGTATTCGAGGATTTCCAGCTTACGATCTTGTCGCCGCGGACAAGGCCGCTGACCTCCACGCAGGTCGTCGACTGGCCCATCTTCAGCTTCAGGGAACTGACATTCAGTTTAGGCTTCGACGTCAGTTTTGTGCCGGGATCCGTTACCGTATCCTTCGTGCCGCAGCCATAGATGCAGGAAGCGGTTTTCGTGCCGTCCTGATCCCGGGTCGCGTCATTATTGGAAACGTAATTTACAAAGCTGTGCGCAAGCCTGCTGCCGGGATCCGTGACCGTATCCTTCGTGCCGCAGTTATAGATGCAGAACGCGGTCTTTGTCCCATCCGCCATGCAGCTTACCGCATCATGGTTTGACACGTAATTTTCAAATACATGCGGCAGTTTTGTGCCGACATCCGGTACGGTGTCGGAGGCGCCGCAGTTGAATTTGCAGAGTGCCGTCTTTGTGCCATCCGCCGTGCAGGTCGCGTCATGATTGGAAACGTAATTTTCAAAGACATGGTTTGGCAGCCTGCTTCCGACATCCGGTACTGTATCCGATGTGCCGCAGTCGTACTCACAGAATGCCGTCTTCGTTCCGTCCGCCTGGCAGGTTGCATTGTTGTCCGAAACATAATTTTCAAAGCGGTGCGGCAGCTTTGTGCCCGGATCCTCTACAGGCGCTTCCTCGTAGCCGCAGACACTGCAGCGCTTCCTCTTTGTTCCGTCCTTCATGCAGGTCGCATTGTTATCTGAAATCTCAACCAGCTCATGCGGGAGCGCCGGGGCTGTAAATGTCTTGGTCTGTCCGCATCCTCTGCATTCAACCTTCGTTGTGCCCTCGCCTCTGCAGGAGGCATTGCTCTCTATGACCTTCCAGCTGTGTGTATGTGCCGGCAGTCCGTGCACTGCCGCATAGGATTCGCTGTTCAGCACCGGAATGGTAAAGCTCATCGTCGATGTGGAATTGGAAAAATTCGTACGGACCGTGCGCTCTTCGCTGACCTTTTTATTGTTGAACACGGTCGTATTATTTCCGGCCAGGAAATACGTATCAAAAATACCGGTTGTCTGATCGTCCCAGGTCACGTCTACCAGATACCAGTTCGTGTCCTCCATCTGCACATAGTTCCACATGTGCGCGCCTTCATTTGCGTCTCCCACAACCAGGGCGCATGGTATCCCAAACTGGTCGCAGAGGATCTTGTATGATTTTGCGTAGCCCTCACAGACCACCGTCCCGCCCTTCAGGAACACGCCGACTGCCGAATGGCTGAACGTATTCTCTCCGTATACGATCTTCTCGCACAGGTAATCGTGAATGGTCTTTAATGTCTCTGCCCTGGAGGTGTCCGACGACAGTTCCTTTTTGATCTCTATCACCGCGGACTGCACCGCCGTATTAAACGCTGCCCTGTCCGCAAAGGCCCCCTCGTAAAGCACTGCGCTTCCGATGCCTATGGTAACGCTCTTAACCGTTCCTGTGATACTTGCACCCTTTGTGATCGATATGCTCACATTATATTTCGGCGCCTTCAGCCAGAACACCTGCGGACAGTCATAGGCAAATGCGTCAAATGCGGACTGCACGATGTATTTGACCTCATTCATCCCCGCCTGATACCCGGCATCAGTCAGCTTATCCGTGTTCCAGGTCTCCGCCACGTATTTCTGCAGCGTGAAGGTTATCGGCGTCGTCAGCGCAATGGTGGTGTCCGCCGGCGCCGCCTCGCCAAGCAGCACTTCCTTCATCTTGTCATAGACCGTCTTTGAATTTCCGGAGAGCTGCGCGCCATACGATCCGCTGTACGCTGTACTGGCGATGCGCATGAGCGCATACTGCGGGCTCGATGCCTCCGAGGCAAGGCCGGACTCCTGGAGCATCCCGGTCTCTGTCTCATACGCAATGACTGTCTCCTGCTCAGAGTCAGGCTCTGTCTCTGTCTCCGTCTCTGCGGTGGTTTCCGTCTGGATGTCCTCAATCATGATAATGGGCGCGCCCAGGCCTGCAATCCCGGCCGCCCCTGGAAGCCCGCCGGCGTTCGCTGTCGTCTCGCCCGGCTCACCGGCTGAACCGTCCGCACTTCCTGCAGCCCCGGAAAGATCACCGGCCAAGCCATCAGCACTCCCTGCGGCCCCGGAAAGATTGTCGGCCGAATCATCAGTATTTCCCGCAGTCCCGGAAAGGTCACCGGCCGAACCGTCCGCGTTCCCCGCAGCCCCGGAAAGGTCGCCGGCCGAACCGTCAGTGTTCCCCGCGGCCCCGGAAAGGTCACCGGCCAGACCATCGGCAGTCCCTGTGGCTCCGGAAGGCCCCTGCGAGTCTTCATCCAGAATCTCCTCAAAATTCGCGGACGGCTCCGCAGGCAGCGCAGCCGGCATCCCCATGTCCGATATACCCACGGACGGCGCATCCACAGTCAGCGCCTCCCCGGCCGGCTCCTCCGCGATCTCCACGATCAGCTCATCCCCGGCAGCATTCGTCATCAGTGCAGAGCCGGGCAGCGTGCCTGTCATAACAGCCGCCATCAATATCGCAAGAAAACGTCGCTTCATCTGATTTTCCTCCTGTCAGCCTGTCTAGTCTCACAGCGCCGCTGTGTCCTCAGCGTTCATCTCCCATAAAAAACAACGCAAGAGTCCCCGGCCCGGAATGTGCCCCGATCGTCGGCCCCACCGGCGCGATCATGAAATTCTGGATGCCGAAGCGTTTCCGAACCTGCTCCTGCACATAGAGCGCATCCTCGTAGCAGTCTCCGTGGCTGATAAAGACGATGTCGTTCTTGTCCCTGAAGCTGCCCATCTTCTTTTCCATGTAGTCCACGATCGCATTCAGCGATTTTCTGCGGCCGCGCACCTTCGCCAGAGGGATCAGATGCCCCTCGGAGTCGACGTACAGCACCGGCTTCAGATTGATCATGGTGCCGACCACCGCCGCCACCTTTGAAACGCGCCCTCCGCGGTAGAGATGGAACAGGTCGTCCACCGTGAAATAATGGCAGATATGCTGCTTGTTGTCCTCGAGCCACTGTACCATTTCATCATAGGTAAGGCCTGCCGCCTGCTGCTCAAGCGCCTTGTAGACGTACAGTCCCTCGCCCATGGAAGCGGCCAGGGAATCGACCACCGTGATCCTGCAGTCCGGCTGCTCCTCCATCAGCTCCTGCGCAGCGAGGCGCACACTGTTGCACGTGCCGCTCAGGCCGCCGGAAAATGCGATGTGGATCAGATTGCGGTTGAGCTTCAGAAACTCTGACAGCCTCTCCTTCGCCTCCGCAGGATTGACCTGGGATGTCGTCGGCATGCATCCCTCGCGCATTTTTTTATAAAACTCCTGGTACGGGAGAGAATTTTCTGCGTTGTACGTCTTCCCGTCCAGCAGATATGTGAGGGACATCATCGGAAGCTGATGCTCCGCAGCATATTCCTCCGGCAGATCGCCCATGTTGTCCGTTGTGATTAAATAGTCGTTCATAGCCGTCCCCCTGTTTCTCTGTTTTCTTTTCCAATCATACCACGAACCCGGCGTCTTTGCAAACAATAGTTATCATAAAGCATGACCACCTGCAATAAACTGTATTAAAATATAATTATTCCGGAGTATGCCATGAGTTCCAATCCCAAGATCATTGTCCTTAAAACCCGGGAGATCATCTACACCCTGCTTCTGCTCTTTCTCGCGATCCTGCTGATCGTATGTCTGGTGCTGATGTTCTCCGGAAAGCTGAAAACACAGAGCAATCAGAGCGGCAGTCCCGCCGTCCAGGCACAGACGCAGGCCTCCTCCGAGGCCGCCAAAAGCCAGTCAGAGTCTGCGGCCTTCACAGCCGGAGTCTACACGACGCCGGTGACGCTCGGGGATTCCGCTGTCGATGTGGAGGTCACGGTCGACCAGAACCATATCAACTCCATCCGGCTTGTGAACCTCAGCGAAGCGACAGAGGCGGCCTTTCCGCTCGTCTCGCCGTCCCTGGAGCATATCACCTCGCAGATCCTGGAAAAGCAGACGCTCGAGGGGATCACCTGCCCGCAGGAGAACCGGTACACCTCCCAGCTCCTCCTGTCCGCAATCTCAAAGGCGCTCGACCGCGCCAGGAATCCCCTGTAGCAAAGCGGCAGCCACAAAGCAGTTTTCCCCTGCATGTCCATGCGCGGAGCGCTTTCTGTGCGGGAGCAGGAAGAAAAGCCCTCTGGCAGGGAAAAACCCTCTGACGTCAAATGCGGCTTCCGTCGGGCAGCCTGTCATACAGACAGCCGCTGCTCTGCGAAGCCGCATATTCTTCTATTCATTTTCTCCCGGAATACCCTGGCAGAATCTCTTGTTCTTCCCTTCCGGACGGATCCGTCAGAACCGCGCATCTTTTATGTATCCGCTTTCCTTCGGGTCAGTCCGGCAGAACCGCAGATCTTTTATGTATCCGTTCCCTCCGGGATGCCCCGTCACATCTCTATTTTTCCTTTGCGATCAGATAGTACGGGAGCGCGACAAACAGGATGCCGCCCACCATATTTCCAGCTGTGACGATCAGAAGGTTGTAGAAAAATCCTCCGATGCTCACCGTGGCCTCCATCGGATTCATCAGGCCGATCGTCAGGAATGTCATGTTTGCGACACTGTGCTCGAAGCCGCAGGTTACGAACGTGGCGACGCAGCAGAAGTTCATCGCGATCTTGGCGCCCTCTGATTTCAGCTTCGCGCCGCACCAGATGGCGAGGCACACGAGCATGTTGCAGAAGATCGCCTTGGTGAACAGGTTCAGGGGAGCTCCGGCCATCTTGCCCGCCGCAGCGTTTGACAGGAACGTGCCGGTATCCCCGGTGTCCAGCCCGGTCAGGATAAAGACCACAGCCGTAGCCACGGAACCGATCAGATTGCCGATGTAGCAGACCACCCACAGCTTGATCGTCTTCGCCCACGGAACCGCCCCGGTAAAGCTGCCGACCGCCATGACAAAATTATTGCCGGTAAACAGCTCCGCCCCGGCAACCGTCACCAGGCAGAGCCCTACGGAAAAGACAATGCCGCAGATCAGCTTCTGCGCCGGCTGTCCCGCCATCACGCCCCCGACAATGCCCATCATAATGCTTCCGAAACCGATGAACACTCCCGCGAGGACCGCCATCAGCACGTATCCGGTCATATTATTCTCCAGCAGCTTCAGTTTTCCCTTCGCAGTGTTGCCTACTGCCTCTATCTCATTTTTAAACATGCATTCAATCCTCCTGTAAACAATTCCAGTCTCCGGCATATACAGTCGAAGCCCGCCGCGCAGAAGTGCGGCGAGCTCCGCCTTTATGGGGGAATCACTTAAACAACGTGTCCCTTATATTCTCCTTCTGCGGAGAGGCATGCCGTCCATGCCCGCTTTTCCGCACCGGTCCCGCCGTATCAGAACAGGCCGGAGATCTTGCCGGTCTCGTCTACGTCGATGCGCTCTGCAGCCGGAACCTTCGGCAGGCCGGGCATCGTCATGATCTCGCCGGTCAGGGCAACGATGAAGCCTGCGCCCGCGGAGATCTTCAGGTTGCGCACCGTCACCTCAAATCCGGTCGGAGCGCCGAGCTTCGTCTGGTCGTCGGTCAGGGAGTACTGTGTCTTCGCAACGCAGATCGGGCAGTTGCCGTAGCCGAGAGCCTCGAGCTCCTTCGCCTGCTTCTGCGCGTTTGCGGTCAGAACCACCTTGCTGCCGCCGTAGATCTTCTGTACGATCTGGTTCAGCTTATCCTCAATGCTTCCCTCCAGCTCGTAGCTGTATGTGAAGTCGTTCGGCTCCTCTACCAGGCGGATCACTTCCTCAGCAAGCTTGATGCCGCCTTCGCCGCCCTTTGCCCATACCTCGGACAGGGCAACATTCACGCCAAGCTCTCTGCACTTGTTCTCCACCAGGGCAAGCTCCTCCGGAGTGTCGGTCGGGAACGCGTTGATCGCGACCACGCACGGAAGCTTGTAGACGTTTCTGATGTTGCTGACATGCTTCAGAAGGTTCGGAAGACCCTTCTCCAGAGCCTCGAGGTTCGGAGTATTCAGCTCTGCCTTCGGAACGCCGCCGTTGTACTTCAGTGCACGCACCGTAGCAACGATGACAACCGCATTCGGCTTCAGTCCTGCCATACGGCACTTGATGTCAAGGAACTTCTCAGCGCCGAGGTCTGCGCCGAAGCCTGCCTCTGTGATCGCATAATCGCCAAGCTTCAGGGCCATCTTCGTCGCGATGACGGAGTTGCAGCCGTGTGCGATGTTCGCGAACGGGCCGCCGTGCACGATCGCCGGCGTATGCTCCAGGGTCTGTACCAGGTTCGGCTTCAGGGCATCCTTCAGCAGCGCGCACATTGCGCCCTGTGCGTTCAGGTCGCCGGCCGTGACCGGTTTCTGCTCGGAAGCCTTGCCGTATGTGTATCCGACAATGATTCTCGCCAGACGGTTCTTCAGGTCTGTGATATCGTTGGACAGGCAGAGCACCGCCATGATCTCGGAGGCCACCGTGATATCATAGCCGTCCTCTCTCGGCATGCCGTTCGTCTTTCCGCCGAGGCCGTCCACCACGAAGCGCAGCTGACGGTCATTCATGTCCACGCAGCGTCTCCAGGTGATCTTGCGCGGATCGATGTTCAGCGCGTTGCCCTGGTAAATATGATTGTCAACCATGGCCGCGAGCAGATTGTTCGCCGCGCCGATCGCGTGGAAGTCGCCCGTGAAATGCAGGTTGATGTCCTCCATCGGAACCACCTGTGCGTATCCGCCGCCTGCGGCTCCGCCCTTCACGCCAAATACCGGTCCAAGAGACGGCTCGCGAAGCGCTACCATAACGTTCTTGCCGAGCCTGGAAAGTCCGTCCGCCAGACCGACCGTCGTCGTCGTCTTGCCCTCGCCTGCCGGCGTCGGGTTGATCGCGGTCACAAGCACAAGCTTGCCGTCCGGCTTATCCGTCTCCTTCAGCAGATTATAGTCGATCTTTGCCTTGTAGTTTCCGTACTGCTCCAGGTATTTCGCGTCAATGCCTGCCTTTGCCGCGATCTCCGTGATCGGGGACATCTTTGTTTCCTGAGCGATCTCAATGTCTGTTTTGAATCCCATAGTCTTCAGTTCTCCTTTCTTTTTTACACATAGAGCTGTTTGAATAGAATGGACTCTGTCCTTTGCCTCTGCGTAAAAAAAACTGCGCAAAGGGACCCGGAAATCCATTTCACGCAGTAGCGGAAGCGATACCGTAACGCGGAGAACCCTCCTTCGTTCACATAAAGACCTTCCCATCGTGTGACACTTAACGTACAGTATCTTCTCTACCTCTTATTCGCCGCTAATTATAGCAAATTATTTTTCTTTCGTCAAGAATTTATCAGAAAAATTCGGCGCCGCGGAAAATTTCGGTTACTGTTCAGAGGCCAGCTTGAATAAAGGAAACCGATGGAGTAGACTTATTTCAGTCAGGAGCCATCGGTTTTCT
>CANRBX010000014.1 GCA_947628955.1 uncultured Lachnospiraceae bacterium | reverse complement strand
AACTTTGTGTTCACCCTTGAATGTTTCAATACAAGCCAGTATGTGTATTGCAATCGTAAGTCTGCTTGAAATCTGCATAGATATGCCACCTCGCTTCTTTTTTAATTTTAGCACGCTCGTGTTGTAATGTCAATGATTACATCTTGATGCCATACCATATTTGCGCCTTGCCGTTTTAACAAAATGGTGTCGTAGGTGTGCTTACAGATTTACTAAAAGAGCATATGTTCCTATTTATGCAATGAAAAGCAAAATATCCATATCCAATATGTCCGATATGCTCAGCTCTGGAAATGGATATTTTGGCCTTATATTTTGGATTTCTGATTACCGCCGCACTGCTGATGTTGTTGTCATGCTTTATGCGATGTTGTCATTTTACTTTTTACGGATCGACGAATATCGATTTTGTCTCTTTCCCCGGGGAGCGCAGCGCCCGCGCTCCCATGCCGGTCTGTCAGCCCTGCTTCTCTGCTCCGATCTGTCCAGCTTTACTTTTCTGCACTGATCTGTCAGCACTGCTCTGTCAGCACTGCTCTTCGCCCTCAAAGTCGCTCCACAGCCTCGGCTCTGAAATCTGCAGCCTCAGATCGCACTGCAGGCACCTGCCGGCCTCCGCGCAGATCTCGCTGTCGCAGATGCCGAAATCCATGAGTTCAAAATTGTCCCTGCGCTCTTCCGGGGATCTGAGCTGGGACGGGATCCGCTTCTGATAAGCGAAGCCTTCTTCCCTTCCAATCTCCGGCTCTGCGTTCTGCGCAGGCGCAAGCACCTCAGAGATATCTCCGTCCCCGCCCAGATAGCGGTCGATCTCGCTGGCCGCCTGACGGCCCGCCTCAATAGCCATGATGACGGACTTTGTCCCGTACACCGCGTCGCCCGCCGCGAAGATGCCCTCCACGGATGTGGCTGCGCTGTTCGGCTTTGTCACGATGCTGTTCGCCTTTCCGAGCTCCAGGCCCATCTCCTTCTTCATATCGATCCTCTGGCCCGTCGCAAAGATCACGGTATCGCCTTCGATCTGATGCGCCGAACCTTCCTCCTTCACGATCCTGGCCCTGTGATTCTCATCAAAGGTATAGGAGGCAATCTTCATGCACTCGACCCCGGTCACCTTTCCATCCCCGAGCACTTTCTCGAACGTGCGCTCCGGATGGAGGATCATCCCCTCTTCGAGCGCCTGTGCCACCTCTTCCTCGTCTCCGGTCATATTATCCCGGGCTTTCCGGCAGACCATATGTACCTCTTTCGCGCCGAGGCGGATCGCGCTTCTCGCACAGTCGATCGCCACATTGCCGCCGCCAAGGACAATGACGCGCTCTCCGATCCCGGTCTCCTGCCCCATACTGCACTGGCGCAGGAAATCCACGCCGATCAGCACACCGTCCAGATCATTCCCCTCGATCGGGAGGCGGACGCCGGCCTGCGCGCCGACCGCCATCAGCACCGCATCATACTCCTTCAGCAGATCCACCGGGTTCTCCACCCTGGTGTTTACCTCCGTGTGGATGCCTGCCGCCTCGATATAGCTGTACTCTTCCGCCACAACCTCGCGCGGGAGGCGGTATGCCGGGATCCCGTAGCTCATCATCCCGCCGACCGTCGGCAGTGCCTCCCCGAGTGTCACATCATGGCCCTGCTTGCGCAGATAGTATGCGGCCGTCATACCGGCCGGGCCGCCGCCCACCACGCAGACCTTTCTGCCGGTGTCCGGAAGCTGTTTGCCCTTCCCCTTCCAGTACATTCCGGTGTCATGCTCCGCCGCACTGCGCTTGATCTCGCGGATCGCCAGCGGGTCGGACACCTCGCCGCGCTTGCACTGCAGCTCGCACACATGGGTGCAGATGTGCCCCAGTGCCTTCGGAAACGGCGCCTTCTCGCGGATCACCGCCGCGGCTGCGTCGTAATTTCCCTCTTTAACGAAACGGACATACCGCGGAACGTCCGTATGTGCCGGGCAGGCTGCCCTGCACGGAACCACCACTTCGGCCTTCGGCCTGCTGTCCGTGTTATGGATCATCAGCTTGTCGCGGATGGTGCCGGTCGGGCAGACCTCCGCACACGCCTGGCAGAAACGGCAGTCCGCGTCCGCGAGCAGCCTGTCATGGAGCGTCCCCACATAGCTCTCCATATCCTTTTTCCGGTAGTCCAGCACCCCGACGCCGCGCAGGTCGCGGCAGGCACGCACACACCTGCCGCAGAGCACGCATCGGTTCATGTCATGTTCGATCAGCGGGTTCGCAAGATTTTCCTTAAAGCCCTTTATCCGCTCTTTCATGCGCGGATTCGCCCCGCCCAGATACTGCATCAGCGTCTGGAGCTCACAGCTTCCGTATTTCGGGCAGGTTGAACAGTCCTCCGGGTGCCCGGCCAGCAGCAGCTCCATGGCCATCGCGCGCAGAGCGGAAAGCCGCTCACTCTTCGTATGGATCACCATCCCGTCCTTCGCCTTCAGCGTGCAGGATGGAACCGGCTTTTCGACGCCCTCCACTTCCACCACACAGAGGCGGCAGGAACCGCTCTCCGGCAGATCCGGATGATGACACAGGTGCGGTATATAAATACCGGCCTGAAGCGCGCTCTCCAGAACGCACTGCTGCCCGGAAACCTCCAGTTTTTTTCCGTCAATCGTAATAACTGCCATAACTTTCTCCCTCTCTCCCTGTATTTCTTTTCTGCCTGTGCAGACGCCATGCAGATCCTGTTATCATACCTTTTCTTATATTGTAAATTGGAAGCGGGCAAATATCACGTTTCTATTTGCCCCCTTTCTTGCCTTATTTTAATTTTGTGCGCACCTTCTCAGGGATATCAGGGCACTTTTATGGCTTCAAAATGGATTTTCCGTTATATTATTCACAAAAAAAGGGCCGAAGCACTGCGCACAGCACTCCGGCACCGCCGTATTACTCTTCTTTTTGTTTCACATCCAGAAGCTGCAGAGCCTGAAGAGCTCTCTCCAGATGCGGACCTGAAACCTTCGCGAATGCTCCCTCGTCGGCCAGCCTTGCGATCTCCGGCTCGACCGGAATCTTGCCGAGCACCGCCACGCCTGTCTCAGCGGCCACCGCATCGACCCTGCTCTCTCCGAACACCGGGATCTCCTTCCCACAGTCCGGGCACCTGAGATAACTGTAATTCTCGATCATCCCAAGCACCAGAATGTTCATCGCCTCAGCCATATTGTAGGCCTTTTTCACGATCATCTTCACAAGATCCTGCGGCGAGGTCACGATCAGAACCCCGTCCACCGGGATCGACTGAAATACCGTGAGCGGCACGTCGCCCGTTCCCGGCGGCATGTCTACGAGCAGATAATCGAGCTCGCCCCAGATCACATCCGTCCAGAACTGCTTCACAACGCCGGCGATCACCGGTCCGCGCCAGATCACCGGAGCCTCCGGATCCGGCATCAGCAGATTCAGCGACATCACCTTAATCCCGTTTTCCGTGATCACCGGGTATATCCCCTGATCGTCTGCCATCGCCTGACCGCTCAGGCCGTACATCCGCGGGATTGAAGGCCCGGTGATATCCGCATCCATGATCCCGACGCGGTATCCCTTCGCTGCGAGCAGGTTCGCCAGGGACGCTGTCACCATGGACTTGCCCACGCCGCCCTTTCCGCTGATCACGCCGATCACGTGACCGATCTCTGAGTAAATGTTCAGCTCCTCAAGGAAGCTCTGCGGCTTGTTCGCGCTCGGGCATCCCTCGCAGCTCTCCCTGCTGCAGCCTTCCGCGCTGCTGCATGATTTCTCTGCCATATCGGCACCTCCTAGTATCACATACTTTTATTGTATTTATTTTACCCTATTTTATAGCATATAAAACGATTCTGCAAGGGGCAGCCGTCCCCGGGAAGGACCACTTAAAAATTCGCGCTGTCGTCCTCGAGCAGCTTCCGCAGATATCTGCCGACCACGCGGGAAAAGCCCTCGGTGCTGCGGATATAGGCGAAATCCCTGCCGAAAATCTTCTTCTCCGCCGCCAGCTCCTTCTCCCTGCCGGTGAACACGCCCAGCACGCAGACGCCCTGGCTGCGCAGCCTGCGCACCTCGTAGGCGGTATCCGTCACTGCATATTCCCCGTAATAGGGGCGCGGATTGCGGCTGTTCGGGCGGTTCACGATGATGTCATTCGGCTTGCCGTCGCTCAGCACGATCAGGATCTTCCCCTCCTCCGGGCGCTGCAGGAGCGTGTCGCCCACGGCGCGGATCGCCAGCCCGTCGCGGTTGTTCGAGGACGTCACATAGTCCAGCACACGCATATTTTCACTGCGCGAGGCGTCATACTCGCG
The DNA here is from genome assembly GCA_947628955.1 of uncultured Lachnospiraceae bacterium. Taxonomy (GTDB): domain Bacteria; phylum Bacillota; class Clostridia; order Lachnospirales; family Lachnospiraceae; genus Choladousia. The sequence goes on along the minus strand of CANRBX010000014.1, from coordinate 51,016 downwards.
GAAACGCTGCAGGATCGTATAATCCCAGAAGCTGCAGAAGCTCATGATCCGGTGAGGCACATGATTGTTGGAGAGCGCCTCGCTGATGATATATGCCTGCAGCGCCACCTGGCTCTGCCGGTCCCGCTGGGAGCCGCTCGCGTCCATCAGGATGTCGACCACGAACTCCGAGATATTCCTCTTCACGGTCTTCACAAAAAGGCGGCCCGGGTCGTCCTTGCGCCCGACCTTCCACAGGAGCCGGGGAACGATCTGCCCCGACCAGGCCGCGTTTTCCTCCGGCTCGCTGCGCCGGTGCAGAGAGCGCTTCAGCTCATCCGTCAGGTGCTCGATATTGCGCGCGAGCATGTTTCTGCTGTTGCGGAACAGTGTCCGGTTTTTCTCGGAGTGCCGCTTCGCGTTCACATACTGCGCATTCGCGAGCACCGGGTTTCGCAGGACGCCGTCCGTCAGGAACAGACTGCAGTCCGCATGCGCGCCCCTGCAGAGTCTCTGGTTCAGCCTTCTCTGCTCAGAGTCTGTCAGGTACGACCGCCCGTAATTCAGTTCGATGTAGGAATGCATCTTCGCCGCCGCTTCCGCAGAGATCAGCGTCGTCCTGTGCGTTCCCGGCTTCCGCGAAGCGCCGTCCTTCTCATCTTCCTCCTCCCGGAGCGTCGTCACCTGGCTGTTCATCTTACTGATGTATTTCTCCAGAAGATCCCCGCTCAGCTCTTCCTCGAGGAAATCTCCCCAGTCAAACTCCCGCAGATCCTCCACCGTGACCGCGAGCACATGCTCCAAATCCCCGTGTCTGCGCACAAAGCTCCGGTCGATCAGGGTGTTGTACAGCTCATCGGCTGCACGGATCAGCTCCATCACATCCTGCGCGTCCTCCAGGGAGACGATGCGGCGTACCGCTTCCTCCAGCTGCTTCTCGCAGTGCCAGTCGCCGCGCAGATACCCCCGCAGCAGCGCGATCCTGAGCCTGCCGGTCAGGGAGCCGCTCAGCTTTCCGAAGGACAGCTCCAGAAGATCGGAAAACGCCTTCCTGCGCAGCTCCGGTATGCCGGGCCGCTCCGCCGCGATCTTCCGGTACACCCCCGCGTCCACACAGAGCTGCGCCAGCTCCGTCAGCGGCTGCTCCTCCGCCCCGTAATAGACCTTTTTTACGAGGTACATCCCCATCGCGTCCCGGTCAAAAAAGCGCGCGAACGCTCCCTGCTTTACCGCGTCATACATGGAAATGTATTTTGAGCGGGACCAGGACTCCATGTCCGGCTTCGTATCCAGCCGGTAATCCCCGCTGACCGTCCACATCAGGTTCCGTATTCTGTTTTCGATCTCCGTCTGGAGCTCATCCGCCGCATACGCTTCCGCCGGCTGCTTTGCTGCTCCCATACAATTCGTCTCCCATATTATGACAGACCGCCGGACAGATCCGTCTGCCGCCTGCCGTCTTCTCAGAATTTCAGATTTGTGATACGGAAAAAATGATCTTCCATCTTCCCGCGCGCATTCGCGGCGAACACGATCCTCCGCGCAGAATCCAGGCCGAGCGATTCCACCTCAAATTTGGTATAGCCCTCCTGCGGATCCTTGTCGATCGCAATGACGCCCACCGGTTCAAACGTCCTCGCGCCGTTCATGATCCTTCTGGGCCCCGCCAGATTGACGATAAAAATACGGTTGACCAGTATCCTTCCCTCTGCGTCCCGCCTGTTCTGCGGCAGGAACAGAAGCCGCTTCCTGCGGTCAAAAAAGATATCCTGCTTAATAAAATCTGTCGTATCCAGCTTCACGTAGATAAAGGATACATACTCCATGCTCCCGCTCTTCGCGGTCTCGTCCACGGTGATCTTCCCGATCCCGAATTTCCGGTAGCCGGGAACGTCGCTGCGCACCGTCGCGATGATATGATCCTTCTTATAATAAGAGAGCGAGGCGACCGGGGTGGGAGTGGTGATCCTGACCGCGTCCCGCAAATCTCCCCTGAAGTCACGCGGCACCCGCAGGATATACCTGTTCTGCTCCTGCGGAGGAACGTCCACCAGGGCGCACCCGAAATACAGGAAATCCGCATCCCTGGTCATGCCGTTTCCATGGCCCAGAAGATCCCGGATCTCATAATGCCGGCTCACCATAAAATTCACATTCCGGCAGTAATATAAGATGGAAAGATTCTGCTCCTCATTTGTCTTCAGCCCCCAGGCCTCCTCCCCGCGGATCGCCATGCAGCCGAAATTTACACAGCCCGACATGCTCCTCACCGCGGCCAGCGCCTTCACCTTTGCCGTCCGGATCTTCATATGTTCTTCCCCCTGTCTGTCCATCTGTCCTTATTCCTTATCCCCTGTTTCCTGCTGTTTCTTATCTGCCGCAGCTGCGTTTTTCCGCCGCCCTCACCGGTCAAATATCTCTCCCGGCGTCCAGCTCTCCGGAATCCGCGTCATCACGATATCCTCCACGATCTCGCGCTCGAACATGTCAAAGGTTTTGTTGACGATGCCCATGCGGATCGCCAGCCGCGGAGCGAGCCCGGCGCGCACCGTCTTCAGCGCCCCGATCAGCCCGCGCAGATCCAGCGGCTTCGTCGAGATCTCATTATTATCTGCTTTCTTCTGCAGGTCAAGGAAAAGCCCGCAGATCTGCCGCAGCCCCTCCTGCCGGAAATCTGGAAACAGCCTGGTCAGGATGTAATGCAGAGTCTCCTCCGTCGCAGGCGGCATCTCGATCACCAGGAAGCGCGATACCAGCGCCTCATTCAGCTCCCGCGTGCCTGCATATCCATAGTTCATGGTGCCGATAAAGCGCGTCGCGTCGTGAAGCTCCAGCTTCTCATAGCCCGGCACATCCAGGATACGCCGGTAGTCCAACGTTGCGTGCAGCACCGAAACCGCGTCGTTTTTGGCCATATTGACTTCATCAAAAATGCCGAAACCGCCGCTTTGCGCACAGTCATAGACCGGGCCGGTGCGCAGCTGCACCTCGCCAGCGCGGAACGTGTCCGCGCCGATCAGCACACTGCTGTCCGTATTGACATGAAACGAGATATTCCACGACGGCCTGCCGAAAACATATGCCAGGTTCTCCGCCAGAATATTCTTTCCCGTCGCCTTCGTGCCGGTCAGCAGGATATTCTCCCCCTGCAGAAGCGCGGCCGCGGCCATCTCAAACGTCTCCCTTCCATAATAAGGGAGCACCGGCCGGACCACGCGGCTTTTCACTTTTTCATCCACCGGATATTTCTGCCGGAATTCCGCGATCGCCTGCAGGAGCTCCCTGTCTACATGTTGTTCCTCAAAAGCCCGGATCATCTGGTCCATACGGCAATTATCCCCCATTCTGATTTTGTCCTGGTTTCCCGGGACTGGTTTCCCCAAACTGCTTATCTCAGAGCTGCTTATTTCAGGGCTGCTTTCCCCCGGGAATGCTATGATGCAGTCCCCGGCCTGCGGCAGTTTTGAAACCCCGCCGGCTTACTGTCTGCGCAGCCACGAGATCAGATCTCTGTAAACGAGTAGCGCTCCCTGATCCCGGAGGCTGTGATGTCGTAGACGATCGTTCCGTCCGGCTGGACGGTCTTGTCAAACGTCACTTCTTTCCCCTTGAATTTCTCCTGCAGAAACGCATCAATGTCCTCAATCTCCAGCTCGTCAAAAAATACGTCCCTCATCTGGTTGTTTGCGCATTTATTGAAAATTTCCCACACCGTTTCGTAGCATTTCATGGCATAACCTCCCATCTCAATTCCTGTTCCCGGATTCTCTCATCCGTCGGCCCTGCTTCCGGGCGCGGATCCGCAGCAGTCTGCCTCCAGCCAGTCTCCGGGCACAAAGCTGCAGTTCTCCATCTGGCAGCACAGCTTCCGGCACAAAACCACAGTGCTTCATCTGGCGGCACGGCTTCCAGAACAAAACCGCAGCACCTGTCCGTCATCCCAGCTTTCGGGCGCGGATCCGCAGCAGTTCATCTGTCAGCCGCACCGCTACCGCTTCCTTGCTCATCATCTCCAACTCCTGCGCGCCGTCCTCCGAGATCAGCGTCACCACATTCGTATCCGTGCCGAAGCCCGCGCCCGCCACCTTGACATTGTTCGCGGCGATCAGGTCAAGGTGCTTGCGCTCCAGCTTCTGCCGCGCGCGCTCCGCCATCTGCTCCGTCTCCATCGCAAAACCGCAGAGCACCTGATGCGCGCCCTTGTGTTCGCCCAGCCAGGCCAGGATATCCTGTGTGCGCGCGAGCGCGATATTGAGCTCATCGTCTCCTTTTTTCAGCTTCTGTTCCGCCACCTTTGCAGGGCGGTAATCCGCAACCGCTGCCGCCTTGATGATCATGTCCTGTTCCTGCGCGCGTGAGACCACCGCGTCGAACATCTCCTGCGCCGTGCATACCGGCACCAGATCCACCCCGACGGGCGCCGTCAGATTTGTCCGTCCGCTCACCAGCGTCACCTGCGCCCCGCGCATTCTGCAGACATGCGCGGCCGCGTATCCCATTTTTCCGCTCGAATGGTTGGAGAGGAAGCGCACGGGATCGACCGGCTCGATCGTAGGCCCGGCAGTCACCAGCACCCTCAGTCCTTCCATGTCCTTCTCAAGCGCGATCTCGTTGAGGACATGTCCGACAATCAGGCCTTCCTCCGGGAATTTTCCCTTTCCGGTGTCGCCGCACGCCAGATATCCGGTCGCAGGCTCGATCACCTTCCAGCCGTACTTTTTCAGAAGCCGCTCGTTGTCCTGTGTGGCCTGGTTTTCATACATGCGCGTATTCATGGCCGGCGCGATCAGCTTCGGACACGTACATGCCAGCAACGTCGTCGTCAGCATATCGTCCGCCAGGCCGTGCGCCAGCTTCGCCATCACATTCGCAGTCGCCGGGGCCACCAGCGCCAGATCCGCCCGCTTCGCGAGCTCCACATGCTCCACCTCAAACGGAAAGTTCCGGTCAAACGTATCTGTCAGGCATTTATTCCCGGTCAGCGTCTCAAACGTGACCGGGGTGATAAACTGCATCGCATTCCTGGTCATGATCACATGCACGTCCGCGTGCTGCTTTTTCAACAGGCTCGCCAAATTCGCCGCCTTGTACGCGGCAATGCTTCCCGTCACGCCAAGGATCACTGTCTTTCCCCGCAGCATATTTCCACCTCTTTTTTCTTTTTGCCGCTGCATCCGCGGCATTCCCTGTTTTCTGCCCTGCCGCCGCATCCGCGGCATTCCCTGTTTTCTGCCCTGCCGCCTGCCCGCGACGCTCCTTCTTTTCTGCCCTGCCGCCTGCACGCGACGCTCCTTCTTTTCTGCCCTGCCGCTTGTCCGCGACACTCCCTGTTTTCTGCCCTGCCACTTGTCCGCGGCGCTGTCCTGCCCCGCGAATCTGCTCGTACCGGCATAGTTATGATTTGCGGGCGGGTCTGCCGCTCCGCTGCCATGCCGGCAGCGTCAGAAATGGGTCATGCCGCCCTCCACAGCAGCATGCCGTCCTCAAACAGGGCCTCCAGCCGCCCGCCATCCTTCAGCCACGCCAGATACGACCGCACCGTGCTGCCGACCAGCGCATACTGCTCGAAATTCATGGCCAGCCCGTACTCGCGGAAAAGTCTCTGCAGAACGGTCTCGAAGCACAGGGGCTCCCGGCAGATCTCCACGATCTTCTCCGCGATCTCCCATACCTTGTCGATATTGAGCTGCGCAAGCGGCGCGATATCCTGCGCCGGCTCCGCATGCGCCGGAACAAACAGGGCCGCCTGCATCTGCTTTACCCGCTCCAGCGTCTCCAGGTAGGCTGCCACATCATAGATAAACCAGATCTGGTATTTCTCCAGGGTCGCCTGGCTGGACAGGCAGTCCGCCAGATACACAACATTGTCGCGCGTGCGGAAGCCGGTCATGTCAAAGAAATGTCCCGGCAGCGGGATCATCTCCAGCCCCTCGGGCAGATGCTCCGGCAGAAGCAGCTGCGCCCTGCTCTCCTGTGCGAGCAGGAATTTGTGCCGGAGCTCTTTCGGCGGGAATCCCCCGTACAGAAACGACGGCTCCAGGATCGTATGGTTTGTAAAATCACAGTCGATGCCCGGTGCATAGATCCTGCAGTCCGTCTGCCCCTGCAGATATTTATTTCCGCCGATGTGGTCCGCATTTGAATGCGTGTTGTAGATCGCCGTCAGATGCCATCCGTTCCGGTCGAGGATCTGCCGCACCTTTCTCCCCGCGTCCTTGTCGCTCCCACTGTCGATCAGGCAGACCTCCGTCGCGCTGATCCGGTACAGCCCGATCTTTGCCGGACTCTGAATATAAAAGCTGTCCTCTCCGGCCTGCACAAGTTCATACATTACACTCTTCCTCTCTTTCCAGGTGTTTTCCCCGTCTTCCTCCGGGCGGCCCGCACGGTTCCCCGGCAGGGGCCCCGGCCATTGCCCGGGAATCGTCTACGCCGTCGTCCTTCCTCCGAACCGCTTCCACAGTCTGTGCTTCACCTCGTCCGGGGCGAAGGAAATCTCCACCGCATTTCGCATCATCTGCACGATATCCTCATCCGAGACACCGCATTGCTCCTGCGCCACACGGATCTCCTTTTCAAGCGTCGTCCCGCTGATCGTGCGGTTATCGGTGTTGACCGTCACCAGCAGCCCCACGTCCAGGAACTCGCGCATCGGATATCGGTCAAAGCCGGGTACGGCCCTGGTCTGCACGTTGCTCGTCGGACACATCTCGATCCCGATATGCCGGTCACGGCAAAGTCTCATCACATCCTCATGACCGCTCATCGCGACCCCGTGGCCGATACGCACCGCTCCGCAGTCCACCGCCTCTGCAATATTTTCCACACTGCCGCACTCTCCCGCGTGAAGCGTGAACGGCATCCCCATCCGTTTTACCTCGCCAAAAAGCTCCCGGAAGCCGCGCATCGGCCAGGATGCCTCGTCGCCTGCCAGGTCTGCGGCGCACACACCGGCCCCCAGAAATTCCCGCGCAGTCCGCAGCATCGCGAGGTTGTCCTCCTCGCTGTGTCCGCGCATCGCGCACACGATCACTCCAAAATCGATGCCAAATTCTTCCCTGCCTCGTTTCACTCCGTTCAGCACCGACTCGATCGCCGTTCTCACGTCCAGGCCCTGCATACAGCAGGACACCGGCGCGAAGCGGACCTCCACATAATCCAGCGCGTCCGCCTTCGCGCTTCTCATAAAATCATACCCGGCATATCTCAGGTCCCGGGCCGTCTGGATCCCCTGAAAGGGCAGACTGAATTTTGCAAGATATTCCGCGAGGTTTCTGCAGTCCGGCGCCACCTGAAGCTCTTCCATCTCCACGCGTCTTCCAAGTATCTCTTCAAAAAACGTGCGGGAGAGCGAACCGTCCAGATGGCAGTGCAGATCCAGCCGCGGCATGAAATTTTTCTGTTCCTGAATGATCTCCATAATTTTCTCCTGAATTTTTACTTTCGAGTCTTCCGTATGATCTCCATAATTTTCTCCTGAATTTTTCTTTCAAATCTTCCGCTTACCGCAGGCCGCCCTCACGTCCGTCCTGCAGAAACTTTTCGTAATCCTCATTCCACGAAGCATACGCCTCGTCCTGCCGGTGATCCGGCAGATCGTAATTCTCCGTCAGGAAACGGGAAAGATACCGGGTGATCCTGACCGCCCCGTTGGTGTTCAGATGCGAGTAATCCCGGAAATCCGACGAATAGTCGATCCCGGCCGGATTGGATCTCTGCATGTCCAGATAAGGGATCCCCCGCTCCTCCAGATATTTTTCAAGCGTAAGATTTATCATCTGCTTGCGCAGATATTTCTCCTGACCGCCTTCCTCGTATCCGTAAGGCGCCGTATAGAGCACAAGAGAAATCCCGTTTTCCTCGCAGAGCGCTATGATCTTTTCCAGGTACTCCTGCACACTCTGCGGAAGCTTTCGCCCCTTCTGCGGAAGCTCCGGCTCATCCATCGGATATACCTCAAAGTCCATGATGGAGCCCTTCAGATAAGGTTCTGACTGAAAATCCTGCTCCTTCAGCGAATCCCAGCGGCCGTGATATTTCAGGAACGGAATATAGTAAGTAAGCTTATTTTTCAGCCCGGAATCTCCCATGAAATCCTCTATCATCTCACACTTGACGGGCCCCATCGGGACTCCGTCGAAGCACAGGCGCAGGGCACCCTCATCCGCATACTTCTTATTGTAAAAGAAATAGTAGGATTCCAGCAGAAGCACCCGCGGTTTCTGGTGATTCAGCACCTCCCGGAGCAGGTAATACGTGGTCGCTGCCGTCTGTCTCGGGCTGCACATCAGGCAGGAAGTCACTCCGTACTCGCCCCACAGGATATTCGGCTGGAAAGACGAGTATCCGTGGCTGCTCCCCATGCACACCACGTCCAGGGTATTATCCTCTATCCCGTAAAACATGTGGACCATGTCAGACAGGCCGCCCGATTTCCTCCGCAGAGTCTCGGACACATGGGCAAATAAAAATACAGCGGCCGCCAGAAAAACGGCTGACGCAAAAATCCATCTCAGTGTCTTTCGCATAATTTACAGCTTCTCCTTCCGCTTCCGGGCGGTCTCCCCTGCCGCAGCAGACGATCGGCCTGCAGAAGCGCTACTACCAGTATACATTATTTCCTTTTTAATTCAACAATTTTTCTCCCGGCCTCCTCAAAATCTTCGGCAGATTTTCCGGCAGATTGTAATTGTGCAAATCCGGGAAAGATGGTACAATAAACACGTAATTGTATCCCGATTGAAAAAGCGGCCCCGGCTTCCGGAACCAGGAGAGGACTTCCGTGCGCGGTACTGCACCCCTGCGGGCAGTAACCATCCTTATTATGTGCGGCACATTTTTACAGGTCCTGTTTCCCGGCCCCTGATCTTTGCCGAAGCCGCGAATGTGTGCAGATCCCGCCCTCATGACTGGGAGATCAGAGGGGACTGCTGTGAGCCTGCGCACTTTTTTCAGGGAATAATAACAAGGAGGAATCTTATTATGAAAACAAAATTTTCTGTTCCGCAGCTCGTCATTCTCGGCCTCATGACCGCAATTCTGCTGCTCATGGCCTACACCCCGCTTGGATATCTGAATATCGGACCGCTCGCCATCACGTTTAACGTGATCCCTGTCGCTGTCTGCGCGATCACGCTCGGGCCGGTCGGCGGAGCCATCGCCGGCGGTGTCTTCGGCCTCACCAGCTTCCTGCAGTGCATCGGCGTCGGCGGTACGAGCGCGATGGGCGTTATCCTGTTCGGCATCAATCCGTTCTTCGCCTTCATCCAGCGCTTTATCCCGCGGGTGCTTGACGGTTTCCTGCTCGGATATATCTTCCGGATTGTGCGGAGATTCTCGAATGTCTCACTCGCCTGCATGGTGACGGGATTCTGCTCCGCCTTCCTGAACACGGTATTTTTTATGGGCGCCCTCATTCTGCTCTTCGGGCGCACAGAATATATGCAGGGGCTGATCGGCGGGAAAAATGTGATTCTGTTCGTCTGCGGATTTGTCGGCATCAACGCCGTGTTCGAGATGCTTGCCTCGACGGTCATCACCGGGGCGGTCGGACTGGCGCTGTACAAGGCCCGCTTCGTTCCGGCCACGCGTCCCAGGAATGCGCTGTCATAAAAACCGGGAATACATTATCCTGAAAATCAGGAATGCGCTGTCCTGACAGCAGGAAACGTGCTGTTCTGAAAACCAGGAATACATCGTCCTGAGAATAAAAAAGGCACTGCCCTGAAAACAGGGAATACGTTGTCCTGAAAATAAGAAATGCATTGCCCTGAAAACAGGAATACATTGTCCTGAAAATAAGAAATGCGAAACTGAGGCCATGGAGGGATGATCATGATTCTGGCTGTCGATATCGGAAATTCAAACATCGTGCTGGGCTGTTTCGAGAATGACAAGATTCATTTTATCGAGCGCCTCTCAACCAATCTAAATTCTACGGCGCTCGAATACGCCGTGCTGATCAAAAATATCCTCGAGCTGAACCGCCTGAGCAACCTCTCCTTCCAGGGAGGCATCATATCGTCGGTAGTCCCCTCCGTGACCCGGACTGTGAAGGACGCAGTGGTCCGGCTGACCCAGAAGCCGGTCATGGTCGTCGGCCCCGGGATCCGAACAGGGCTGAAGATTCTGCTCGACAACCCGGCCCAGCTCGGAAGCGACCGGGTTGCCGACGCAGTCGCCGCGACGCATGAGTACACCTGCCCGCTGATCATTGTCGACATGGGTACGGCCACCACGATCTCCGTCATCGACCGCGACAAAAATTTCCGCGGCGGCATGATCATCCCGGGGCTTCGCGTTTCCCTGGATTCGCTGACGATGCGCACCTCCCAGCTGCCCAGGATCAGCCTTGATCCGCCGAAAAAAGTGATCGGGACCAACACCGTCGACTGCATGCGCAGCGGCATCATTTTCAGCACGGCGGCCAGCATCGACGGCTCCATCGAGCGCATCGAGGAAGAGCTCGGCGAAACGTGCACCGTCGTCTCCACCGGAGGGATGGCAAAATCCATCATCCCCTACTGCCGGCATGAGATCATCATCGACGACCTGCTGCTCCTGAAGGGGCTCAGCATAATCTACACAAAAAATAAAAAATAATTTGACAACCCACCCTTTGTGTGTTATAAATATCTGGTGAGTTATCATAGAGGGGTTTGGTCAAGTGGTATGACAGGAGTCTCCAAAACTCTTAGTGGGAGTTCGATTCTCTCAACCCCTGTTTTTAGAAGATCGGAAGCGCAGGCTTCCGATCTTTTTATGATAAATACACCAATTTGCAGGTGATTTTGGGGCCGAAAATTGTCGTAATTATTTTGGAAAGATTGAGCAACACAACACGCCAAAAAGGATTGTGGTATCCGGCGGCAGGCATTCTGCCGCCGGTCTTCTTTTTATCATGCTGTCTTGATGATCGCCTCAAACCCGGCCGCCTTGATCCTGTCCGCCAGCTTGTCCGCCGTAAGTGCCTTTTATCAGGTTTCTGTTCGTCAGGTTTCGATTTCGCTATCCCTTCTTCTCGCCCACACCTCACGGTGTAAACCTTGGAAGTCGCTTTTGAGTTCGCTGGCAACTACGCCCCCTGTGGACTTTCACCACAGATGGCGGCATGCCCGTCATACACAAGAAAAGGCGTCCTTCTCCGGACACCTTAAAAGCTATGGCAATGTTATAAAATGTATTTTTTCTAATTGCTCAAACTTTCTTTCGAAAGCCGCATGGTAAATACGATTTGCTACTATATCTGCCGCTCTCACCAACGTTGTAGTCCTTGAATTACAAAAATGCAGATTCAACTCTTTTAAGCTCGGGAAAATTGGAGGAAAATATTTGTCATAATTAAAGTTATATGTGCCGTTCTTAAATTCCTGCTCCAATCCCTCTCTTAATTCATATCTGCCATTCGTTGCTGTCGTATGTTCGTCACAATAAATATGTATTCTTTCAATCTCGCCAGACAAAAAAGCCCCGATCTCAATCAGTTTTTCCAACGCTTTTTTTAATCCAATTTTATATGCATAATCCAAATAGCGCTGTTTATCTTTCTTGCTTTGGAAAATTCTATCCAGGACTCTCTTCTCGTTAATAATCACACCGAACTTAATCGTCTTGTTTAACGACCTGTACAATTTGCCCTTTTCTTTATTCCTAATTGAAGTTGCTTTCAATTCTTCATCTTTTTTGTATTGTCCATTTGAACGAATTGTATTTTCCGCAGCAACGTATCTTCTTGACCATTCATTCTTTGAATCTTTTCCAAGAAAAATCAACCCTCCAAATACAAAAACCTCATTATGTACTTTGTCAAAAACTCCTGATTCATCCGAATAAATGTATAAATCCATATTTCCTCCAATGAAAAAACCGCCTTGCGGCGGCCCCGTGACCGGTGCCATCAAATGACACTTAAACGTTAGTTCGGTATCACGGGTATACAGCGTATCTCTACCTGCACTATTATTATATGAGAATTTCAATCTGCTGTCAACGCTGAAAGGATGTATATAATTAACAAATTTTACAGAAAAATATTATACATTTTCAACAAATCAGTTTAAATTAGAAAACTATTTTCCCTCGCCATACTCCGGCAGTTCCTCATGCTTGCGATCTTCATCAAATTCCGTTCCATCTCCTGCGCCGTCTTGAACATCGGCATAGCAGGCGCGACGCCGTTCTGTTCTGGCATGGTTTCAACCGAGAATGTGATATACTTCCCGTAGCTCCCGGTATTCCGGACCGCCGTCTGAATACCAATTTCCGCCAGCCGCTCCACGAATGTCTGACACTTCGCCTGCAGGCCGTCCCGGTACTTTTGTACTTCCTTCGCCGCCGCCCGGAAACTGCCTGGAGAGAGTGTTACTTTGATTTTGCCGCTCATTACGGCCAGAATATAATGAACGTGTATGTTTAACTTCAGCGGATGACGGGCGCTTATGCATAGAATATCATCCACTTGCAAAGGGCCTGCCGTTTGGCAGGCCCTATCGCATACGAAAGGATTTTAACAATGAAAATCGTATCCATCCACAACACTTTGCTCAGTATGAACTCTGCGGATCCAGAAATTTTGACAAAAACGCAAAGCAGATCGTCGATGAATGTCAAGCGTATCTAAATAATTATGCAAACGGCGTTCGGCCACATTATTCTACCAATATTGATTATCTTTTATCGGTACTGTTCCATTTTCACCTTGCAGGTGTGTTTCGCCCTGCCGGTCTGTGCCATGATCGTGGTAGTACCCTTTTCTTTGCCGTCACTTTCCCTCCTGCAGTGACAGTGGCAATAGACTTCTTACTGCTTGACCATTTGACTTTGCCATTTGCGCTGGGAATCTTTAAAGTCTTACTCTGCCCTTTAATGAGCGTCACATCCCTGGGGGAAATTTTCACAGCCGCAGATACCGGAACTGCCACCGACAAACTTTATATATCGAACAGGAATACATTTGGCACAACATCGGAGCCAAAAGTCTTTACCGCCATTCGATACATAGCCTTTGCATGGATTCTATCGTGCCAGATAAAACGTCGCAAAACTTTTCTTAATGACCATTCTTCGTCATAGCTGCCAAGATAAACTGTATTTTTCAAGAAATCAGGCTGACTTTCGAGTGCTGCAAATCCACGCTCCCTGCATTCTAAAATTGTACCTTCATTGTCCGCAGAAACGCCAATTTCATCAAAATAATAATCATTGACGTTCTTTGTATGCTCATACATCTCAAATGCCGTGCGGGGAACCTGTCCGTAAAATGTCTCTCTGACAGGCAGACAGCTTTTATTTTTATCAGGTATCGCCTGATACAACGTCAGAAAATCATGCGCCGACTTTAAGGCAAGGGCTTTCAAAGCCGCATACTCAGTCTGACTTAATTCTTCTCTTTCCGTGTCAAAGAGGACATCTGAATCAGCGTCGGCAACAGTCAGCTCAGACCGCTTTTCCTGAATAATCTCAGGCTCCAGAGGGCCAGGCACTAAGTCGCCTTTCCACCTGAAATAAGATCTGATTTCGCCAGACATTTTCCGAAGTGCCAAATCTTTGGAAGCCCCTCTTGTAAATGCTCCGACAAAGTTATCCGCATATAAAATGCTGTCGTCGCCGTTATGTTCCCATACGCATCTTACTTTCATTAGTAAATCTCTCTTTCTCAAATCCCATTTGCCGAACAGTCGCCTACTCGATATTTAACATTATACCACCCAAATGTGAAGAAATCTACTGCCCGTCAAGACGGGTTCCGGTTTTCTTTCTATGTGCAGGATTTTGAGATGATCAGTCAGGATACCAACGGATTTATCTTATCCATCTTTACCCTTCTTTTTTGCAATATGTCCATATATCCAAAACCACAGGGATACAATCATTGTTGTGATAATAAGTACAATCACAAAGGTAAATAGAAAATCGACAATCCCCATTACTCCGAGATGCATGAAGGACTGCACGAAGGTTCCAATAAAACTGCTGACAAAGCAGAATGGAAAGGCCTTCTTTATATAATCTTTCATAAAATCACCCCAATACAAATCCGTGATTTAACAAATTGACAGATTAGCCCGCCAGACGCTTTAATAATGAGTTGGGAATTTTATTTTCTGCTTTTCTCAAAGTAGGTCTGGTACACCGTAAACCCATATTGCTGCCACCGATAATGTACCATATTTTGTACAAAAAGCAAATGTTTATGCCTGGTTTTCAGAATACCGGATATTGTTCCAAAGGGATGACGACTTTTACTCTTCTGCGCGCCCTGCGTCTGCCGCGCCAGGGAAGGACACCGTCACCTTGAACAGATCTCCGTCAATGCTGACGGTCAGCACGCCGCCCATATTGCGGACGAAGCTGGAGGCGATTGCGAGTCCCAGCCCGTGGCCCTCTGTTGTCCTGGCCTTGTCGCCGCGCACAAAGCGCTCCGTGATCTCGTCCGGTGAAAAGTCCATCTCGTAGGAGGCGATATTCTTTATCTGCATCTCGACCCTGCCGTCGCGGCACTGCGCCTCCAGATAGATGCGCGTCCCGTCCATCGAATATTTGAGCGCATTGCCGAGCAGGTTCTGCACAACGCGGTACATCTTGTTGTTGTCCCCGGAAAACAGAAGCGGCCCCTCCGCGAAGCTGGTGCGGATCTCCCTTGCGCTCGCCTGGATCACGTCCTCCATGTCCCCGAGCGTCTGTTCCAGAAGCCTGCGCATGTCCAGGATCTCGATCGTCATCTGATCCGCCCCGCTTGTCGATTTTGAGAGGTCAAACAGATCCTGGATCATGTTCTTAAGCTGCTCCTGCTTCGCCGAGATGATCTCCACATAATCGCGCGCCTCCGCGCTCAGCTCTTCCTTCTTGAGCAGGTCCGTATAGCCCACCATGGAGGTCAGCGGCGTTTTCAGATCATGCGAGACATTCGTGATCAGGTCGATCTTCAGCCGCTCCGCCTGTACCTGCTTTTCCACACTTCTGCGCATCGCGCTCTCAATATTCTTAAGCTGCACAGACGGTTCGTACAGCAGTGATTTCCTGCGCAGCGCAGCTTCCTCCGGAAGGTCCCGCCCTTCAGCCATACACTCGATCTGCATGACCAGGCGCCCTGTGTCCTCCAGAAGGCGGCTCCTGATCCCGGTCCGCCAGAAAAGGAAGAACAGGGCGGCAATGCTCATGCCCGCAATAACGCCGACCTCTCCCTCATAGTCCGCACAGACCATCGCTGAAAGCCCCCCTGCCGTCAGGGCGGCCAGCGCCAGCAGAATGCTCCCTCTGCGCCGTCTCTGCAGCCTGCACTCGAAGGAGGTCCGCTCCCTGTAGCGGCGGACCAGCGTCCAGACCAGCGAGGTCTCCGGCATGATCCCGCGTTTCCACTGCCGCAGCAGAAGCAGCAGGGTTCCGTAAAAGACCAGGAGCACCAGGACAAGCGGTATCCCCAGGGTGCACCCCTGGTATATGCCCTCCATCCCGAGAAAATTCCCGGTTCCCGACGGGTACAGGTCAAACAGGATCTGGAACCAGATTCCGGCCGCGATCAGCCATGCCAGCACCAGAATCTCCGTCCTGATCCGGTCGGCCTTCCGCGCTGTCTGCACCTTTCCGGGAGGATGCTGCTTCAGATAAG
Organism: uncultured Lachnospiraceae bacterium; assembly: GCA_947628955.1. Taxonomy (GTDB): domain Bacteria; phylum Bacillota; class Clostridia; order Lachnospirales; family Lachnospiraceae; genus Choladousia. The sequence continues at coordinate 35,430 of CANRBX010000014.1, read as the reverse complement.
CCGCACAGCAGCGCCAGAAAAAGACCCCCAGAAGGACCGCCGCGATCATCAGGGCGGCAGCCTTCCTCATGCAGCTCTTCCTGAGATACTCGCGCTCAGGCTCGTTAAAATAATCTGCATAGCGGGAAAAAATATGCGCAAATGTCACAAAAATCGATTCCTGAATCAGGAGCACGGCCAGAAAAACGGATTTCTGCCTCTCTGTCAGCGTCTCAAACCTAATCAAATTTTTCAATTTTGTAGCCAATTCCCCACACCACCTTCAGATATTTCGGCTTCTTCGGCGTTATCTCGATCTTCTCGCGGATGCGCCGGATATGTACCATCACCGTATTCTCCACGCCGTATGCTTCCTCCTGCCAGACCCGGTTGTAGATCTCCTCGGCCGAAAACACATAGCCCGGATGACTCATCAGCAGCTCCATGATCTTATATTCCGTCGCGGTAAGGCGCACCGGCTCCGAGTCCACGGAGAGCTCCTTCGTGTTCCGGTTCAGCACCAGGCCTCCGTTCTTCAGAAGATCCTCCCCGCCGCCCTGGGACTCCACCGCCCCCAGCGAAAAATACCGGCGCAGCTGCGACTTCACGCGCGCCATCAGCTCGGCCGTGTTGTACGGCTTCGTCACATAATCGTCCGCGCCCATCGAGAGCCCCAGCACCTTGTCGCTCTCCTCGGTCTTCGCCGAGAGCATGATGATCGGGATATTGTTTTTCTCCCGGATCTTCATCAGTGCCGAGAGACCGTTCATCTGCGGCATCATCACGTCCAGGATGATCAGGTGGATCTGATTCTGCGTCATCACGTCCAGCGCCTCCAGGCCGTGGTAGGCCCTGTACACGCGGTAGCCCTCCAGCTCCAGCAGGCGGGAGAGGGACCGTACGATCTCACGGTCGTCGTCCACCACCAGAATATTGTATGTATCCATGCTTTCTCTTCCTCCAATGCATGTCCATTATAGCAGAACGCGCCGTTATTTTTATAATAGAAATCTGACTTTTTTCTTAAATCAGAGATACCGGATAAATCAGAGAGGCCGGACGCAGGATCAGAAACGCGGATCCGAAACAAGGATCCGAAATGCAGTTCAGAAACAAAGATCCGAAACGCGGTTCAGAAAAGAGGGATAAAAAATCCCGAAAGCCGCGCCCGGAACCGTCAGTCGGATTCCGGATGTCCTTCGGGATACTCTTCTATTCTCTCCATGCCGTTCACTGGATACTCTTCTATTCTCTCCGTACCGGCCACGGGATACTCTTTTGTCTCCTTGCCGGTCACGATACTCTTCTGCTGTTTTCGTGCCGGTCACGGGAAAGCGGCGCGCCTCAGAGGATCGCCCGGATCGCCTCGCGCACGTTCTTCACGCCCGTCAGGCGGATCCCCTCCACCTGGGAGGCCTGCTTCCGGCACGCCTCCGGAAGGATCACCGCATCGAAGCCCAGCCTGCGCGCCTCGCGCACACGCTGCTCCGCCATGCTGACCGAGCGCACCTCGCCGCTTAAGCCCACCTCCCCGAATGCGATCGTCCTCTCATCGACCGGCTGATCCTTCATGCTCGAAGCAATGGCCAGGACGATGCCGAGGTCCAGTGCGGGTTCGTTCATGCGGATGCCTCCCGCGATATTGACATAGGCGTCGCAGGAGGAAAGTCCCAGGCCCGCGCGCTTCTCGAGCACCGCCATCAGGAGGTTTACGCGGTTCAGGTCCGTGCCCGCCGCGGTCCTGCGCGGAAATGCAAGACTGCTCCTGCAGACCAGGGCCTGCACCTCCAGAAGCACCGGCCGCGTGCCCTCCATCGTGCAGGCCACAATGGAGCCGGAAGCCCCCTCCGGCCTGCCCTCCAGCATATACTCAGAGGGATTCGGCACCTCCACGAGGCCGCTCTCCCGCATCTCAAATACTCCGATCTCATTGGTGGAGCCGAAACGGTTCTTCACGCCGCGCAGCACACGGTACGCCGCATGGCGGTCGCCCTCAAAGTACAGCACCGTGTCCACCATATGCTCCAGCACGCGCGGGCCGGCCACAACGCCTTCCTTCGTCACATGCCCGACAATAAAGACAGAGATGTTCATGCCCTTCGCGATCTGCAGAAGGACGCCGGTCGATTCGCGGACCTGCGAAACGCTCCCCGGCGCCGACGACACGTTTTCATTGTACATCGTCTGGATCGAGTCGATGACCACAACCTCGGGCGCATCCCGCGTGATCGCCTCGCGGATATCCTCCAGGTTCGTCTCGCACAGGATCTTCAGATGATCGGTAAACTCCCCCATGCGCTCTGCCCGCATCCGGATCTGCTGCAGCGATTCCTCCCCGGAAATGTACAGGAGGCGCTTCCCGGCCTGCGCCAGATTGCGGCACACCTGAAGGAGCAGCGTCGATTTGCCGATGCCCGGATCTCCGCCCACCAGGACGAGCGAGCCCTGCACGATCCCGCCGCCCAGCACCCGGTCCAGTTCCCCGATGCCGGTGGCCGTCCGGGCCGTGCTGCCAACCTGAATCTGTGACAGCGCAAGAGGCTGCGCAGCTTCCCGCCGCGCAGCTCCCGTTGTCGTCTTTTTTACAGTTATTCTGGGTTCCTCTGCGAAGGTATTCCACTCCCTGCAGCCGGGGCACTGCCCCATCCACTTGGAAGATTCAAATCCACAGTTCTGACAGAAGAATACGGATTTTGCCTTTGCCATTTACAGCTTCACAACCTTTACCGGGACAAGCTCCGCCCCGCCTGCTTCCACACTGAGCACCAGCTTGCCGCTCATGTTTGTCTTCATCGTGCCAATATTCTTGTCGCTGATGTAAATCTTATACTCCGCGTCTTCCTCGAGGCCGAGAATGATCTGCGCATCCCCCCGGCCCTCCACCTCGAAGGAAACTCCGTTGCCCGTTGCATAAAAGCTGTGCACCGCGGTCCCGGGAACTGACTCATAGACAAACAATCCGTTCCGCTCCAGCTTCGTGATATCCGCATATGTCTTCACTTTATAAAGATCCCCGTCGTGCTCGTAATCCGAGCGCTTCTGCTTCTCCGCCAGCTCGTAGTCTCCAAAGCTAAGTGTTCCATCTGCCTCTGTGCGTATAAGCTCTTTGATACCTGACATGATAATGCCCTCCTGATTTTTTATCTGTGAAGTGCGATATCCTGACCGCCATGCGTCCCGGAAAAGCTCCTGACGCGCTCCGTGCAGCTCCCCCTCACATTCGCCAATATCATAGCATAAAAACCGGCAAAATACCAGTCACTTAGACAGAAAATATCACCTTTCCCTTCTGAAAAGAAACATTCACCGTATCGCCCGCGTGAACCCTTCCTGCCAGGATCTCCTCCGCCAGCATGTCCTCCACTTTGCTCTGCACCGCGCGGCGCAGCGGCCTCGCCCCGTACTTTGTGTCAAAGCCTTCCTTCGCAATATACTGCTTTACCGCAGGGCTGATCTTCAGCGTGATGTTCAGCTGATCCCGGCAGCGCTTCTGAAGCTCAGCAAGCAGCAGGCCCGCGATGCTGCGGACGTCGTCCTCGCCGAGGGCATGGAATACGATCGTCTCGTCGATGCGGTTCAGGAACTCCGGCCTGAAGATCCGGCGAACCTCCTCGAGCACGCTGGCCTTCATTGTCTCGTAGTTCTTCTTCTCGTCGCTCCCCGCGCCGAATCCGAGATGCTTCGGGGCCACGATCGACTGTGCTCCCGCGTTTGACGTCATGATCAGGATCGTATTTTTGAAATCGATCTTGCGGCCCTGACCGTCGGTGATATGCCCCTCGTCGAGCACCTGGAGCAGGATATTGAAGACGTCCGGGTGCGCCTTCTCAATCTCGTCAAACAGGACCACGGAATACGGGTTCCTGCGCACCTTCTCGCTGAGCTGGCCGCCCTCGTCGTAGCCGACGTATCCGGGCGGCGAGCCGACCAGGCGGGATACGCTGTGCTTCTCCATGTACTCGGACATGTCCACCCGGATCATAGACTGCTCGCTCCCGAAAACCACGTCCGCAAGCGCCTTGGAGAGCTCTGTCTTGCCGACGCCTGTGGGGCCGAGGAAGAGGAAGGAGCCGATCGGCCGGTTCGGATTTTTCAGCCCGGCACGGCTCCTGCGGACAGCCTTCGCGACCGCCTGAACCGCCTCTTCCTGCCCGATCACGCGCTCGTGAAGGAGCCGGTCCAGCTTCAGGAGCTTCTTCCCCTCTCTGTCCGCAAGCTTCTGCACCGGTATCTTGGTCCAGACCGATACGATCTGTTCCACATCCTCCGCGGTGACGGCGGAAGCGTGCCCCTGCCTGCGTGTGCGGACTCTCTTCTTCTCCCGTTCAAGCTTTTCCCGGAGCTCTTCTTTTTCCTGATTATACTTCCTGGCATCCTCCAGGCGGCCTTCCTTCAGGGCAGTCTCCCGCTCTTCCAGAACCGCGTCGTACGCCTCCTGCAGCTCACTCTCCTGTCCGCTCGCGCCATAGTAGCCAAGCTGCCGCCGCGCAGAGGCCTCGTCGATGAGGTCGATGGCCTTGTCCGGCAGGAAGCGGTCGTTGATATAGCGCGCGGACAGCTTCACCGCCGCCTCCAGCGCCTCGTCCGTGATGTGCACCCCGTGGTGCTTCTCATAGGCGGGCCGCAGGCCGCGCAGGATCTCCACGCTCTCCTCCTGCGAGGGTTCTTCCACATGGACCGGCTGGAATCTGCGCTCCAGCGCCGGATCCTTCTCGATGTATTTGCGGTACTCTTCAATCGTCGTAGCGCCGATCAGCTGGAGCTCTCCGCGCGCAAGGGAGGGCTTCAGGATATTTGAGGCGTCGATCGCCCCCTCGGCTCCCCCCGCGCCGATGATCGTGTGCAGCTCGTCCACAAACAGCAGGATGTCCCCGCTGTCCGTCACCTCCCGGATGATGCGCTTGATCCGCTCTTCAAACTCGCCGCGGTATTTGGAGCCGGCGACCATGCCGGCCATGTCCAGCGTCACCACCCTCTTTCCGAGCATCGGCTCCGGAACCTGCCCGGCGGCGACGCGCTGCGCAAGGCCCTCGACGATCGCCGTCTTGCCGACGCCCGGCTCCCCGATCAGGCAGGGGTTGTTCTTTGTCCGCCTGCTGAGGATCTGAATGATGCGCTCCGTCTCCTGCTCTCTGCCCACCGTCACATCCAGCCTGTGGGCCGATGCGAGCTCCGTCAGATCCCTGCTGTACTGGTCGAGCATCGGTGTGGCCCCGGGCGGCGTCTCCGCCTTCGCGCCGCGCAGCATCTCCTTATACTTGTCCTCCGGAACTCCCATGACGGAGATCAGATCCGTATACAGCTTCTGAAGGCTGACCCCGAGCGTGTGCAGAAGCCTGGTCGCCACGCACTCCACGTCCTGCAGGATCGCCAGAAGGATATGCTCTGTCCCCGTCTGGTCGCTCTCCAGAAACTGCGCCGCCTCCGCGCTCTCCCGGAGGATCTCCTGCGCCCTCGGCGTCCATCCTTCCTCTTCCGCCGAGAGCATGCTGCCGTCCGGAGCGATCAGGCGGTCGATCAGCTCCTTCAGCTTCTGTTCATCTACGCCGTGCGCCCGAAGAACCGCCCCGGCCGCCCCCTTTGGTTCCTGTACCAGGCCGATCAGCAGATGCTCCGAGCCGACATAGCTGTGTCCGCAGCTTCTCGCCGCCTTTACGGCCAGCTTCTGCACCTGCCTCGCACTCTGTGTAAAATTGTCCTGCATCAATCGTCCTCCTGCCTTCCATACTCTTCATATATCTCGTCAACCAGTTCGCAGACCTCGCGGCGGGAAATGTTCTTGCAGATGCCCTTTGCCAGGATCACCTGCAGCTGCTGCCGCATCTCGCCCAGGGCCTGCAGCTTGTTCACGTCCAGCGCCACGACCGCGCCCTTTCTGCGGTCGATCGTGACGAAGCCCTCCTGCCGCAGCACCGAATAGGCCTTGTTCACTGTGTGCATGTTGATCCCGATGTCGTCCGCGAGCTGGCGGACGGAGGGGAGCGTGTCTCCCTCCCGGATCACCGAAGTGGCTATCCCGAATATGATCTGATTCCGCAGCTGCATATACAGCGCCTCGTCGCTCTGAAAGTCTATCTCTATCAGCATCTGCCCTTTCCTCCTTTGTGTCATCTATTGTATAACAGGTCATTTCCCGTGTCAATCTCTAAAATCAGGGCGGATGGACCACGCAAAAGGGATGCCGCAAAACTGCCGCCGGCACGCCCGCGCCGTTCTTTCAGTCATTTATCTTGCAGCATCCCTCTATATTTTACAGCAGTCTGATCACAGGTCGATCATCGTGATCTCAACGTCCTCCGCCTTGCTGTCGTCCGGCTTCTGGTACTCATATTCCTGCTGCTGCGGCTTCTGGTACTCCGGCATCCTCTTTGCCTTCTTCCTGGCCTTCTGCGGCTTCGGCACCGTCGCAGGATCATCCCTCAGCATCTCCGGCTCAGGTTCGGACTCGGGCCCGGGCTGAACCTCCGGTTTCTCCGGCCCTTCCCTGCGCGCGCGGCGTTCCCGCCCTCCCGGGGCGTCCGCCGGCTCCTCCTGGATATCCTGCGGATAGCCGTATCCCATATACTCCTGCAGCTCCGCTTTCAGATCCTTCTTTTTCAGGATCAGATTGATCACAACGAAGAGCAGTACAACGCAGAACGCGATCATCCCGTACAGGATCCGGACCAGCATCGCCGATCTGTCCCGGTAGATCCTGGTCTCGTCCTTCAGGGCCGCGATGGTATTTTCGGCATCCTGAAGCGCCGTGCGGTCCACCTTTACATAGCGCGGATCCTCTGTCTCGGGCTCCGTCTCCGTCGGCGGCTCGGTCTGGGGGGCTTCCGTCTCCGGCGCCGCCGGGGGCTGGGCCGCCGCCTCCTTCACATGCAGATAATACGGATACTGCTCCCCGTTCGCGGCGGAGACAATGATCTCTACGGTCGTCTCCCCGTTCGTCAGCGTCGTGCCCGTAATATCCACGATCCACGCGTTCCCGTTCGTCGGAACCGGATCCAGCTGGATCTCCTGCGTGCCCGCCGGAACCGTGACGTCATATTCCGTGACCCCGTAGGTAAAGTCGGGGGATACCACCGCGCCCTCCGTCAGGATCCCGAGCGATGCCAGCGAATTGTCGTTGGAACCGTCCTCAGCCGTCACGCTCCACCCGCACAGCCAGGTCAGAATGACCGTCATTATGATCAGCGTCTTCCACTTAAATGTTTGACTCTCCATTGCACTTACACCTCTCGTCACTTACTGTATTTCCCGGCGGCGTCCGCCTCATCGATCGCTTTTCCGATATCGTGCCTGAAATACTTATTCTCAAAAGAAACCAGGCCGGCTGCCTCATAGGCATTTTTCCGCGCCTCTTTCAGATCCGCGCCCAAAGCAGTCACACCCAGCACGCGGCCGCCGTTTGTCACGATCCTGTCACCGTTCCTCGCCGTGCCGGCGTGGAACACGTAGCAGCCGTCCCTGCCCCGGAACGATTCCAGTCCGCTGATCGGATAGCCCTTCCTGTAGCTGACCGGATATCCGTCGGACGCGAGCACGACGCAGACAGCCGCATTGTCCTCAAACTGAAGCTCCATCCGGTCCAGCGTCCCATCAATGCATGCCTCGAAGACATCTATGATATCCGTCTTCATCCTCGGAAGCACCACCTGTGCCTCCGGGTCGCCAAATCTTGCATTGTACTCCAGCACCTTCGGGCCGTCCGCGGTCAGCATCAGCCCGAAAAAGATGACTCCCTTAAACGCGCGGCCCTCCGCGGCCATCGCGTCGACCGTCGGCTGGTAAATGTACTTCCTGCAGAACGCATCCACCTCTTCCGTATAGAACGGGCTCGGGGAGAAGGTTCCCATGCCGCCGGTATTCAGCCCGGTATCGCCGTCCCCGGCACGCTTGTGGTCCTGCGCCGACGTCATCGGTCTGATCGTCTTCCCGTCCACAAAGCTCAGCACCGACACTTCACGGCCGGTCAGGAACTCTTCGACCACCATGCAGTTCCCGGCGTCCCCGAACTTTTTGTCCGTCATGATCTCCCGGACGCCTGCCTCGGCCTCCCCGAGGGTTCCGCAGATCAGCACGCCCTTCCCGAGCGCAAGCCCGTCAGCCTTGAGCACGATCGGGAACTTTGCCGTCCGGAGGTAGTCCAGTGCGGCCTGCGCGTCCGTAAAGCTTTCATACGCGGCCGTCGGGATATGGTATTTTTTCATCAGATCCTTTGAAAATGCCTTGGAGCCCTCCAGGATCGCCGCATTTCTGCGGGGACCGAACACCCGGAGCCCCTGCGCCTCAAACACGTCCACAATGCCGCCCACAAGCGGGTCGTCCATGCCGACGACAGTGAGATCAATCTCATGTTCCTTCGCGAATGCGGCCAGCTTTTCAAATTCCATCGCCTTAATGTCCACGCACTCGGCGTACTCCTCAATGCCCGCATTGCCGGGCGCACAGTATATCTTGTCCGCCTTCGGGCTCTGCGCGATCTTCCACGCGATCGCATGCTCTCTCCCGCCGCTTCCCACGATCAGTATCTTCATATGTTTTCCTCCACATCTGCTGCTGTCCGGTATCTTTATCATTGTCCTGCGCTTTTACGGCAGGCCGCTTCCTGCGGCGCCGCAGCCCTCTCACCGGGTGATGCGCACTCTTCCGTCCTCCACCGCCACGCGGCCGTTCGCGATCAGATCCACCGCCTGCGGCAGGATGACCCACTCGGCCTGCTCCATCACTCTTCTCTGCAGCACCTCGGGCGTATCGCCCTCCTGCACCTCCACGGCCTTCTGCAGGATGATCGGCCCCGTATCCGTGCCTCCGTCCACAAAATGAACCGTCGCGCCTGTCACCTTCACGCCGCGCGCGAGGGCCGCCTCATGTACGCCCAGCCCGTAGTATCCCGTGCCACAAAACGACGGGATCAGCGCCGGATGGATGTTGATTATCCGGTTCGGATAGGCATCCACCACGATCTGCGGGATCACGACCAGGCATCCGGCCAGCACGACAAGATCGGCGCCGGACTCCTGCAGCGCCGCAAGCAGCGCGCGGTTAAAATCCTCCGGCTGCGGGTAATCCTTCCGCGTAATGCACACCGAGGGGATCCCTGCCCTGGCCGCGCGCTCAAGAGCGTATGCCCTGCGGCTGTTGCTGATCACCCGGACGACCTGCGCGTTCGTGATGCTTCCCTGCGCGATCCCGTCGAGGATCGCCTGCAGGTTCGTGCCGCCTCCCGATACCATCACTGCCACTCTCAGCATAACACAACTCCCTTTTCTCCGCGCTCGATGCCGCCGATCTGGTATACGGTCTCTCCCGCAGCTTCGATCGCCCTCTCGGCGGCTGTAACGTCCTCAGGATTGACGGCGACCACCATGCCGATGCCCATGTTGTAGGTATTATACATCATCTCCTCGGCAATCCCGCCCTGCTGCGCCAGCATGCGGAAGATCGCCGGAACCTGATAGCTGTTTTTCTTGATCACCGCGCGCACGCCCTTCGGGAGCATCCGCGGCACATTCTCATAAAAGCCGCCCCCCGTAATGTGGCTGCACGCCTTCACGCGGACGCCGGCCTCCTTTATGCTGCGCAGCGCCTTTACGTAGATTTTTGTCGGGGTCAGCAGCGCCTCGCCGAGCGTCGTCCCGAGTTCTTCATAATAAGTGTCCAGCGCCTCCCGCTCCATCGGAAAGACCTTCCTCACCAGCGAGAATCCATTGCTGTGCAGACCGGAGGAAGCAATACCCAGAAGCACGTCCCCCTCCCTCAGTTCCTTCCCGGTGATCAGATCCTTCTCGTCCACGATCCCGACCGCGAATCCGGCCAGATCGTACTCGTCCTCCGGCATCAGCCCCGGGTGTTCGGCCGTCTCCCCGCCGATCAGGGCGGCCCCGGCCTGCACACAGCCCTCGGCCACGCCGCTGACGATCGCCGCGATCTTCTCCGGATAGTTTCTGCCGCATGCGATATAGTCAAGGAAAAAAAGCGGTTCTCCGCCCGCGCACGCGATGTCGTTGACGCACATCGCCACGCAGTCGATGCCGACCGTGTCATGCCTGTCCAGCAAAAATGCCAGCTTCAGCTTCGTCCCGACCCCGTCTGTGCCGGAAACAAGCGTCGGCTTCTCCATATTCTTAAACGACTCCATGGAAAACGCACCGGAAAACCCGCCGATCCCCGCCAGCACCTCCGGGCGAACCGTTCTTCTGACATGCTCTTTCATCAGTTCTACGGATCTGTAGCCTGCCTCGATATCCACTCCTGCCTTCTTGTAATCCATATTCTCCTCCTGATCACGCGTGTCCCTGTACTTTTGCCCGCAGCCGCCTCATGCCTGTGCGGATGCGGCCTGCTCCGTTCCGTCTCTTTCCGCCGCCGGCATTTCTGCCGCAGCCTGTCCCGTTCCGTCTCTTTTCGCCGCCGGCATTTCTGCCGCGGTCTGTCCCTCCGGCCCTGCGGCGTATGTCTCTCCCTTCACCGGAAGCTCCGGTGCCGCCGCCGCAGGCGTGTGCCCGGCTATGACGCGGAATATCCCCTGTGGCCCGTCTGCTGCAGCCGGGCGTCCTTCGCCTCGACCTGCTCCTTCAGCTGCGCGGCGTATGCCTTCACCTTCGCCAGAAGCTCCGGATCCGATACCGCAAGGATCTTCGCGGCCAGGATGCCCGCGTTCGCCCCGCCGTTGATCGCGACCGTGGCCACCGGGATGCCGCTCGGCATCTGCACAATCGAGTACAGCGAATCCCTTCCGCCCAGCGACGTCGTGTGCATCGGGATGCCGATGACCGGCATCGGGAAAATGGCCGCACACATCCCCGGAAGATGGGCCGCCATGCCGGCTCCCGCGATGATCACCCGGATCCCCTTCTCCTCCGCGGTCTTTGCATATTCAAAAAACACCTCCGGCTCCCTGTGAGCCGAAATAATCCTCATCTCATAGTCAATCCCGAATTTCTCCAGCATATCCGCCGCCTTGCTCATCACAGGCATATCGGAATCGCTGCCCATCACAATACCAACTTTTGCCATCTTATCTTCTCCTTTTCTCTGAAGCTGTGTTCAACAAAAGCCCGGCTGTCGCCTTAAATTTTACCTATTATATTCTGCCTTGTCAATGCCGCATTTCTTTTTCATTCATTTTCAGCTCCTGTTTCGCTACTGTTCAGACCAGTCCGAAGCACTTGCTGCTGAGGCCGTAAGAAAGTGATTCAGGAGGCAGTTTGGGCTTCACGAAGCGAATTTGCATGCCCAAACTGCTCGTTATCCTAAAGGATTAGCTTCGCGTCGCTGGTCACGGAGTGAACAGTAGCCCTGCTTCAGTTCATCGAGCGGCACATTCAGCTGCTCTGTCCCCGCGAGCACGAACCGCCCATCCCGAAGCAGCGGGATCCTGCGCCCGTCCGCGCAGACGACCTCGATCGATCCGATCTCTTCATAGGGGATTGTGATATCTGTGTGACATCCGAAATACGCCTTTGACACATCCTCTCTGCGCAGCAGCGACACCTCGTTGTCGCGGGCGATCACTTCCCTGCCGTCGGCATTGTACACCGGCGTGTCCTCCTGCCAGCTGTAACACGTATCGCCGAGCGCGAAATGCGGCCCCATCTTCTCAGCGATCAGAACCGGCAGCTTGTCCGCGATCCCGTATCTCTGCGCCATCACGTAGGCGGCCGTATTGGTGCCGATCGCAAATTCCCCGAGGGGAAGCGTCTCATGGTGGTACATCACGTTTTCCAGGATATAGCCGCGGTTCTCCTCCTGCGTCTGGAAGTTGCCGCAGCTGTAGTCCTTCACCATCCCTTCCCGGAATTTTATCTCCAGATCCCGATACTCGAGCCCTCCCAGATATACCTGCTTCACATGCAGAACGCCGTTCGTGCCGGCCAGCCGCGGCGACGTGAAGACCTCTCCGACCGGAATGTTCACATCTGCCACACAGTTTTCAAACAGGGTCTCCCGCTTCGGATCCGACAGGGTCGTCAGCGCGACCATGAGGTCCGTCCGGTTGCCGTCCTTTCCTCTGACATGCACCGCCTCTCCCTGGTCGAGCGCATCGATGAGCACCTGCTGCATGCTCTGATACAGCCGGTAGTCCAGCGTATTGATCCGCACGGTCTCGCGGAAGATCTCCTCGAAGGCCGGGCCGATCTCCGGAACCGGAAACGCGATGATCGTAAAGCTGCGCTCCCTGCCCGGAATATACTGGTCGGTCAGCCGGGACAGCTCGTTCTGCATCTCAACCGAAAGCTTCTGCTGTTTCCCGGACAGATGGTAGGGCTCCGGCTTTGTCTCCGGTACGAACGGCTTCTCTCCGAAGACCTCTATGACCGCCGGGCCCGCATGCTCATTCGCAAGCGTCCGGTACGACTCGTACGCGCTGCGCAGCACGCCCAGCCTGCGCTCGATATAGCGCCTGTCCAGGTAAATGGCGTTGTCGGCGCGGTGGTCATAGTCGAACTGCCTGTTCGCGGCCGCGCCCGTGTATCCGATGCGCAGATGGCGGGATTTATTGATCGTGCTGACCGCCGCGCGGTAGATCACCGGCCGCAGGCCGAGCTTTCGGAAATTCACAATGGCTGCGCGCACCATCCGCTCAAATCCGAGGTGGTAGCGGATGTTGACGGTCCGCTTGATCGAAAGATCCTTGCCTCCCGCCTCGAAGCCGATGCGATAGCCCTCTGTGAAGGTGTCGGCCATCGCCGCGATCTCTTCCTCGGAGAGGCGGTTCATGTACTCGGCCGTCCTGCGCTCATTCTCGGAAATATATTCTCCGTACTGGTACAGATAGCGCAGATCGCTCAGATCCGACTCCATGATGATCCGCGCCGCGAAATCCAGATCCGGATCCACCGCAGACCGCGTCCGGTACGCCGCAAACAGCTCGCTGTAGTCGCTGACAAACCAGTAGACGATCTGCTGGATCTGCTTGTACTCCGGCAGCTTCTCCTGCTCGAAGCAGTTATAAATCTCAATGAACAGCTCCTGCAGAACTACGGTCTCCTCGAGCCTCCGCTCGAAAATATACACGATCAGGCCGCGCAGCTCCGCGTAAAGAAAGCTCAGGATCCTCCCGTGCACCTCCCCGAGCTTTCTGACCGCATAAGCCGGGTTGCCGTAGCTCATCTCGTACTGTTCAGGCAGAATGTCATAATACAGGGCCGTGTTCAGCTGCTCCCACTGGTGCAGCGTGTAATCCCGCACCGCGCCGGACTCCAGAAGCTCCCTCAGATCCTCCATCTGTACGAGAAATCTCGCCGTCTTCTGAAAATAATCGCAAAAAGGAGCTGGCACTGTCTCTTCCGTGCAGATCTCGTGGATCCGCTCCGCCGTAAGACCATACCGCTCCTGTAAATACGCTTCATTCGCGTTTTCCTGTCCCATCTCGTGCCTCCTGTACACAAATCTGTCCTAACGTTTTCCGCTGTCCGTCCGGCGCCCCCGAAGATTCCGCGAAAAGGCCCTGCCTGTCCTCCCGAAAACATGCCGGGAATCCGGACAGGCGCTCCCGCGGCTCTGCCTCATTTTCACGCCAGCCCGATACAAACGACAAAAAACCACCCCGCAATGGTGACCGCACTCAGGATCGTCCCGAGTCTGCTGCAAAAATAGGATTTGCACTCATCCTTGAAGCCGGCAAACCCGTACCACAGCCCGCAGCATGCCATCACGATCCCGGTAAAGCCCGCCGCGCCGATCCAGTCGCCCGCCCTTCCCTTCAGCAGGAAGGATACGAGCAGCAGGCCGGCCAGGACAACCACCGAGGCAACGCTGAGCGCCGCTGACGCCACGCCGTTTACCGAATATTTTTTTTCTGCAAAGGAATAAACCTCCTGCTTCCGTTTCGCCATCCCGTCTGGTACTCCTTATCCTGAAAATTTTGCCGAAAATCTGCGCGCTGTGATCCAATGCGCTCCTCCCCGGCATCCCTGCGTGCCGAATGCCGCTGTGGACGGTGTCATGACGCCGCATACTGTGAAGCCGGTCCTCCCGGCGCAGAAGCGGTTTTGCGGCTGATGCGATCCCTGCCGCTGTCTGTTCGGTCACGCCCGGGCCGGCCCGCGGAACGACTGCCGGCGGTAATAAAGGGTGCTGGCCAGCCGGAAAACTGCATAGCCGAGCAGAGCGCCGGCTGTATTCAGGATCACATCATCCACATCGCAGCTGCCCGCGTGAAACAGAAGCTGCGATACCTCGACCAGTGCGCTGACCTCCAGGCCCAGAAGCCCCGTCTTCCACATTCTTCTCATTCCCCTTGCCAGCAGGGGGACCAGCGCGCCAAACGGCACAAATCCCAGGATGTTTCCGGCCAGGTTCAGGATCACCGAGCGCATCCCCAGGATCTCCCGGAAGGTCAGATACCTCCTGATCTCCCTGAACGGCAGCAGATTGTAACTGTAAACCGCTCCCTCCAGGCCGCGGCCATAGCTCTCCGCGAAAAAGAGGAAGTAAACGAGCCCTGTCAGGTAGATCAGGAACAGACACGATCCGGAGAGCCTGATCCCCTTTTTTAACGCTGTACCCATCAGATCATGACGCCCTTTTTGCTGCCCAGGAGCTTTCCGCCGCTGACCAGCAGGAGCACACCGCAGACCACGCCCGTGATCAGGATCAGGATTCCAAGCACCAGGTTCAGTATGCCCCCGGCAGACACTGCTTTAAACATTTTTTCTTCCATAAAAATATGTCCTCCTCAAAATTTATGCCCCATACTGCTCATAGTATGTATCAATTGCAGCTTTTATTGCATCGTCGATCACAATTTTTCCGTTGTGCTCCCTGCCGTACAGGTACTCCGTGACCTCAGCCATCGTCACGATCGCTGTCGTCTTCAGGCCGTACTTCTCTTCGATCTCGGCGAGTGCGCTCTTCTCTCCCTGGCCGCGCTCCATACGGTCCACAGAGACGACCAGGCCAAGCACATCGACCGCACCCTGCGCCCTGATGATCGGAAGCGTCTCCGCGATGGAGGTACCTGCCGTCGTGACATCCTCAATGATCACAACCCGGTCGCCGTCCGAAACCGGACCTCCCAGGAGGATCCCCTTGTCCCCGTGGTCCTTGACCTCCTTGCGGTTCGAACAGTAGCGGATATCCCGGCCATACAGCTCGCTGATCGCCGCCGCCGTGGTTACAGCCAGCGGGATCCCCTTGTAGGCGGGTCCAAACAGCACCTCAAAATCCAGTCCGAATTTTTCCCGGATCGCCCGCGCATAGTAGCCCCCGAGCCGCCGGAGCTGTCCTCCGGTCCGGTAATAGCCGGTATTGACAAAAAACGGGGTCTTCCGTCCGCTCTTGGTCACAAAATCTCCAAATCTCAGGACCTCGCAGTCCACCATAAACTTTATAAACTCTTCTTTATACTGTTCCATTGCCGGTTTCCTCCCAGTCTCGTCATTTCGTGTGCGGTACTCTCCGCCATCCGGTCAGGCCACTGCCCCGATCAGATCCCGGATATCCGCAACATTCTGTCTGCGCATATACTCTTCAATGCCGTCTATCACCTCAAGCGTCGCGGTCGGATTGCGGAAATTCGCGGTCCCGACCGCGACGGCTGTCGCGCCCGCAAGGAGAAATTCCAGCGCGTCCTCGGCCGTTGTGATCCCGCCCATGCCGATAATCGGTATGGACACCGCCCGGGCCGTCTGATACACCATGCGCACCGCGATCGGATGGATCGCCGGCCCCGATACGCCGCCCGTCTGGTTCGCGAGCGCAAAGGTTCTCCGGTTCACGTCGATCTTCATGCCGGTCAGCGTGTTGATCATGGAGATGGCATCCGCGCCGCCCGCCTCCGCCGCCCGCGCGATCTCCGTGATGTCTGTCACATTCGGGCTGAGCTTCATGATCACGGGCTGCTTTGCGCGGCGCCTGACCTCGCGCGTGATCTCTTCCACAGCTCTCGGATCCTGTCCGAAGGAAATGCCCCCGCACTTCACATTCGGACACGAGATATTGATCTCCAGCAGATCGGCCTCAGGCTCCTGCGCCAGCCGTTCCGCCACCTCGCAGTAGTCTTCTGTCGTCCTCCCGCAGACGTTGACGATCACTGCGGTATCGTACTGCGCCAGGAACGGAAGGTCCCGCGCGCAGAAGGTATCGATCCCCGGATTCTGCAGGCCGACCGCATTCATCATGCCCCCGCGTATCTCCGCGATGCGCGGCGTCGGATTGCCCTCCCAGGGCTCCTTCGCAACACCCTTTGTCACAACCGCCCCCAGCCTCGAAAGATCGACAAATTCACTGTACTCCATGCCGGAACCGAATGTCCCGGAGGCCGTCATCACCGGATTCTTCAGCTCGACGCCGGCGATTTTTACTTTCATACTATACATAATCCGTCTCCTGTCATTCTCAGTACGATGCGATCCGGCCCTGCAGCCCGGCATCCACCGCCGCGGACATCTGTCCTGCAGTTCGACATTCGCCGCCGCAGACATCTGCCCTATAGCTCAGCATCCGCCGCAGACATCTGTTCTATAGCTCAACATCCGCCGCAGACATCTGCCCTATAGTGCAGCATCCTCCGCCGCGGAGATCAGTTCTACAGCTCGACATCCTCCGCCGCAAACACCGGCCCTTCCTTGCAGATCCGCCTGTTTTTCACATTAGAGTGTGCGTCCGTCTCCGTCGTCCGGCATACGCAGGCCAGGCAGGCCCCGATCCCGCAGGCCATCCGTTCCTCCAGGGAGACCCA
This sequence comes from uncultured Lachnospiraceae bacterium, assembly GCA_947628955.1. Taxonomy (GTDB): domain Bacteria; phylum Bacillota; class Clostridia; order Lachnospirales; family Lachnospiraceae; genus Choladousia. Next base: position 18,776 of record CANRBX010000014.1, on the reverse strand, counting down.
GCACTCGATGTTTTTCTCCTGTGCGTACTTTTTGACTGCCCGGAGCATCGGGGCCGGTCCGCAAGCAAAAATCACATCCGCGCTCAGCTGGTTCTCGCGGATGCAGTCCAGCACATTTCCCTTTGTCCCGGCGCTTCCGTCCTCCGTCGCCACATACAGCCTCCCGTGCGCGGAAAGCTCGTCCGTCAGGAACAGCTCGTCCCGGTAGCCGGCGATGACCTGAACCTCGCCTGCGAGCGATTTTGCCAGCTCCACCATCGGCGGAATCCCGATACCGCCCCCGATCAGAAGCGCCTTTTTCCCCTCCGGGCAGCGTTCCTGCGGGAAGCCGTTTCCAAGCGGCCCCAGAACGTCCAGGGTGTCCCCCGCCCGGCAGCGGCTGAATTCCTCCGTGCCCTTTCCTGCCGTGCGGTACACGATGCGCAGCGCCTCCCGCCCGGGATCTGTCTCGCAGATACTGATCGGGCGCGGAAGCATCCTGCCCGAGTCGTTGCTGTAGACAGAGAGAAACTGTCCGGGGCGCGCCGCGCGCGCGATCGGCCCGCTCTGCAGCCACATGCTGAATATCTGCCCGGCGATCTGCTCCTGCGAGAGGACAACCGCCCGTATCCTGTATTTTTCTGCCATTGTATACTCCTGTCCCATATGAACGGCACGCTGTTTTCTGTTATCTTCCCAGCGCCCCGTTGATGTCTGCGATCATGTCCAGTACCGCCTGCCTGGAGGCGTCCGCGAAATGCTCCGCGCCGAACTTCGCATATTTTTCCTGTCTGTATGCCGCAATGATCCCCCTGGAGGAATTTACGATCGCCCCAAGTCCGTCGCTGTCAAAATAGGGAACCAGGTCGGCCGCCCTGCCGCCCTGTGCTCCGTAGCCCGGCACCAGGATAAACGATTTCGGCATGACCTTCCGCAGCACCTTTCCCACCTCCGGGTAAGTTGCTCCCACAACCGCCCCGATATAGCTGTACGTCCCGCCCATGCAGGATTCGGCCCACTCCGCCACCTTTTCTCCAACCAGCTCATACAGCGGCTTTCCGTCCACCAGCCGGTCCTGGAACTCTCCGCTGGAGGGATTGGACGTCTTCACGAGGATGAACAGCCCCTTTTTCTCTTCCCGGCACACATCAAGGAACGGCCGGATCCCGTCCGTCCCGAGATATGGGTTCACGGTCGCAAAGTCCTCGCCAAACGGCGTAAACATGTTTTTTCCTATCTGTATTTTTCCCAGATGTGCGGCTGCATATGCCGCGGAGGTCGAGCCGATATCGCCGCGCTTCACGTCGCCGATCACCACAAGCCCCTTCTCCTGGCAGTACTCGATCGTCCGACGGAACACCTGAAGCCCCGGGATCCCGAACTGCTCATACATCGCGATCTGGGGCTTCACAGCCGGGATCAGATCATAGACGGCGTCCACGATCGCCTTATTGTACTGCCAGACCGCCTCCGCAGCGCCCTCCAGCGTCTCCCCGAATTCTGCAAATGCGCACTTCAGGATATGCTCCGGGATGAATCCCGGCATCGGGTCGAGCCCGACCACCACCGGCGCATTTGTTTTCCTGATATTTCCGATCAATCTGTCAATCATCGCTGTCCTCCGTATGTTCTGTCTCTCAAAAGTCCTGTCGTTTTTGTGCCTTGTCGCTTCTATGTCCTGCCTATTCTGTGTCCTGTCGTTCTTGCGCCTCGGCATTTCTGTGTCCTGTCGTTCTTGCGCCTCGTCGTTTCTGGGTCCTGTCTATTCTGCATCCGCTCCCGGTTTCTCATCCTCCGCATGTTCTCAGCTTTCGAGGCTGCGCAGCAATACTCCGGCCTGCATCTGTCCGCCGTGCGCGGCGCCGGGAGGAAATATCTGCTATTTTACCATAAGGATCTCCGGGCTGCAAGCAAAACACGGCCTCCCGCCATGCGTTCCTCGTCAGGCTGCGTCTCCCGCCATACATTCTCAGCCGGACTGCGTCTCCACCATGCATTTCTCGCCAAGCCGCATCTCCCGCCACGCGGCCAGGCACGCCCGCATCTCCCGCCTTTCGGTCAGACACGCCCGCGTCCGTTTCCGGAAAGGTAGGCGCGCCCGTATTTCAGCACGCCGTTCACCGCATATGCGCAGAACCAGAAAGCCGCCTGGAGTCTCCCGAATCCGGCATAGCGGTATGCGCGGTAGGTCATTCCGGCCGATTTCAGTTTGTTTCCTGATTTTCCTCCGGAGCTGAGCCGATATTTCAGCAGCGGCTCGTCGATGGCGGCCGCCCGTCCGTATTTTTTCAGAACACCAAGCCAGGTAATATAATCCTCATGGCTGTCCTCATGCTCCATCGGGAATTCCCGCGCGACCTCCGTCCTCATAAGGACCGACGAGCAGTTGATACAGTTGTGCAAAAGAAGGGAGCGGTATGTGATCTGCTCCCTGACACCGATGACGCGTCCCGTCAGACGGCCGTCCGGCGTCACAAGCTCCCGGCCCGTGGAGCAGAACACTACACCCTCTTTTTTCATCCGCGCAAGCTGCGCCTTCAGCTTTCCTGGGGCCCACCAGTCGTCTGCATCCAGAAATGCGACATAACGCCCCCGCGCGAGCTCCACCCCGCGGTTCCGGGAAGCAGCCGCGCCGAGGTTCCTCTCGTTCTGCAGATAGCGCACCCTTGTATCTTTTGCATACTGCTCCATCACTGCATCCAGCCCGTCCGGCGACTGATCGTTCAGCACGATCACCTCCAGCGGTACGTCCTGTTCCAGGGCAGAGTCTATTGCCTTTCCGATTGTGTCTGCACAGCGGTATGCCGGCATGACCACACTCACCAGAATCTTCTGTTCCATACAGTCTCCTGTCTGAATTTCCACATCCGGCGCCGCACATGAATCTTACTCATGTGAGCCGTCCCGGGCGGCTTTCTGTCCATTCTTCCCGCTCCCGGGCTGTCCGGTTTCCTGTCCGCTCTTTTCCTCTCCGGGCCTCCCGGTTTTCTGTCCGCTCTTTCCAGTTCCTGCTTTTCCGGTCGGTTTTCCGTCCTTCCCGGCCCCGGGCTTTTCGGTCTTCTGTCCACTCTTTCCGGCCTCGGATTTTCCGGAGGACTCTCCGTTCTTCCCGGTTTTCTGGCCGGACTTCCCGGTTGCGGCCGTCACCTGCCACTCCTCGACCCCCTCCGTGTTTTCCTTCTGGAAGAGGATCTTGACCGTCGTCGCAATCAGCTGCAGGTCAAGGACAAAGGAGTAATTCTCAATATAAGTCAGATCCAGCTTCAGCTTGTCATACGGCGTGGTGTTGTATTTTCCATACACCTGTGCATACCCGGTCAGTCCCGCCTTCACCTTCAGCCGGTAGGCAAACTCCGGGATGTCCTTCGTGTACTGCGCCGCGATCTCCGGCCGCTCCGGGCGGGGCCCCACCAGAGACATGTCCCCCTTTATAATATTCAGAAGCTGAGGCAGCTCGTCGAAATGGATGTTGCGCAGCACCTTCCCGACCGGTGTGATGCGGCTGTCCCCCTTCATGGCAAGCCTGGCCCCCTGTTTTTCCGAGTCTACCCGCATGCTCCGGAACTTATACACCTGAAATACCTTTCCGTCCTTCGTCAGGCGCGCCTGTTTGTAGAGGACCGGGCCCCCGTCGTAGCATTTGACCAGAAGGGCGATCACCAGCAGCAGCGGCGACAGTATTACGAGCATCAGGGATGCGCACACCAGGTCAAAGATCCGCTTGATCACCTGTTTCTCCACGGTCAGCCCGCAGTTCCGGAACAGCAGCAGCGGGGTGTCAAAGAGATGTATTTTTTCTGAACTCATGATCATGATGTCGGAAATCTTTGGCTGGCAGTAGCATCTCATGTTATTTTCAAAGCAGAATTTCAGGAAGATGTTCCGCTCATGGGCCGGAATATCCCCGATCACGACTGCCTGGTATTTCGGGATCTCCTCCTTGATGCGCTCGATCCCCTTATCGAGGGAGATCATCCCGCTGATAATGTATTTGTCCCTGCGCCCCTCCATCTTGCGCCTCAGATCCTTCGGGTTCAGCCGACCGTAGATCAGCAGGATCTCGTGCGGGGGATAGATCGTAGTGTAGAGCAGCCGCATAAACAGCACCCACAGGATCACCGCCGCGAGATTGACCGCAGTCACACGCATCATCGGCGCGACATGCTGCAAAAACCTCCAGCGCCCGATCAGGGCAAGCTGCAGGTATGCCACCGTATTCACCAGAAGAACGGAAAAAATCTGCGAAAGCAGGACATCCAGCACGCGCTGGTACCCCACCTTGAACGCGGCAAACAATTTAGACACAAGCACTACCATCAGCGCATACAGCGCGATCAGCGCCCAGTGTCCCCAGAAACCGTATCGTCTTCCGATGACTTCACGCACATGATATTCTTCAAACCATGCATAGGCAAACGTCCCTGTCTGGATCGCGACGATCAGGACAGAGGCCAGAAACATGATCAGCCGTTTGTACTGTTCCCGTTTTCTCACTTGCTTCACTCCTTGCTGATTTCACTCATTATAGAACAATTCCCTGAAATTGACAACCTCCAAGCCGTGCCGGGAGCAAAAAATCCCGCCGGGGTTAGGAAAATATTAAGAATTTACCGCGCCGCGCCGCTTGAAATCTTTTCATACAATAGATATAATAAACAAAACAGCAGGAAATATCTGCATAGTCTGGGTATATGTTTCCGGATTTCTGCAGATGCGGATCATCATGGGGGGATTATAATGAAAAAATGGATATCGGCGCTCTGCATCGCTGCAGGGCTTGTGCTGTGTGCACCGGTTTTCACACTGGGACCGGCGGGCAGAACCAGCGCGGCGGAGGCAGAGGGGGGTCTCACGGCCGCGGCGACCGGCTGGCAGCAGGATTCCAAAGGCACGTTTTATCTTGAGAACGGCACAAAAGCCACCGGCTGGAGGACCATCGACGGCAAACGCTACTATTTCAAGGCAAACGGATACCGTGTGTACAAGACATACAAGATCGACAATGTCACTTATCTCTTCCGTCCGGAGACCGACACGGAGAGTCCCGGCGCACTGCTGGAGGGGTATTCCGGCCTCATCCAGTTTTCCAACGAGGATAATCTCCTCTACTATCTGAATGACAGCAAGGACGGAGTCCTCACGGTGAGCAAGTGGGTTAAATCCGGCGCCGGGTACTATTATGCAAACGCGAAGGGGCAGATCAAGCTGGGGACCATCCGCCTGAAGAACAAGCTCTACCATATCACGAGGGACAACGGCCGGATGACCTTTTACGGCAAGTCCCTCCAGGACGGCAAGTTCTATTACGCCGGCACGAACGGCGTCCTCAAAACCGGCTTTCAGACGATCAACAAGAAGCTGTACTACTTCTCCCCGGCAACGGGCGAGCGCGCTTACGGTACGGTGAAGATCGACGGCAGCACATATTATTTCTCTCACGCCGGTTATGCGACAACCGGCTGGGTGAAAAAGTCCGGCGGCAGCAAGATCTACTATCATGACAGCAGCGGCAAGCGCGTCACCGGCTGGTATACGATCAAAAATAAAAAGTATTATTTTGATCCCGCGAAGGGCGGCACGCGCGTCCAGAACTGCTGGAAAAAGATCGACGGCGTCAAATACCGTTTCGGCTCTACCGGAATCCTGCAGACGGGCTTCTTCAAGGTCGACGGCAAGACCTACTACGCCAATGCGGACGGTGTCCGGCAGACCGGCTGGCAGACGGTGAACGGGCGCAAATACTACATGTCCCCGACCTCATACGTCATGAAGACCGGCTGGCTTACCTACAACAATAAAAAGTATTACCTGAACCCGACGACCTCATCCAGCAGCTACGGCTCCGCGACGACCGGCTGGGTCAAGATCGCAACCTCCTCAGGGAAAACCTACTGGCACTATTTCGAGAATGACGGAACCATGCACACCGGCTGGCTTACCCTGAACGGAAAGCGTTACTTCTTCAATGTGAAGTCGGGCCGGATGTTCACCGGAAAGCATACCATTGACGGAACGGTCTACGACTTCGGGACCAGCGGAGCTCTCGCAAGCTCCATTCCGGCAGGCGCATGGCGCATCGAGGTAAACCGCAGGAGCTGCTTTGTCGTCGTCTACAAGGGCAATACCGAAATGAGGGCATTCGTATGCTCCACTGCCGCAGACGGGGTCAGCACGCCGACCGGAACCTTCACCCTGCGCGACAAACTGCGCTGGCATGAGCTGAACGGGCCTTCCTGGGGGCAGTACTGCTCACATATTACAAATGACATACTGTTCCACTCCGTTCCGAACAAGGAGTACAACAACAACCATTCGCTGAATGCTTCATACTACAATCAGCTCGGTTCGCCCGCCTCCGGCGGCTGCATCCGGCTTACGGTAAAGCATGCGAAATATCTGTATGACAACTGCCCGATCGGCACAAAGGTTATCATCAGCGATTCTGTCGCGCGTCCGAAATATGTGGAGATTGAAACTGCTCCGAAGATTCCGCTGACACAGAATTACGACCCGACAGACCCGAACGCCTGAGTCTGACCCGGCTGCCGGAAAGTGTTTTTCTATCCTGACATTAGCTGCAGAAAAGTTATACCGTATATCGATTGCAAAAAAGGGCTGCCGCAGAGTACTGCAGCAGCCCTTTCCGTTTCTCCAATATTCCCGATATCCTCATTCACCCTAGACCTGCTTCTCAATGAAATCAGCAATCGCGTCGCAAGCTTCTTTCTCATCCACCCCTGTGCAGACCACCCGGATCTCGTCCTGCTGCTGTACGCAGGCGCTCAGGATTCCGAGTATGCTTTTGGCGCTGAATTCCTTATTGCGAAAACAGATTTTGATATCTGACCTGTACTCTGTCGCAAGCCTGCACAGTTCCCCCGCCGGCCTCAGATGAAGTCCGAGCCTGTTCTTTACGACCATCTTTTTCTCAATCATGTTCACCCCTCCGCATCCTGTTCGTCACTGCTGCCTGGTGCTTCCTCCTGTTCCTCCGCCGTCACCACAAGCTTCACATCCGAGACGAGCGTATAGCCCTCCGGAAGCTCTACCTGCACCGGTATCTCATAGCTGCCCGCTCCCGTGCACACTCCCAGGTCGATCTTTGCCTTGATGTCGCGGATCGTCAGCAGGCTGGTCAGCGTATCCGAATGAACCTGGATCTGGATCACATCCGCCGGGGAGAACGTGAGGTTCAGCCCCTCCGGCCGGTTAATGATCTCAAGGTTCGACAGCGGCAGACTCAGCGTATGATCCCCCGTCTGCTCTATCTGCACAGACACGGAAATCGTCGGATCCGCGCCGGTCGGCAGGCGCAGATCTGTCTCGTCCGCGATCGTCGACGTAATGTCGATTTCCTTCAGGAAGCTCTCCGACACGTGATCGACCGAGATAACGTCGTTCAGGACAAGCTTTCCGCCGAGGGAATCCAGCGCCTCCTTCGTCCCGGTGAGGCTCACGGTCTCCGGCATCGTCGTCACGCCCGCGAGCCGGTACCCCTCAACGGGAGTCCCCGTAATCTGGACCTCCACCGGAATATCGCTCCTGACCTCCCACAGCGAAACGTCGACCATGACCGCATTTTCCGCCAGAAGGACTCCGCTGGCGTCCTTCACCTGCAGACGGTTCATCTGCATCGGGTCGCCGTTCTTGTCATAAACATTGAGCGTCGCATTGATCCTCTGATCATTGCTGATGCGTGCGACATTGATCGGCGCCACCACCTGCCCGATCCGGTTCAGCATGCTCTCCGGGCCTGCGATCTGCACCGTCTTGCCCTGTACGATCTCCGTCCTGCCCACCTCAAATCCCTTCTCAGGCTGCCCGGTCACAGAGACGCTGACCACAAATTCGCTCTGCTTCTTCTGCTCGAGGTTCACCTTCATGGAGGAAGGCACGGTCTCTATCTCATCCCAGCTCACCAGCGGATTGCTGCAGGTCACGGTAAGCGGCACAGTGTTCATCTCATTCAGGTTTTCCATGTCGGCCGTAACCGAAAAGTCACTCGCAGAGAGACTGTCGATGATGCTCTTTCGCTCTGTGACCTTGAGCACGACCGTCTCGTCCGAGACAATATCGTACACCTTGTCAATCTCCGTGACGCTGTCCCCGTTGATCACCTGAATCGGCACATCCCGCAGGAGCCTGGAGCGCGTCGGATTGTCTATATTTTCAATCAGGAGCCAGATCAGAAAGGCCACGACAAGCGACACCAGCTTCAGGCTCAGATTGCGTGTCCATTTATGCTTCATTTTTGCTCCAACCTTTCCAGAATCTGAATCTCTTAGGCGCAGTTGTCTTGTTCTGCAGGACAACCAGCTGGTTCCTCAGCATGTCGGCGGTAACGTTCCTGGTCAGCTGACCCTTGTATGCCACGGAGACCTTGCCCGTCTCTTCCGAGACAATGATCGTCAGCGAATCGGTCACCTCGCTGATGCCGACCCCTGCCCTGTGCCTCGTCCCGAGCTCCTTGCTCAGCGCCATGCTGTCTGAAAGCGGCAGGTAGCAGGTCGCGGCCGTGATGCGGTTGCCCCTGATGATGACCGCCCCGTCGTGAAGCGGCGTATTGTGTTCAAAAATATTGATCAGAAGCTGGCTCGTCACGACAGAATCCAGCACGATCCCGGTGCGCTCATACTCCTCCAGGCGGATGTTCTGCTCGATCACGATCAGAGCGCCCGTCTTTGCGCGTCCCATCTCCAGCGAGGCCTTGACGATCTCGTTGACCGTCCGGTCGCTGAAAAGCTCCGACGTCCCCTTGTTCTCCATGATCGGTATCAGCGAGGCGACGATCTGCTGCTCGCCGATGCGCTCCAGTGCGCGCCGCAGCTCCGGCTGGAAGATAACCAGCATCGCAATAATGGCGATATCAATCGCCCTGTTCACGATATAGATCAGCGTATCCATCTGGAACAGATAGACAATGGACACGCAGACTACAAGCACCATGATCCCCTTGAGCAGCGTCCATGCCTTTGTATTCTTGACCCACAAGAGGAAACTGTAGACAAGGAAAGCCAGAATAAGGATTTCCAGCACATTTGTAAACGTGATGGACGAAATCGGATCAGTAAACAGGGCGAGATAATTTCTCAGCCAGAGTCTGACCGTGCTCATTCCAACCACTCCTTTCTCCATAGCAAAATATCAGTCCTGCCTCCAAGAACAGTTTACCACATTTTATTGTCTGTGCATACTGTCTTTTTTCCTTTTCCGGTGCATAATACGATAAAAAACAGCCTGTCCGCTCCGTGCGCCCGCAAAACGCGGCTGATCTCGTCCAGAGTACTCCCGGTCGTGCAGACATCGTCGACCAGAAGGATCCGGGAGCCCTTCGGAAACGCGCCCTGCACGCCAAAACTCCCGCGAAGGTTCCTGAGCCGCTCCCTCCTGCCGAGCTCTTTCTGCTGCTTCACCGCCCGCGTGCAGCAGAGCAGATCCTTCCTGACCGGGATCCCCGTCATTCTCCCGATGCGCTCCGCAAGGAGCTCCGCCTGATTATATCCGCGCCTGCGGCGCCTTGCCGGATGCATCGGAACCGGAAGGATCAGCTCCGGGCGCCAGACCGGCAGCCAGCGCTCCAGCGCCTGCGCCATTGACTCCGCAAAGAAGGGGATATAATCCCTGCGGTTTGAAAACTTCATTCTGCGCACGGCCTGCCTCATGGCGCCGGTATAGGTAAACGCCGCGGCCCCTCTGTCAAACCAGTGTTCCTGAGTCCGGCAGTTTTCACAGTACTCTGCGCGCTCATTCTCTGCCGGCCCGCCGCACTTCATGCACACGGGCCCCCGGATCCGGGGCAGCGCGGCAAGGCAGTCCCTGCAGCATCCGTGCTCGCCTCTTCTCAGCACCTCGTCGCAGAGCACGCATCTCGGCGGGTACAGGACATTCAGCAGGCGCTCTCCCGCCCTTTGCAGCCTGTCCTTTGCCGCACGGCCAGATGCGGCAGCTTCGCGGTCTCTGTTCTTCTTCTCACCGATTCTGTCGTTTCCGCCGCACTCGTCATTTCCGCGGCCTTTGTTGTCTCTGCCGATTCTGTCGCTTCTGCTGCACTCGCCGTTTCCGCAGTCTCTGTTATTTCTGTCAGTTTTATTGCTTCTGTCGTTTCTGCTGTTCAACCGGATTCCCTGATCTCTCCCCGCTCTCCGGCTCACATCTCTGTCAGTTCACGGATCCGTTCCGACAGAGAAGTATATCGTTTCTGCTCCATCGTGTTTCCGATCATCTGCTCAAATACTTCCGGATCCCCCACGATCGTCACGCATCTGCGCGCGCGCGTCACCGCAGTGTACAGCAGGTTGCGGTTCATCAGCAGGCGCGGGCCGCTAAGCAGCGGCATCACCACCGCAGGGTATTCGCTCCCCTGCGATTTGTGGATCGTCACCGCATAGGCGAGCTCGAGCTCATCCAGTCCGGAATATGCATATTCTACCATACGTTGCTCATCAAATTCAACTGTTATCCGCTCGGTCTGAAGATTGATCTCACGGATGATCCCCATATCGCCGTTAAAAATGCCGACGCCCTTTTCGACCGGAATCCCGTATCGCCCGCGGATCTCCCACTCCAGCTGATAATTGTTCTTAATCTGCATGACCTTATCGCCCTCGCGGAACAGCTGCTCTCCATGCTCATGTTCGTTCTTGTCATGCGACGGGGGATTCAGATATTCCTGCAGGATCCTGTTCAGCCGCTCCACCCCCAGCAGGCCTTTCCGCATCGGGGTCAGAACCTGGATGTCATACGGCTGCGCATCCACATAGCGGGGCAGCTTCTCGCGGATCAGCCGGATGACGACACTGATGATCACATTCGCGTCATAGCGCTTCAGGAAAAAGAAATCCCTGCTCTTATTGTCGAGCGCCACCTGCTCTCCCCGGTTGATCCTGTGCGCGTTCACGACAATGTCGCTCTCCGACGCCTGCCGGAAGATCCTCGTCAGGCGCACCACCGGCACGCACTCCGAGTCGATGACATCCTTCAGCACGCTCCCGGGCCCCACAGACGGAAGCTGGTTCCGGTCTCCGACCATGATCAGGCGCGTGCCGACGGAGACCGCGTCGAGCAGCGCATGCATCAGATAGACATCTACCATCGACATCTCGTCAATGATGATCACATCCGCATCCAGAGGATTCTGCGCATTTCGCGAAAAATCGTTCGCCTCCCCGTCCTGCGGCCCTGAGATCTCCAGCATGCGGTGTATCGTCTTCGCCTCGTAGCCGGTCGCCTCGGTCATACGCTTGGCGGCGCGTCCAGTCGGGGCCGCCAGCAGGATCTTCAGCCCCTCCGACTCAAAATACGCGATCAGCGTATTGATCGTCGTGGTTTTTCCTGTCCCCGGCCCGCCCGTGATCACAAGGAGTCCGCACCTCACCGCCTCGATCACGGCCTTTTTCTGCATCTCATCCAGATATGTGCCGGTCTCTTTTTCAATCGAAGAGATTTTCCGGAGAATGGCCGCCTCTTCAATCTCGGTGGTGATATTGAGGTCACACAGCATGCGCGCCGTGCTCATCTCCATAAAATATGCCGGCGCACTGTACACGCGCTCCTGCTCCTCAGATTTTATCACGACCTTGCGGCTGACCGCCAGATCGACCAGATACTGGTCGATGTCCTCCAGCGGCACTCCCAGCAGCCCGGCCGCTCTCTGCATCAGCTGCTCCTTCGGCAGGAACACATGTCCCTCGCCGCCCGCCTGCTGCAGGATATAAAAAATGGCGCACTTCACCCGGTACTCTGAGTCCGCCCGGATCCCGGCCCGGATCGCAATCTCGTCCGCAATCCGGAAGCCGACGCCGTCTATGTCCTCCGCCAGCTGGTACGGATTCTCCTGGATCACCTGATACAGCCTCGCGCCGTACTGCTGGTATATCTTGACCGACAGCGCCGTGCTGATCCCGAACTGCTGCAGGAAGATCATCGCCTTGCGCATGTCGCGCTTCTCGTACACCTGCTGCGCGATCTCCCGCGCCTTTCTCTCGCTGATGCCCCTGATCTCTGCCAGCCGCTCCGGCTCTTCCTCGATAATGCGGAACGTATCCGCGCGGAAATGCCGGACGATCCGCGCCGCCAGCGCAGCACCCACGCCCTTGACCGCGCCCGAGCCGAGATACCGCTCCACCGACTCTTCATCCTCCGGAGCCTTCACCGTGCATGTCTCTACCTTAAACTGCTCCCCATAGGACGGATGCGATATGTACTGCCCCGTAAGCTCTACCTTCTCCCCCTCTCCTATATAGGAAAGCGTTCCGACGCAGGTAATCTCGTCCCCCTCCGAGGCCAGCACCATCACTGTGTATCCATTATCGCTGTTCCGAAAAATAATATGATCTATGTATCCTTCCAGTTTCTCCATGTTCCTCCATCTGTCCGCCCATCGTCAAGTATCTGCTTTGCAAGACAAAGTGGGCAGGCCCGCTTCCGCTCCCTGGTTCCTCAATCCTGATAAGCCTGCTCACTTTGCGCGCGGATGCGCACCTGCGAATCTGCTTTCCTCTGCAAATCCTGCGCATCGCTGCGCGAAGTGCTTCCTGCGCGGCAGTCAAGAAATGGGGACGCTGCCCGCCGGGCCTCATCCCCTTCTCGTATCTGTGTCATTCCAGGACTTTTCCGTCCGATGCAGTCAGCTCCACAAAGCGGCCTGTCCCGACCGCGACCACCGTCATCGGGTCTTCTGCCGTCATTGTGTTGATCCCGGTCCTCGCCTCGATCAGCTCCTCCAGCCCCGAGAGCAGCGCTCCGCCCCCGGTCAGCACGATCCCCCGGTCCACGACGTCCGCCGCAAGCTCCGGCGGCGTGCGCTCCAGCACGCTGTGTACCGCATCCACGATCTGTCCGGTCACTTCCTTCAGCGCGTCGCGCGTGTCCTCCGATGTCACGCGGATCGTCTTGGGAAGCCCGGTCACAATGTCGCGGCCCTTTACCTCCATCACCTTCGGCTCCGGCTTCTCAAACGCCGTGCCGATCGTGATCTTGATCTCCTCCGCAGTCTGTTCTCCGATCATCAGGCCGTACTTTTTGCGGACATATTTGACGATCGCGTCGTCAAAGTCGTCCCCGGCCACCTTGAGCGAGGTGCTGACCACAATGCCGTCCAGCGAGATCACTGCCACATCGCACGTGCCGCCGCCGATGTCCACGATCATATTGCCGCACGGACGCGAGATATCGATCCCGGCGCCGATCGCCGCCGCAATCGGCTCCTCGATAATGTGGACCTCGCGCGCGCCGGCCTGGTATGTCGCATCCTCCACGGCCTTCTTTTCCACCTCGGTCACGCTGCTCGGCACGCAAATGCTCACCCGCGGCTTCCTAAAAGACATCTTTCCGATCGCCTTCTGGATGAAATGCTTGAGCATCTGCTCTGTCACCGTGTAATCCGAGATCACTCCTTTGCGCATCGGACGGACCGCTACGATATTTCCGGGGGTCCTGCCAAGCATCAGACGCGCTTCCTCGCCGATCGCCTTAATTTTGTTCGTATCACGGTCATAGGCGACGACCGAGGGCTCCTTCAGCACAACCCCTTTTCCTCTGACATATACCAGTATGCTGGCCGTGCCAAGATCAATTCCGACATCTGTTGCTGGCATAGATTTTACCCCTTTCAAAATAAATATCACTTAACCCTTATACAATCCCATGATGTATAGTAGTATAATACAAAAGTCCTGAAATTGGAATTTCTTTTTTCATCTTAAAGGATTTCTTAATTAAGTTTCCGTTTTTTTTATAATATGGACATAATTTAAACACATTTGTTTTTTACACTATAGGCGTATCAGTGAAGAGCTGATATATTTCATAACTCACACTTGGCAGCCCCCACACGCTGCCAAGTACTCCCTCAAACATTGGCCCGCGGGACAGTGCGGGCGAACATTTTCAACCCAAATTTTTCTCTTTCCTGGGAAAGTCTGACTTCGGTCAGACTTTTTCCTTTGTGCAAAAACCGGGGCCTCACCGCAAATATTTAGCGGCATACTGCCCCGTATAAGAGCGCAGAAACCGGGCCTCACCGCAAATATTTGGCGACATACTGCCCCGTATAAGAGCGCGGGTTCTTCGCGACATCCTCCGGCGTTCCTTCTGCGATCACGGTGCCTCCGCGGTCTCCGCCCTCCGGCCCCATGTCGATAATGTAGTCCGCCGTCTTGATCACATCCAGATTGTGTTCGATCACGATCACCGTGTTTCCGCCCTCTGCCAGCCGTCTCAGAATATCGACCAGCTTGTGTACGTCCGCAAAGTGAAGGCCGGTCGTCGGCTCGTCCAGGATGTATATCGTCTTTCCCGTGCTGCGGCGGCTCAGCTCTGTGGCGAGCTTGATCCGCTGGGCCTCGCCTCCGGAAAGGGTCGTCGATGGCTGCCCCAGGCGGATATACGACAATCCGACGTCGTTGAGCGTCTCGATCTTCCGGTAGATGGACGGGATATGCTCGAAAAATTTCAGCGCCTCTTCCACCGTCATATCAAGGATATCATAGATACTCTTGCCCTTATATTTGACCTCGAGCGTCTCCCGGTTGTAGCGTCTGCCGTGACAGACCTCGCATGGAACATACACATCCGGCAGGAAATGCATCTCGATCTTCAGGATCCCGTCCCCGGCGCATGCCTCGCAGCGGCCGCCCTTTACGTTAAAGCTGAAGCGCCCCTTTTTGTAGCCGCGCGCCTTTGCATCGGCAGTCGCGGCAAACAGATCGCGGATCTGGTCAAATACGCCCGTATAGGTGGCCGGATTGGAGCGGGGAGTCCTCCCGATCGGGGACTGGTCGATATTGATGACCTTGTCCAGCTGCTCTGTGCCGATCAGGTCCGTATGCCTGCCCGGTATCGTGCGCGCACGGTTCAGATCCCGCGCGAGACGCTTATAGATGATCTCGTTTACCAGTGAGCTCTTGCCGGAGCCGGACACACCGGTCACGCATGTCATGACGCCAAGCGGGAACCGGACGCTGATCTTCTTGAGATTGTTCTCCTGCGCCCCGCGCACCTCGATCCAGCCGGTCGGTTTCCGGCGGCTCTCCGGCACCGGGATCTGAAGCCGTCTGCTCAGATATGCTCCGGTAACGGATCTCTCGTTTGCGATAATGTCCTGGACGGTGCCTGCCGCAACCACCTCTCCGCCGTGCTCTCCCGCGCCCGGGCCGATGTCTACGATGTAATCCGCGGCATACATGGTATCCTCATCATGTTCTACTACGATCAGAGTATTTCCCAGATCGCGGAGATTATTCAGAGTAGCCAGGAGTTTGTCATTGTCACGCTGATGCAGCCCGATGCTCGGCTCGTCCAGAATATAGGCTACGCCCACCAGCCCGGAGCCGATCTGCGTCGCAAGCCGGATCCGCTGCGCCTCGCCTCCGGACAGCGTGCCCGTGGCCCGGGCAAGGCTCAGATAATCCAGCCCCACATCGACGAGGAAACGGATCCTGGCGCGGATCTCCTTTAAAACCTGATGGCCGATCAT
Organism: uncultured Lachnospiraceae bacterium; assembly: GCA_947628955.1. Lineage (GTDB taxonomy): Bacteria > Bacillota > Clostridia > Lachnospirales > Lachnospiraceae > Choladousia. The sequence goes on along the minus strand of CANRBX010000014.1, from coordinate 3,322 downwards.
CTCTTGCTGATGCGTCAGCTCCATATGTTCCAGAAAGTTCTGCAGGGCTCCTACCGACATGGAGGTGAGCTCATGAATATTCTTCCCACTCACAGTCACCGCCAGAGCGGACTTTTTCAGGCGCTGGCCGCCGCAGGTCTTGCACGGCGTGATGCGCATAAAGCTCTCATATTCCTGCTTCATGGTCTCGGAGGCCGTCTCACGGTATCTGCGCTCCACATTTTTGATCAGGCCCTCGAAAGCCACGTCATAAACGCCGACGCCGCGCTGCCCCCGGTAATGCACCTTCACCTCGCGGCCGTCGGTACCGTATATCAGCATATCCTGAATCTCTGCGGGGAGCTTCTCGAACGGCGTCCCGAGGTCAAAATGATACTCCTTCGCCAGGGCGTCGAGAATCGCACGTGTAAAACTGCCCTTATCGGTGCAGGACTGCCACCCGGTCACCGTGATCGCCCCGTCGAGGATGCTGATGGATTTATCCGGGATCATCAGGTCGATATCGAACTCCATCTTATATCCAAGGCCAAAGCAGTCCGGGCACGCGCCGAACGGATTATTGAATGAAAAGCTGCGCGGCTCGATCTCGTCGATACTGATCCCGCAGTCCGGGCAGGAAAAGCTCTGGCTGAAGCTTATCATCTCCCCTCCCTGCACATCGACCTGTGCCAGGCCGTCCGCAAGCTGCATCACGTTCTCCAGAGAATCCGCCAGACGTTTCTCAATCCCCGCTTTGACGACGAGCCGGTCCACAACGATCTCAATATTGTGCTTGATGTTTTTGTCCAGACGGATCTGCTCGGACAGCTCATACATGCTGCCGTCGATACGCACACGCACATAGCCGCTGCGCCTCGCCTGGTCGAGCAGCTTCACATGCTCTCCCTTCCGCCCGCGCACAACCGGCGCGAGGATCTGAATCCTCGTTCGCTCCGGCAGCTCCATGATCTGATCCACCATCTGGTCGATGCTCTGTTTCCTGATCTCCTTTCCGCACTTCGGGCAGTGTGGAATACCGATGCGCGCATACAAAAGGCGAAAATAGTCGTAAATCTCCGTCACCGTCCCCACAGTCGAGCGCGGATTGCGGTTGGTCGATTTCTGGTCGATCGAGATCGCGGGCGGAAGCCCCTCAATGCTCTCCACATCCGGCTTCTCCATCTGCCCGAGAAACTGTCTCGCATAGGAAGAGAGAGATTCCATATATCTGCGCTGTCCCTCCGCATAAATCGTGTCAAACGCAAGCGACGACTTCCCGGAACCGGATAATCCGGTCAGCACCACAAATTTATTTCTGGGGATGTCCAGGCTGATGTTTTTGAGATTGTGCTCGTTCGCCCCGCGGATGCGGATGTACTGTTTTCTGTCTGTGCTCGTGTCCATAAGATTCCCCTGCTTTCTCTGTCTGTTTTATTTTCTCTGTCTGGTTTGTTTCCTGCGTTTTCTGCCTTCCCGTCTGCCCTGATCTTTCCGCTCCCGTGGACGGACAGACCCCGCAGCCGCATCGCATCTCACAGGCCCGCAGGCATCATGTATCCAGCCCCTGCAGATGTTTTTTCAGCATGATCATGCGGTCACGCAGCTCGGCAGCCGCCTCGAAATTCAGCTCCGCCGCTGCCTTCTTCATCTGTTTCTGCACCTCCGCGATCAGCTTCTCCAGCTCTTCCCTGCTCATCGACTCCGGATCCTTCTCCATCTGCTGCTCTTCCTTCGCGATCGCCTTTGAAATACTGATCAGGTCGCGCACTGCCTTTTTGATCGTCTGCGGTGTGATGCCGTGTTCCTTATTATACTGCTCCTGCAGCTCGCGCCTCCGCTGCGTCTCATCCAGCGCGGCCTTCATCGAATCCGTGACAACATCTGCATACATGATGACGTGCCCCTGTGCATTTCGCGCGGCGCGCCCGATCGTCTGGATCAGCGACACGGACGAACGCAGGAACCCTTCCTTGTCTGCGTCAAGAATTGCCACCAGGGAAATCTCCGGGATATCCAGTCCTTCCCTCAATAGATTGATGCCGACCAGTACGTCAAATACGTCCAGGCGCATATCGCGGATGATCTCCGTGCGCTCCAGCGCGTCGATATCTGAGTGCAGATACCGCACGCGGATGCCGACCTCCTTCATATAATCCGTCAGGTCCTCCGCCATGCGCTTCGTCAGCGTCGTCACAAGCACCTTATTTCCCCGGGCGGTCTCTTTATTAATCTCCCCGATCAGATCATCGATCTGTCCCTCGACCGGCCGCACCTCGACATACGGATCCAGGAGCCCGGTCGGACGGATGATCTGCTCCGCCCGCAGCAGCTCATGTTCTTCCTCATATTCACCCGGCGTCGCCGAAACAAACATTACCTGGTCGATCTTGCTCTCGAACTCTTCAAAATTAAGCGGCCGGTTGTCCTTCGCAGACGGCAGGCGGAACCCGTAATCCACCAGCGTCGTCTTGCGCGACTGGTCTCCCGCAAACATGCCGCGCACCTGCGGGATCGTCTTGTGCGACTCGTCAATGATCAGCAGGAAATCGTCCCCAAAATAATCGATCAGCGTGTGCGGCGTGGCCCCCGCCGGGAGTCCCGCCAGGTGCCGCGAATAGTTCTCAATGCCGGAGCAGAACCCCGTCTCCCGCAGCATCTCGATATCGAAATTTGTGCGCTCCGCGATCCGCTGCGCCTCCAGAAGCTTGTCCTCACTCTTGAAATACGCCACCCGCTCGGCAAGCTCCTCCTCTATCGCCTTCGCCGCGGCCAGAATCTTATCCATCGGCACGACATAGTGCGAAGCCGGAAATACCGCGATAAAATCAAGTCCCCTGCGTATCTCCCCCGTCAGCACGTCGATCTCCGCGATCCTGTCGATCTCATCCCCGAAAAACTCCACCCGGTACGCATAGTCATCCGCATCCGCCGGAAAGATCTCCAGCACATCCCCATGCACCCGGAACGTACCGCGATGAAAATCCATCTCATTCCGGTCATACTGAATATCGATCAGCTTCCGCAGTATCTCATCCCGGTCGCGCTCCTGCCCCTGCCTCAGATACAATACCAGATCCTTGTAGTCCTCCGGGCTGCCGATCCCGTAAATGCAGGACACACTCGACACAATGATCACGTCCCTGCGCTCCACGAGCGACGCCGTAGCCGACAGCCGCAGTTTGTCAATCTCATCGTTAATCGAAGAATCCTTCGCAATATACGTATCCGAAGACGGCACATACGCCTCCGGCTGATAATAATCATAGTAGCTCACAAAGTACTCAACGCTATTCTCAGGGAAGTATTCCTTGAATTCGCTGTACAGCTGCGCTGCCAGTGTCTT
>CANRBX010000013.1 GCA_947628955.1 uncultured Lachnospiraceae bacterium | reverse complement strand
CGCTTGACTATTACAAGGAAAACGCAAGCGATATGATGTTCGCGGATTATCAGTATATTTTGAAATCCTGTGAAGATACAGACGGAAATATAATCGCAACGTCAAACGACAGCGCTGAGAGATTCGCTATGACTTCTCTGGTACGAAAGAGCGATGCGATAAGCGAGGAGGTTTCCGTATACGGAATTGAGGACGGCAGCAGCTATGTGTCGATTGGCGGACTGTCCTCATTGCAGGAAAATGAGGTTTACATTTCCGGCTCTTTCCGGGATAAATACGGCGTTTCTATCGGAGATACCATTCTGCTCGATGAAAAATATGAGAGCAAGCAGTATGAATTCAGGGTAGCAGGTTTTTACGAAAGATCGCTGAGTATTGCGGTCTTTATGCCGATAGGACAGTTCCGCTCTGTTTTCGGACTGGCGGAGGACGAGTTCACCGGATATCTTTCAGACTCTGAGATCACGGATATTGAAGACAGTAACATCGCCACGGTCATTACCGAAAGAGAGATCACGAAAATGTGCGATCAGCTCGATCATTCCATGGGAGCATATATGCGGTATTTTCAGATCCTCTGCATCCTGCTGTCGGCGGTTATGATCTATTTGCTCACAAAGATCATTATCGAGAAAAATGAGAACACCATCTCCATGACCAAGATACTCGGTTATGAAAACGGCGAGATTGCGCGGCTGTATCTGCTCTCTACGGCGATCGTTTTTGCAGTATGCGACGCTGCCGGCGTTTTTCTCGGCACACTTGTTATGAGCGCCGCGTGGAAAGCCATTATGTTCAGCTACAGCGGCTGGTATACCTTTATGATGACTCCGGCAGGATATGCAAAAATGTTCCTGTTTGTACTGATCGGATACCTTATCGTTTTGTTCTTTGATTTCAGACGAATGAAAAGAATACCGCCAGGCGAAGCGCTGAAAAATGCGGAATAAATCTTAAAAATACCTCTTGACAAACCGTATAACACCGTCATATAAGAGGCGAGCGAATGGATACAGGGGATACGGCCGGTTCCTTTATCAGCATAATATTTTTATTCAAAAAGGACGATTTTGGCGTTTTTACAGCAATCGCAGGAAACGGCACAACGTATGCGAATTTATTTGAAGTCATTTTATCGGATGAATATAAGGATTACTGGGTAGAAAAGTGCGCTGAGGCTGTGGGCGATGAAGCGGCGGATGAGACGGCTGAAATGCTCCGCAGCTATATCAGCCGTGATATCTATGGGCAGGAAGCGATACCGTAAACTCAGCGCCGCCGAGACTGGAATCGGCAGCGGTGATCGTTCCGTCATGCAGGTCTATGATCTCTTTTGCGATGCTCAGGCCGAGGCCAAAGTGGTTTTTATCGGTTCTGGAGTGGTCGCAGCGGTAGAAACGGCGGAAGATGTTTTCCTTGCTCTCGTCCGGAATCCCGGGGCCGCTGTCGGCGACGGAGACCATGACCGCATTTGCCCTGAGCAGGACGGAAATCCGGATTGTTCCGCCCTGCGGGGTATAGGCAACCGCATTGTCCAGCAGTATCGTGAATACCTGCGATATCCGCTCCGGGTCACAGCTGATTTCCGGGATCAGTGTGTCGGGCAGAAGAAAGTCGATCCGGATCTTCTTCTGGGCGGCGAGGACTCCGAACTTTTCGTAACAGTCAATCAGAAGGTTGTCAATAAGGGCGCTTTCTTTGTGGATCGAGATGGCTCCGTTGTCGAGGGAGGCGAGCGTAAACATGTCGCTGATCAGCCTCTTCATCCGGAAACATTCTTTTTCGATGAGAGCATAAGACGCTTCCCGCTTTGCCGCAGACGGATTTTTCAGCAGCGGAAGAGATGTCATGATAACCGTGACAGGGGAGCGGAGTTCATGTGAGGCGGCGGAAAAGAAGCTGACCTGCTGTTCATGATTCTTTACAAGGGGGCGTATCAGGCTTCGGATTAAAAAGAACGAGCAGACGCTCAGTATCATGATCGCCGCAAGCGCCGCGGAGATCATCGGGAGAAAGAAATTCCGGAGGCCGGAAAACTGCGCGGGAATGAAGGATAGGATGGTTACGGTCAGAATGCCGTATCTTTTGGGGATGTACCCGACCGATGCCAGAGAGCTTTCTGCTTCGGCGCTGTCCAGCCGGAATTCCATATGCTTCATATGGCCGCTGCTTTTTACAGACGCTGAGGAGAGCGTGCAGGCCTCCCATGCGGTTTCGCGTGCAAGCTCAAAAATCGTGCTGTCCGTGGATTCCCCGTTCTGAGAATCAAAGATGACAGGCGTTTCATTATCCAGTATGGAGATGCGGAATGCATTTTCATCCGATTTTTTCTTCAGCCAGGCATGGGAAATATTGTCCTGATCGGATAATGTCTCATAGATTTCGGCAGTGCGTTTCTGAAAATCATCAAACTGGCGCAGCTTCTGGTTGTCCTGTATCAGTTTAAGGCTGAAAATCGTCATTGTGATCAGGATGGCACTGATCACGGTGCAGCAGAAGAGCGTCAGCTGCAGGTGTAGTTTACGGTACATAATCATTTCCCTTTCGTTATCTGTGAAAGGCCGGGGCATAAGCCAAATTACTAGTCAGATCGCCGGCCGGATCACAGGTCGGATCGCCGGCCAAATCGTAAGCCGGATCATAAGTCAGATCGCCGGCCGGATCACAAATCAGATCACAAGCTGATATCCGATGCCGCGAACCGTTTTTAAGAGGGCTGTGCTTTCGATGGAACGGATCCGGTTCCGGAGGAAGTAGATAAAATTATCAAGATTCCGTTCTTCGACATCCGAAGCGTCTCCCCAGATTTCAGAGAAAATAAAATCCCTCGTCAGGGTCTGGTTCGGGTGGCTCAGGAAAAGCTCAAATAACGCATTCTCTTTTGCAGTGAGGACACACGATTTTGTGCCGCAGCACAGCTTCTGTTCGGATGGATGATAAGTCAGGTCGCCCTGTGAGACCGGGCGCGCTGTTTTCAGCTCCGGCGGCCTGCGCAGAATGCAGTTGATCCTGGCGAGGAGTTCTTCAAATACGAAGGGCTTCACCAGGTAATCATCTGCGCCGCAGTTCAGGCCGGATATTTTTTCGGAAAGTTCGCCTGCCCCGGTGATAAAAATAACAGGGGTCATAATTCCCTGCTGCCGGATGATCTGCAGAAACTGCATGCCGTCCAGGACAGGGAGCATCCGATCCAGCAGGATCAGATGGTACGTTTCCTGCTTCAGATAGAAAAGGCCGTCACTTCCATTGGAGCATATGTCCGCCGTAAATCCGTGCTCCGTCAGTCTGCTGCTCAGAGAGCGGGAAAAATCCGCATCATCTTCTATTATAAGTATTTTCATAAAAATCTCCATTCCGCCGCCTTTCAGCCGGCGGCACAAACAGCAATGAACAAACAGAGTTCCGCATTAACAGGAAACGATGACTGTATCATACCAGTGGTATGTCTAATTTATGTCTAAAAAATTACCGGTTAATTAGAAAAAATTTCGACATTGGTATGATAAGGTGAAAATGCACAGGGCAGAAAAGCTTTTGAAAAAAATGAGAGGAGCAGAAGTATGTTGAACAGGGTTTGGAAAAAGAAGCTGATCGTATCATGTCTTGCGTTTGCCCTTATGTTCCAGTCGGGGGGATGCGGACAAAAAGCAGGGGGAGACACGGAAACGGCAAAAAATGGCGCAGACCGCCGGGCGGAAGAAACAGGCCCGGAAGAGCCTGTAGAGGTGGGGATGCCGGGAGAATACAGGGAATCTGATATTCCGCTCCCGGATGGTGCAGAGAATATTCTGGCCCTCCGGGAAGCAGGAGGGACGGTCTGGATGGTGACGGAACAGGCTGTCTATTCTTCGCCGGATCAGGGAGAGACCTGGGTGCGTTCGGATGCAGAGACAGCGGCAATTCCGGCGGAATGTTCTGCCGCGGCGGTCGGCGGGGATGGCTCTATGGCGTTTGCCTCCCGGGACGGAAGCATCCTGATCCGGACGGGCGGCGGGACACAGAGCAGAATGCAAAACATTTTTGCGGATGGCCGGATATGCTGCATGCTGGATTTTGCGGATGAGGGAATGCTTCTGGCGTCGGATACGGACAGCAGTCTCTATATCATCGATCCTGCGGGCGGGACAGTGACAGGAACGATACCTGCGGAAGGGGAGTACCATTACCTCGCGGCCCCGGCTGACGGAGCGATCGTGACGCTCACGGGGGAGGGGGCCAGATATTACGGATATCAGGGGGAGATGCAGGAGGGAAATGAAGTGGTCAGCCATCTTCTTTCGCAGGATCTTGCGGACTTCAATTCCCACAAAAAGGGAATTCTGGTGCCGGATCCGGAGGGGAGCGGTCTCTTCTACGCCTGCAGGCGGGGCCTGTACCACTATGCATCCGGGGGCAGTATTACGGAGCAGCTGATCGAGGGCACGTCAAATTCCATGGGGGACGATGCGTGTGAGTTTTACCGGATGGCGGTGCTGTCTGACCGGACCTTTTTGCTTGTATATCGGAAAGATCAGGAAGGTTCCGCTCAGATGGTTCTGAAAAAATATGCGGCCGCCGGGGACAAAAGCGATACAGAAGACGACAGCGGCCATTCGGACGATGGAACAGCTGCAATGGAAGGGGAGCTCACGGTGTATACGCTGAACCGGAATGTCCTGCTCGAGGAGGAGATCAATGCCGTCAATCGGAAGCATCCGGGCTGCGTGGTATCGGTGGAGACCGGCCTGAGCGAGGAAGCAGGACTGACGGCGGACGATGCGGTGAAGACGCTGAATACGGAGATCCTGGCGGGTACGGGGCCGGATATCCTGATCCTGGACGGAATGGCGGCGGAGCAGTATTGTGAGAGCGGCCTTCTGCTGGATCTGCGCGAGGTGCTGCAGGAGGTGGCGGAAACGGACGGAGTTTTTGAAAAAATCGCTTATGCCTATGAGGATGACGGGGCGGTCTGCGCGGTTCCGGCGAGGTTCTGCTTCCCGATCATGGCAGGCGAGGAAGGAATGATAAGCCGGATTACGGATCTGGATTCACTGGCGGATGTGGTCAGGTCGCTGAAGGAGCAGCACCCGGAGCAGACGAGCATCACGGGCCTGTATGACGAGGGCCTGCTGGAATACCTGTTTGATTTCTGCGCGCCCGCGTGGGTCGATGATTCCGGTCGGATCGACGCGGATCAGCTGAAAAAGTTTCTGGAGACCGTAAAGGAGATAAACGACCTGCAGAAGGCAGGGGTGAGCGGGGCGGATGTGGAAGCGGTAACCGGCAGCTACCTCTATTCGGACGACAATGCGGAGCTGATGCAGCCGATGCTTGTGACCGGCGGAAGCCAGTCTCTGGCATTCTATCATTCAAAGTCGCTCAATTTCTCCAAGACGCTGCTGAGCCTGCTGCAGGACGGCACATATTCATTTGACGGGGCGCGCGGGCAGTGCGCAGGTGTGTTTCTCCCGAAGGAGATCGTGGCGGTGAACGCAAAGAGCCCGAATCAGATCTCCGCTCTTGCCTTTGTGAAGGAGTTCCTGTCGTCTTCCTGCCAGGAAACGTTCAAAATTGAGGATACCGCTTATCCGGTGAACCGGGCGGCGTTTCATGCGATGGAGGAAGCGGAGCTCGGGACGGCGGAAAGCTCCGGGCTGAGTGCAGAAGCCTGCAGGGAGGGATTTGAAAAGATCGGCGCTGTTATTGAGAACCTTTCCGTGTGCAGCGTCACCGATGCCGTGATCCGGGATGCGGTGACAGAGCAGGGACTGCGGTTTCTGAACGGGGAGCTGACTCTGGAGGACGCGGTCAGCGGCATCGAGCAGAAGGTTGGCCTTCATATGGCGGAGTAATGGAGATATTTGTGGCGTCGGCTCGGAGGCGGATTGGAGAGTGATCATGAAAAGGGTGAAAAGGGGGCGGGGAGCCGTATGGGTATTCCCTAGCCTTGCAGGGGTGACGGTTTTTTATTTTGTGCCTTATGTGGATGTCATCCGGCGTTCTGTCACGCAGAATTCCGGGGGATCCTTTGCAGGCGTCCGGAATTTCAGGGAGCTGTTCCGAAATGACGCGTTTCTTCTGGCGGGCGGCAACACGCTTAAGTTTATGGCGGTCTGCATTCCGCTGCTGCTGGCCGTCTCACTGCTTCTCGCGGCGGCTGTGCTTCGCTGCAGGCTTGCCGGTTTTTACAAGTGGGTGTTCCTGCTGCCGATGGCGCTTCCGGCGGTGTCGGTCGCCCTGGTGTGGAAGCTGGTTTTCCACGGGCACGGCATACTGAACGCGCTGCCGGGACTGTTCAGACGGGCAGGGACAGGGGAGGCGGTTTTCCACGGGCACGGCATACTGAACGCACTGGCGGGACTGTTCGGACGGGCAGGGACAGACTGGCTGCACTCCCCGGCTGCGTTCTGGGTCATGGTCGTCAGCTATCTCTGGAGGAATACCGGGTACAACATGATCCTCTGGATGGCGGGGATCCGCCAGATCGACGAGAGTATCTATGAGGCGGCGAGGATGGACGGGGCGAACGAACGCCAGATCTTTACACGCGTGATGCTCCCGAACCTGAGACAGGTTCTGTACACGGTATCGGTGCTGTCGCTTCTGAACTCCTTCAAGGTGTTTCGGGAGGCCTACCTTGTGGCCGGGAGCTACCCGGATGACAGTATGTATATGATGCAGCACTTATTCAACAACTGGTTCGGAGCGCTGGCACTGGACAAGCTGTCGGCGGCATCGGTTCTGCTCAGCCTTGTGATCCTGGTGTTTATTTTCGGCCTGTACCGGGCCTGGGGAAAGGAGATGAGGTAAATGAGGCGCTGCAGGAAATGCACGGAAGCGCTCGTCTTTCTCTTCGCGCTGCTGTTCTTTCTCCCGGTCCTTTTTCTGATGGCCGGCTCTGTCATGGGGGAGGATGAGCTGCTTGACTGTCTCGGGCCGATCCTCGGGCAGGGGGACGGATATGCAAAAATGGCGCTGATCCCATCGTTTCCGACTGCCCGGTCCTATGTGAAGGTTCTTCTTGATACGCCGGAATTTTTTGTCATGTTCTGGAACTCGGTGAAGATTACCGCCGGAATCCTGGCCGGGCAGATGACGTTTGGGACAATGGCGGCCTGGGGACTGGCAAAGGGGAGCTTTCCGGGCAGGAAACAGCTGCTCTGGGTCTATATCGCGCTGATGCTGATGCCGTTTCAGGTGCTGATGCTGCCCGATTATCTGGTGCTGAAGGAGCTGAGGCTTCTGGACAGCCACTGGGGTCTCATCTGGCAGGGGGCGTTTTCCGCGTTTCCGGTGTTCATCATGTACCGCTTCTTTGACGGGATCCCGCAGGAAATGATGGAAGCGGCAGAACTGGACGGCGCAGGCTCTTTTCAGGTCTTCTGGCATATCGGGCTGCCGCTCGGCAGAGCGGGGATCTTTTCGGCGATGGTGCTGGGACTTCTGGAGAGCTGGAGTATGATCGAACAGCCGATGACATTCCTGAAGACAAAAAGCCTGTGGCCGCTGTCGATCCTGCTGCCGGAGATACAGAGAGGGACGATCGGATATGCGTTTGCCGTGTCGGTACTGATCTTCCTGCCTGCGCTGCTCGTATTTCTGGCAGGACAGACTTATCTGGAGCAGGGGATTGAGGCGATGCATCGCTGAACTGTCGGGACGGATTGATCGAACGGAGATACCCGGAACAGAGGATCGAAGCGTCGTCCGTAAAGGAAAGGGGAGACTGAGGTTTGCAGAGGAACGGAATAAAAAGGGCGGGTATGTTATTTCTCATATTTATGGTGTGCTTTACGTTTGTCTCCAGGGCGGCACAGAGCGCTGCGACGGCGGTCGTGGAGACGAAGAAGGCGGTTTCGGGGAGGATCACACATGAGATCAGCGCTTCCGGGAGAGTAGAAGCCGGCAGCGAATTTGCCGTGCTGGTTCCGGAGGGACTGCAGGTGACGGAGATCTGTGCAGAGGCGGGTGATGAGGTCGGGGAGGGCGCGGTGCTGTTTCGGACGGCAGGGAACACAAAGCTGGAGCGCGCCAGAGAGGATTTCCTGTCGTGGGAGAGAAAGGCGTCCATGGATTTAAGCGGATTTTCGGACAAATACCTGCAGGCTTATGAGGACTGGCAGCGCTATCTCGTCAAGACGGAGGGCTGGTACTGGAAGGCGGAGGACGATCTTCAGGAAGACGAACTGGAGCTTGCGGTCAGGGAGAAGGAATACGAGTATTTCGACAGCTGCAGAGTATATTTTGATGAGCTTGCAGCGGAGGAGAAGATCCGGATCGGCTCGCTTTCCGGCGATGCCGGGCGCGCAAAAAGTGCGGCGCTGAGGGCGCAGAAGACATGCCAGAAGCTGCAGGGAGAATTGAATGCGGCAAAAAAGGAGTACTGGGATTATAAGAGAAACAGGAAGCGCAGCTATCAGTATGCCAGAAAGGACGACGAGAAGAAATACAGGGAAGCCCTGGAGAAGGCCATACCGGAATACCAGGGTGCGATCGGGGATTACGAGAGCGAGCTGCTTGCAAAAATCCGTGCGGCCGGGGACGCTTTCTGCAGCTGTGTGGATGAAGCAGGAAATGTACCTTCCCCGGTATCCGGCGTGGTTCAGGAAATTGCCGTAAAGGAAGGGGCAGCGACGCCGGCCTCTGCCTCTGCTGTCATTGCGGTGTCCTCGCAGAAAAAGCAGCTCCGGGTACAGATCAGTGCGGATATGGAAAAATATCTGTCGGTCGGGGATACGTGCACTTTGAAGAAATATGGTGCGTCGGAAGAGATCAGGGGGCAGACCGTCACAAAGCTTGCCTGTGATGAAAAGGATGCTTCCCTGCTGGATGTAACGGTGGAGATACACGAGAAAGGCCTGTCTGTCGGGGACATGGTGACGGTGGATTTCAGCAGGCAGTCGGAACAGTATCCGTTCGTGCTGCCGCTGGATTCGATCCATATTGATTCCGGTGAAACGTATGTCCTGGCCCTGAAAGAGACGGAAGGCATTCTTGGGAAAAATCTGGAGGCGGAAAAGCTGAGCGTCAGGATCCTTGAGCAGAACGGTGATTATGCGGCAGTCTCTTCGGGAGAGCTTGCGGACAGGGAGATTATCGTTCGGACAGACCGGGAGACGAATGCAGGGAGCCGGGTCAGAAAGAAAGTGGAGTGAGGGATCGGCGGCTCCGATACATTCCGGCCACCGGAAGCGGACGGAGTGACAGATTGGCAAGCCGGCAGAGGCAGTGTCAGGTAAAATGAGGCGGAGAGGAAGGAATTTATGGAAGGGTTTATGCGGAAACAGATAAAAGCCGTTATTTGTACGGCAGCGGTGATCGCAGGTGTCTGGCAGGCCCTGGGACAGCTCGGCTTTTTCCGGGAGTGCGCCGGATCACGGTATTATGAGCTGAGGGAGCGCGTATCTGTGGAAACTGCCGCCGCGATGCGCGCGGAGGAGGCGGAACAAATACCGGACATGGTGCTGTGGGATGTTCTGGACAGCCAGACGGTTTCCATCCACAGCCCGGCGGAGAGAAGCGGCGAGGTCAGTGTTGTGACGGTATGCGGGGAGCCGGAGTGTCTGACCGGGAATTTCACGGTACCGCACTGCGGGGATACACGGGGCTGCCTGCTTGACAGAGGGACGGCCTGGAAACTCTTCGGTACGGGGGAAGCGGAGGGGGAGACGGTGACCTGTCAGGGGAAGGAATACCGGATAAAGGGGATCCTTGACGGGGTCGAGCCTACGATGCTGGTTCAGGCGGATGCCGATTATGAAGGAGGCTTTGGACGCATGACCGTGGCGGACAGCTGCAGGCTGGGCGACTGGGAGCTGAAAAACCGGCTGCGGAACAGATATGGAGTTTCCCTGATAAAGACCGACTGGGGGATGGTCAGAACTGCAGTGAAGCTGGCCTTCTGCATGATGGTGTTTTCGGTCTGTGTTCCTGTCTGGCGGGAATTATGCAGATGCATAAAATGCCAGAAAGAGTATCAGAGGAAGCTGAAGGGACAGGCAGAAACCTGCCAGAAGAGGCCGGAAAGGCAGGCAGAGGCATATCAAAAAAGGTTGGCGGACAAAGCCATATCTGTTATGGGTGCGGCTGCGGGTATCGCGTTATTTTCCGGCCTGTTATGGCTGACGGGGATTCGCGGGATTCCCGCAGAGTATATCCCGCCGCAGTGGTCTGACTTTGAGTTTTATAGAGAAGCGTGGGAGAGTCTGGGAAGCGCATGGAAGAACCTGCTTCGGCTGAATATCAGTACCTTTGAGCTGAAAATGGTTCAGAACAGCGCGATCCTGTGCCTGGACATTCTGCTGACCGGCATTGCCGCGCGTTATCTGACTGCCGCCCTGTGTGACAGGATCGCCGGGCGGACGAAAGCAAAAACTTTACATGAACCTTATACCAGCCTGTCTTTGGCTGGCCCTGCCGGGGCATATCTTCACCGTTTATTGACAATCAGGCGTTGACAGAATATAATTTATGAAACGGACGGTACTGCAAAACGGCATCCCGTTCAGTATGACGCTGCCGAAGCAGGACCATAATACCGACGGTGCGCCGGAAACGATGCACGGCACTGTAACAGAGTAATAATGATGGGCAGCTCAGGCAGAAAGGTGGCGGATAGACATTGAGGAGGTATGAGAAATGTCTTCAACAGCAATGAATATAGCGCGGATGGTGAATATGCTTCCTGAAAGCGACCAGTTATTTGCTCAGGAATTTATCAGGAAATTAGTGCTTGCGTGGGATCCTGATTTTACAAAAGCTACTCCTGATGAAATGAAAAGTATGGAAGAAGCAGAGAAAAGCGGGTTTATCCCGGAAGAGGAAATTGACTGGAACGACCTGGGAAAATACGCACAATAAAAAAGCATTCATGGATGCAGAGGAAGTCGAATCCTGACCGCATCCATGCAATAAAGAAATGACACTTTGCCCTGATATGATACCTCTTTTCTATTGACTGACCGGAAACCGTCATTAAGAGTGAGGGGAGCTTCCCGCGCGCTCTTTCAGAATGGCCGTGAGTATTTCCAGCAGCTTCTTCATGTCGATCGGCTTGGCGATATGCGCGTTCATGCCGCTTTCCAGCGCCAGCTTCCGGTCTTCCTCAAACGCGTTGGCTGTCATGGCCACGATCGGGATGCTGGCAAGGTCCGGATCCTCCAGCGCCCGGATGGCCCTTGTCGCGTCGTAGCCGTTCATCTTCGGCATCTGTACATCCATGAGAATCAGTCCATAGTAACCGGGGGCGGAATTTTTCACCTTTTCTACGGCGACGGTTCCGTCCTCCGCGGTTTCCACGAGAAAACCGCTGGCGGTAAGCAGTGCGTCCGCGATCTCGCGGTTCAGCTCGTTGTCCTCGGTCAGCAGCAGGCGCGTGCCCCTGAACTGCCCGGACAGGTCGGGGATGGAATCCGTCTGCTGCGCACTGAGCGTATTGCCGGTGGCCGCGATCAGAATATCTCTGAGCTCGGAGAGGAAGATCGGCTTGTTGCAGAAGGCCGTTACGCCCGCCGCCCTCGCCTCATCCTCAAATGGGGTCCAGTCGTAGGCGGTGACGATGATGATCGGGGTACTGTCGCCGACGATCGAGCGGATCTGCCGGACGACCTCCAGGCCGTTCAGGTCCGGCAGGAACCAGTCGATGATATAGGCGCGGTATTCGTCCCCGAGCTCATACGCCTGCCTGGCGTGCAGGACGGCCTCCTTGCCGTGCAGCACCCACTCGGGGCGCATGCCGATCTGGCGCAGCATCCTGGTGACGCTGTCGCAGGTGGAAAAGCTGTCGTCCACGACGAGCGCGCGCATTCCCTGCAGTTCCTGAACGATCTCCACCTTCTGCGGCTCCGACTGAAGTCGGAAATCAAGATTGATGATAAATTCCGTGCCCTTGCCCTGCTCGGAGTGCAGCTCGATCGTGCCGCCCATCGTATCGATGATATTTTTTGTGATGGCCATGCCGAGCCCTGTGCCCTGTATGCCGCTGGCGGTGGTGTTGCGCTCGCGCTCAAAGGGCTCGAAAATATGTTTTGTAAACTCCGGGCTCATGCCGATGCCGGTGTCCTTGACCCGGATCTCATAGGAGCCGTAGCCTTTGGGCGCGCGCGGCTTCTGCCGGATCGTCAGCGCCACGGTGCCGCCCGCGGGGGTGAACTTGATCGCGTTGGAGAGAAGGTTCAGCAGCACCTGGTTCACATGCAGCTTGTCACAGTAAATGTCCTCGTCGATGACGTCCACCGTGTCCATGAAAAAGTCAAGCTGCTTGGAGTGCATCTGTGTCTGTATGATATTCCGCATGTCCCGGAAAATATCTGAGATGGAACATTCCTTTTCCTCGATGTTCAGCTTGCCGGATTCGATGCGGCTCATGTCCAGAATGTCGTTGATCAGCGAGAGCAGGTGATTGCTGGAGGAGAGAATCTTCTTCAGGTATTCCTGCGTCCGCTCCGGGTTGTCCAGATTGGCCTCGGCGAGGGTCGTAAAGCCGATGATCGCGTTCATCGGCGTGCGGATGTCGTGGGACATGTTTGAGAGGAAGACGCTCTTGGCGCGGTCGGCGGCCTCGGCCTTCTGCAGCTTCTCGGCGAGCACTGCATGCTCGACCGCCTGCTCCGTCACCTGCCTCGCGTTGCGCCGCACCCACAGGTAGTACAGGATGACCGTGAGGGCCATCAGCACGCCGAGGACGATGCAGACGCGCTGCACCGCGAAAACGCTGGCGAAAGCCTCTTTCTCCGGCACATCGACCGCGACCGCCCAGTCATTGACCCCGATGGGGGCATAGTACATGTACTCCCAGCCATCGGTGTTCGGCGTGCGGTAGACGACGTAGCCGGAATTGAGGCTGATCAGATCGTCTGTGAATTCGTCCCAGCCCTTGTCGCCCTTGGTCTTCCGGCCATCATTGGCGGAGGAAAAGTCGGAGATGTTCCCGAGTGTGTCATGCCAGGTATCCACGAGAAAATCCCCGGTTCTTGTGTCGATGATGTAGACATAGGCGCTCGCATTGTAGATGTTGTCGATATTGAGGCTGTCGGGCAGACTCTCCAGCTCGGTGACGCCGTAAAGCAGGGCGGCGGTTTCCCCATCCTGGATGATCGGCACAAAATGCCGCAGGATCGGCTGGTCGGTGAGGAGATCGTATGTGCGGTCCGTGATATGCTCGCCGAGCGGAGCTTCCTGTGCAAAAGAAAGATTGCCGTGTTCCGAGGCCGTGGTGATCGTGCCGTCTGTGGTGAGGATACGGTCGTCCGGCAGCAGAATCTTCACGTTCATCGTTTCAAGCAGAGAATTGATATTCTTCATGATCTCCAGCGTGACGTCGATGTCAAAATTGTCCGCCTGCGAGATAATGCCGGCTGTCGCGTTCAGGAGGCGGCTGTCGCGCGCGATCTTGGACGTGATCTCTTCGATTGCGCTGTTGGCGCCCTCTTCCAGCCGGCTCAGGGAGCGCTGCCGGAGAACGGAGTTGATCTGAAAATATGCAAAGAGCAGGAGCACCACAATAACGGCGATTACGATGCCTGTGGCTGTCAGGCTTTTGTCCCTCTGCGCAGGCTTTTTCTGCGCTGTATTATGAGTCATGGGTATGATCCCTCCTTTTGCTGACAGACTTATTTCTATCAATTTATTCAGGAAAAATGCGTGATTTTTCTTAAAATTATAGCAGGCCGGGGGAGGAATGTCCAGAAAGAGTTGGGATTCTGCGAGGGATCCCGTTTTTTTTTGTCGAAAATTTGACGGTTATCGTTTAATATAAAAAAAGGAAACTTATATGGGAGCGCTGGCCTATGAAATACAGGGTACTGATCGTCGACGAGCGGACGGAAGGGCGAAGCAGAATTTGAGACAAAATTTATATGGCAATAAGTCTGATCGTTTGCTACAATAAGCCTGTCAGGGCTATGTAAAACAACAGGAGGGAACAGGCTATGAAGGAATTTTATATCGAAAACGACGGGATCAGGCTTCACGCGAAGCTGGACATGCCGGAAAAGATTCAGGACGGTTCCGGAAAATGCCCGCTGGTGATCGTGATCCACGGCTTTACGGGACACATGGAGGAGGATCATATTGTCGCCGTGGCCAGGGCTGTAAATGCCGCGGGCTTTGCCGCCCTCAGAGCGGAGATGTACGGCCATGGCGGGAGCGACGGCAGATTTGAGGATCACACACTTTACAAATGGGTGACAAATGCGCTGGCGGTGGTTGACTATGCGAAAACGCTGGATTTTGTCAGCGATCTGTACCTCTGCGGCCATTCCCAGGGCGGCCTGCTCGCTATGCTTGTGGGCGGCATGAGGGCGGACGACCTGAAGGCGCTCATTCCCCTTTCGCCGGCCTGGATGATCCCGGACGGGGCAAGGCAGGGGAGCCTGCTCGGAATATCCTTTGACCCGGTTCACATTCCGGACATCCTGGAGGCGGACGACCGGCGCCTGAACGGAAACTATATCCGGGTGGCCCAGACGATCCATGTGGAGGATGAGATTGAGCGCTTCCACGGCCCGGTGCTCATTGTGCAGGGCGACAGGGACGAGGCGGTTCCGCTGGATTACGCGAAGAAGGCGGCGGAGCTCTATGACAATGCCAGGCTGGTGGTCGTCCCGGGGGATACGCACTGCTTTAATTACCATATGGAGATCATGACAGACGCGGTAAAGGAATTTTTAAACGACATAAACTGACCCGCAGAGGGGACGGTACTATTTCTTCACAAGGAGGAGCGCAAATGAGCAAAAATATCACGCAGGGGCTGCTGGAGGCATGCAGCGAGGCCTTTCACGCGGACCGCGCAGGCCGGATCGCGTGCGATGCGGTCATGACGAACGGTCTGAACAAAAGCTGCCTGAACCATGACGCCAGACGGCAGAACCCCCACACCTTTTCTCTCTCCCTGAAACAGGGAGCCATAACGAACCAGAAGCAGAGCGGACGCTGCTGGCTGTTCGCCGCCATGAATGTGATGCGGTCACGCATCATCCGGAAGTGGAACCTGGAGGATTTTGAGCTGTCGCAGAATTACATGCTGTTCTGGGACAAGCTGGAGAAATCCAATTATTTTCTGGAAAATATCCTGGACACGCTTGACGAGCCTGTGGGGAGCCGTTTGCTTGACTTTCTTCTGCGCGATCCCGTCGGCGACGGAGGGCAGTGGGACATGATGGCCAATCTGGTCGCCAAGTACGGCGTCGTTCCAAAATATGCGATGCCGGAATCCGCGGTCTCATCCTCCACGAGGGAGATGTGCCATATCATAACCGAGCTGCTGCGCGGCGACGCGGTGATCCTGCGCAGGATGGCATCCGGCGACGCGGAAGCGCTTGCCGCGGAGAAGGAAAAAATGCTTGGCGAGATCTACCGGATCCTCGTCATCTGCCTCGGCGAGCCCCCGAGGACGGTGGATTTTGAGGTCCGCGACAAGGACGATCATTTCATCCGGGACTGCGGCCTGACGCCGAAACAGTTTTATGAGAAATACATAGACATGGATCTTGGAGACTACGTGAGCCTGATCAACGCGCCCACGCCGGACAAGCCGTTCTACCGCCGCTATACGGTGAAAATGCTGGGCAATGTGAAGGAGGGCAGTCCGGTATGCTACATTAACCTTCCGATCGATGAGCTGAAAGCGGCGGCCATCGCCCAGATGAAGGACGGGGAGCCTGTCTGGTTCGGCTGCGATGTGGGCCCGTATTCTGAGCGTGAGACGGGGCTTCTGGATCCCGGAAATTATGATTATGAGAGCCTGTTTCAGATCCGGCTCGGCATGACCAAGGCGGAACGGCTGGATTACGGCCAGAGCCAGATGACCCACGCCATGGTCTTCCAGGGTGTGAACCTGGACGAGAGCGGCGCTCCCACGCGCTGGCGCGTAGAGAACAGCTGGGGCGACGAATCCGGCCAGAAGGGCTACTACGTCATGAGCGACGCCTGGTTTGACGAGTACGTGTATCAGGTGGTGGTCAGCAGGAAATATCTGACCGCCGCGCAGCTCGCCGTCATTGACTCGGAAGTGATCGAGCTGAACCCGTGGGATCCCATGGGATCGCTGGCATAAAAAACGGGCCTGCGCGTATGACCTTTTGATCCTCAACAGCATATAGTAGAGAGATCAGAAGAAGGAAACAGAGTGATATGGCTGTCGGATATCTGCAGGTACAGGCGCGGACAGCGCAGGATGCCATTCCGCTTGAGGGCGCCCGGGTCTGGGTGCTGGACAGTGAGGAGAATGTACTTTACCGTCTTGTTACGGATGAGAGCGGGGAGACCGGGACGGTTTCTCTGGAGACACTGGACGGGAGCTGTTCACAGGATCCGGATTATCCGGGGAAGCCCTATGCGGAGTACAGCGTGACCGTGGATGCGGAGGGCTTTGAGCCGGTGTTCATCGCGCAGATCCCGGTTTTTGACGGGGAGAGGGCGGTTGTGCCGGCGGCGCTTGTCCCGCTCCAGGATCGGGGACCGTCCCAGACAATGGAGGACATCGAGATCGGAGGGCCTGCCGTGGAGTCCGCGTGCCGGAGGGCTCCGGAGGGAAGCCAGGCAGAGCCGCGGGTGCTGCGGCAGGTGGTGATTCCGGATCCGATCACCGTGCACCTGGGCGCGCCGGACGCTCCGGAGGGAGGCCAGGCAGAGCCGCGGGTGCTGCGGCAGGTGGTGATTCCGGATCCGATCACCGTACATCTGGGCGCGCCGGACGCTCCGGCGGCGAATGTGCAGGTTCCGTTTCTCGATTATGTAAAAAATGCCGCGGGCAGCGAGATTTACCCGACCTGGCCGCGGGAGGCGCTGAAGGCCAATATCTATGCGATCAT
Organism: uncultured Lachnospiraceae bacterium; assembly: GCA_947628955.1. Taxonomy (GTDB): domain Bacteria; phylum Bacillota; class Clostridia; order Lachnospirales; family Lachnospiraceae; genus Choladousia. Next base: position 39,522 of record CANRBX010000013.1, on the reverse strand, counting down.
GACCTTTGCGCTGAACCGCGTGTATACGGAGTGGTACAGAAGCCGCGGCTACAATTTTGATATCACGAACAATACAGCGTACGACCAGTATTTTGTTCCGGGGCGGCCGGTCTATGACTCGATCAGCAGTGTGGCCGATGAGGTGTATGGGGAATATGTCCGCAGGCGGGGACAGAACGCGCCTTATTTTACCTCCTTCTGCAATGGGACGACGGTGACCTGTGCGGGCCTGTCCCAGTGGGGGAGCGCTGCGCTTGCCGGCCGCGGCTGGCTGGCGCTGCAGATCCTGCGCTATTATTATCCGGACGACATTGAGATCGCGAGGACCAATATTGTCACAAATGCACTGTCGTCCTACCCCGGGACGGCGCTGCGTGTCGGGAGCACCGGGCTGGACGTCCAGACGATTCAGACGTATCTGGGGAGGATCCGGCGCAATTATCCGGCGGTCCCGGCCATCACAGACCTGCCGGGGGTGTTTGGAGAGAGCACGCGCGATGCAGTGCGGAAATTCCAGAGTATTTTTAACCTGACGGCGGACGGCATCGTGGGAAAGGCTACCTGGTATAAGCTGTCGGCCGTGTACACGGCGGTGACCCGGCTGGCGGAGCTGGACAGTGAGGGCACAGACCTAGGGATCGGAACGGTTCCGCCCGGGACGGTTCTGCGCCAGGGCTCCCGCGGTCAGGACGTGGTGACGCTGCAGTACCTGCTGAATGTGATCTCCCGGTATTATCCGGGCATCCCGGCCCCGGTGCAGGACGGCATCTTTGGAAGCGGGACCCGGCAGGCGGTCGTGGCGTTCCAGCGCCAGATGGGACTGGATCCGGACGGCATTGTCGGCGCGCAGACCTGGCAGGCTCTGTACCGCCATTATCTGGGCATTGAGGAAAATGTTCCCGATCCCGGGCCGCAGGGGAACACGATCGCCTACACGGTTCAGACCGGCGACACGCTCTGGCGTATCGCCCGGCGCTATGGGACCACGGTGGAGGCGATCAAGCGGGTGAACGGGCTGATCGGCGATACGATCCTGGTCGGACAGACGCTGCGGATCCCGGTCGGGTGAGTGCGGCGGGGGGAGCGCACAGTTTCCGGCGCAGGGATTTGCCGCCGCCGCGGGTTCTGCCCGGATGAGTGCGGCGGCGGGCAGCAGGCCGGGCAAATATTTTGCCGGAGGAGTGAGACAGATTGACGATGGAGAGAAAGAAAAACGATGCTGCGGATGAGAAGAATGAGCTTGCATGGGAAGAGATCCGCACGGAGCATATCATACAGGATGAATGGATAGATTTCAGGCGGTCCGCATACCGTTTCCCGGACGGGAGTGTGTTTGAACCGTTTTACAGCTACAGCCGCAGGGATTACGTGGTGATCGTGGCTTCCGATACGGAGGGAAATTATCTGTGTGTCCGCCAGTTCAGGCAGGGGATCAGGGAAGTGACCACCGAATTTCCGGCGGGCGGGATAGAGCGGAGCGACGGCAGGGAATACGGCCCCGGCGGCTGCTCCGCGGAGGACGCCTTCGAGGCGGCGAAGCGCGAGCTGCGGGAAGAGACCGGCTATGAGTCTGACGAGTGGACCCATCTGCTCACGGTGCCGTCGAACGCGACCATAGCCGATAATTATGCATATCTTTTCGCGGCGAGGAACTGCCGGAAGGTGTCCGGACAGTCTCTCGATGAGACAGAATTTCTGAATGTAAGGAAATTCCGCGCGCAGGAGATCGAGGATATGATCGCCGGGGGCGGGTTTCAGCAGGCGGTCCATATTGCCGCGTGGCTGCTGGAGCGCAGGCGCGGCGACGGCCAAAAATGATGCCATACGGATTGTTCCGTGCTGCGCTGTCTGCGCTCCGCTTCGGTCGGTGCTGGACGAGGGCCACTGGCGCTCAGCACCCCACAATCCCTGGCAGCATCATGATGCTGATAAAAATGATAAGGTAAGGCGTCTTGAAGTGCCTGAAGGAGACTGATACTCCGGAGGATCACTTCAAGGCGCCTTTTAAGATTCAAATTTATTTCTAAAAAAGTGAAAAAGTACAAAAAAATCTGTTGACGAAATAATTTACGAAATAGTTCGCATGCTATAATGTAACCAGAAAAGCAGAAAACAACAGATTCACATAGATGAGCGTAAAGCGGAGGGAAAGAAAATGATGAAGATGAACCTTAAGAAAATGGTACTTGCAGCAGCGATGGCAGCATTCATGGTATACGCACCGGCAATGGCAGAGGAAGACATCATCATCGACGAGACCACGGAGATGGCAGCAGAGATCACGGCTGAGACCGAAGCGGCAGCAGAGATCGGATTCGACGTACAGGTTGTGGCAGTTGTCGAGGCAGAGGTTCCGGCAGAGGTTGCACAGGCGGCTGAGCAGGCCCAGACCGAGGCAAACGCAGGCGCACAGAGCGCAGTGCAGAGCTTCTTCTTCGAGAACGAGGAAGTGGTCATCCGTGCAGAGGGAGAGCTTCCGGTGAACGCAGAGATGGTAGTTACGAAGCTTGAGGAAGGCAGCGCGGCATACGAAGAGGCAAAGGCAGCGGCAGAGGCAGTGTACGGAGCAGACGCAAGCGCAGAGTACAAATTCTACGATGTGATCTTCGTGGCAAATGGGGCAGAGGTTGAGACGGCAGAGGACAGCGTAAACCTTCAGGTTGAGTTCAAGGCGGCAGCGAACGGACAGCAGAGCGTAATGGAGATCGAGGACGGAGAAGTAACGGCACAGAACGGCACCGCAGCAAACTTCGCGATTTAATAAAAAATGACAGATAAAAACAAAACGGCTGAAAAAACATCAGATAAGAAAACAGCAGATAAAATATAACAAGTAAGAAAATGACAGACGAGAAAACAACAGATAAGAAGATAACAGATTAAGAAAATAGCAGACAGGGAACCGGCAGAGACAGACAGCATAACAGGACGACAAAATAGCAGAAAGAGGTAAAACGATGGGAAAATTTTTAGTTCAGATAGATCATTGTGAGAACGCGACATGGCAGGGAACGGTGCACTGGATAGAGAAAGACATCACACAGAAGTTCCGGAGCGCACTGGAGCTGATCAAGCTGATGGACAGTGCGGTCGGAATGCAGAAGAAAGATGAGCAGGAAAGCTGACACTGACATATACCTTTAACTGGACATACCTAACCGGGAAAGCTGCGGAAAACCGCAGCTTTTTCGTACGACAAGAAGATTCCTGCCTCCAGGCACATCGGAAAATGTGCTGCCCTTAATATTGAAAAAATTAAGTCAGCCTGTGAATCTCCGACACCGCATACAGTTCCATGCCCATAATCAGCCGGTCAATAATATACTCATACAAAAATTACAACGAAAAAATGTAAAAACAATACACTTTTTACAACGAAAAAATGATAAGAAGTGTATCGGGCAGACTGCCCTGTGGATAGAACTGCGGAAACTTGAGAAAAAATATGGTATTGACAAGTTAAATTAAGCTGATTACAATCTAGTTATTAGCTAATTTAGACTAAAAAGAGAAGAGAAATATATGCGACCGAAAAAGAAGATCAGTCAGAATGATATAGCAAGGGCTCTGGGAATCAGTAATGTCAGCGTGTCAAATGCGCTGGCGGGAAGAAAAGGCGTCAGTGACGACCTGATCAGAAAAGTTTGCCAGACGGCCTCCGAGATGGGATACGAGATGGGAAAAGGCAGCGCGGACAACTGCCGGAATGTTGTCGCCATTGTGACCCCGGCCGATGGAACCGCCGGAACCGCCGGGATCGACGAGACCGCCGGTGCTGCCGGTGCTGCGGACAGGCTCGCAGAATTGCTGCGGGCTCAGCGGTTTCAGGCGAAGCATTACGTGCTCCATGAGATTCTGGACGAAAGGAACGCCGCGCTGCGGGACCTGGAAAAATGTTCTGGAATACTGCTTCCCGAACCGCTTACGGTGGAAGAGCTGCTGTTTCTGAGGAAAAATTGCGGCAGGCCTGTTATCGGGATCGGTTTTTTTGATCCTCATGTGCCGATAGACTACGTGATGGATGACGGATTTCACGGGGCGCAGCTCATGGTGCAGTATCTGCGCGGGAAAGGATATGAGAGGATCTTGTATGTAAAACCGGACGCGGATGCGGATGTGACAGATGCGCAGACGGCGATGTGGGAGGATCGTCTGCTGGGATACCGCAGCGAGCTGTACCTGGAGACGCTGAACCGCGGGCTGACGATGGAGCAGGCGCAGCCCTTTGACACAGAAGAGACGAGGGGCATACTGACGGTTTCGGAGGCGCGCGCGTACATCGAAAACCTGCAGGATGACGCAGAGGGACAGGACGGCGGGCAGAAGCGTGACAGGGCCGGGGAATGGATCAGCGGTCAGAAGCAGAACAACGCGAAGGAACAAGCCGGCGGCCGGAAGCAGAACAGTGCTGAGGATCAGGACGGCGGCCGGAAGCAGAACAGCGCTGAGGATCAGGACGGCGGGCGGAAGCGGGACAGGGCCGGGGAATGGATCAGCGGTCAGAAGCAGAACAACGCGAAGGAACAAGCCGGCGTCCGGAAGCAGAACAGCGCGGAACATCCGCAGCGGCCGCGCACCGCTTTCTTCTGTGGAGACATGAAGACGGCGCGCGTGCTGCAGGAATATCTGACAGAGAAGCAGATCGCCGTGCCGGGTGAGGCTGGCGTTGCCGGGTACCTGGCAGGCGGAGAATCAGATCTGCAGCAGGAGGAAATGCAGGCAGGACAGGAGCAGGCGGGACAGGGCCGGATTGGCCGGATCACGGCATACGAAAATAGCAGCGAGAGACTTCTGGAGCAGTGCTGTGTGATTCTTAGAGAGAAGCATCGCGGAGAAAAAACCGGGACGCTGCATCCGGTTTCGGGCGCGGTTATAGAAGGCTGCAGTGCATGAAGCGCAGGACAGTCGCGGAAAGCTGCAGTGCGCGAAGAGCCTGGCGTGTGCTGAAGGCTGCAGTGTGTGAAACGTCGGGTAGGCGCCGGGCACGGCAGCGGGCCGCAGTATGTGAAGTGTCGGATGCCGCCGGGCATGGCCGCGGGCCGCAGGGTGTGGAACAATCTGGGCCGTGTCCGGCGCCGGCGCCATGATGCGGCTGAGTATTATTATTTGGAGAGATCGCAGAAAATATGAAGGAACAGACAACCATGCGCGAGATTGCGGAGGCGCTGCATACAAGCGTAGTGACCGTATCAAACGCGATAGCGGGAAAAAAGGGCGTCGGCGGGGAGCTCAGGAGCAGGATTCTTGAAAAAGCTTCGGAGCTGGGTTATGCTCTGCCGGCGGAGAAAAGGAAAGCAGACGAAAAGGTGGTCACACTCGGGATCATCAGTTCGAGGCAGTATATGAGTGAGGGCAGTTCGTTTTACTGGGAGATGTACCAGAATACGATCAATGCGGCGACCCGCAGGAATGCGCTTACGATGCTGAAAATGCTGGATGAGGACGAAGATGAGGAAAATTTTCTGTCGTCCCTGGCTGCGTCGAAAAATGAGGCGGACGGTTTTATCGTAATCGGGCGCATGGACGACGGGCTGATGAGGCGTATCCTGAAGCGTGTGAAGGTGCCCGTAGTCCTGCTGGATTTTTATCGTCCGGGATATGGCTGCGACGCCGTACTGTCCAATAATTATATGGGTGCCTGCCGGATCACGGAGTATCTGATCGACCGCGGCCACCGCGAGATCGGCTTTGTTGGCACGGGAAGGACCTCCCGCAACGTCGTGGAGCGCTACTACGGATTCTGCAGATGCATGCGCGGGCACGGGCTTCCGGTTGTCCCGGAATGGCTTCTCGAAGACCGCGGACTGCGGACAGAAACGCCCCGGCTCATACTCCCCGAAAAGCTGCCGACCGCCTTTGTGTGCAGCAGCGATTATTCGGCGGGACTGCTCTACAACGAGCTGCTCGGCAGAGGGCTGCGTGTGCCGGAGGATATATCCGTTATCGGGTACGACGATTATCTGTACGGGAACACATTCGCGGAGAGACTGACCTCTTACCATGTGGATATGGAGGAGATGGCCAGGGAGGCGGTGCACATCGTGCTGCAGAAGATCGGCTCGCCCAGACAGCCATGCCGCATCCGCTATGTGGACAGCGCCATCGTGGAGAGAGAGAGCGTGAGGAGCATATAAGCAAAGCGCGCGGAGCAGACAGTGCAAAGTGGGGGCAGGGGCATGGAAAAAAAGGTGACAATGGAAGATATCGGGAGGAAGCTCGGGGTCAGTGTGGTGACGGTCTCGAAGGCGCTGAGGGATCAGAAAGGGGTAAGCGAACAGCTGAAGGAGCAGATCCGGCAGACCGCAGCCGGGATGGGATACCGGAAGAGCAGCCGGGCACATAATATGAAGGTTTCCCACACGATCGGCATTATTATCGCGGAGCGTTTTCTGGAGGAACACCAGTCATTTTACTGGGCGCTGTACCAGCAGCTGGCGGGGCGCATCACGGAAAAGGGGAGCACGCCTCTTCTGGAGGTCATCAGCGCGGAGAAGGAGACGGACAATGTGCTGCCGAAGATCATCGCCGGCCAGCGCTCTGACGGGATCATCATCATGGGAACCTTCCGGCGTCCCTACATGGAGCTGCTGCACAATGCCCCGGAGAGGACGATGCCGCTGGTCTGCCTGGATTCCGAGGTGGAGTCGGAGCGGGACGACGCGGTTATAAGCGACAATATAGGCGGGGGTTGCGTGATGACCAGCTATCTGCTGTCGCTGGGACACAGGAGGATCGGATATGTCGGAACGCTTCTGGCGACATCGAGTATTGACGACCGCTATCTGGGCTATGTCAAGGCGCTGCTGCAGCATGGGATCAGAGTGAATGAAGACTGGATTATCAGGGACCGCGACCGTGAAAGCGGCAGGCTGCTCAAGAGCGGCCAGCTTCAGCTGCCGGAGCCGGACAGCCGGAGGCCGGAGGAGCTGCCGACCGCCTACTTCTGCAACTGTGACCTCACGGCGCACAATCTGATCGCGGCGCTTGCCGTGCGGGGCCTGCGCGTGCCTGAGGACATCTCGGTCGTGGGCTTCGACAATCATCTGCCCGGGGGGATTCCTGACGCGGGGATCACGACTTATGAGATCAATGCGAAGGTGATGGTGGCAAGGGCGGTCAGCCGCATTTTTCAGAAAATGGACAATCCGGCCTTCTCCGGAAATATCACGGTGGTCGGGGGAAGCTTTATCGAGCGGGGAAGCGCGGCCAGGGTCGGAGACCCGGTGCCGTACGTGTGATGATGCAGGCCCGCCGGGCCATAAAAAAGTTCACCGCCCCGCGTGGTATGCGCGGAAGGCTCCCGGTGTGAACCCGGTCTGGGCCTTAAACAGATGTATAAAATGATTGATATTGTCGTAGCCGAGTCTGCTGCTGATTTCCTGCACCTGCAGGTGCGTATTCAGCAGCAGTTTTTTTGCCTCATCCATGCGGATCCGGTTAAAATCCCTGAGCGGGGAGATATGGAAGGCGGCACTGTATTCCCGGCAGAGGCGGTAGCGGCTGATCCCGTACAGCGCTTCCAGGGCTGCGAGGGAAAACGTCCGGTTTTCGCAGTCATGGATGTACGCGTGAAGGTCGTGCAGATAGGCGGGGATGCCTGCGCGGGCGCGCTGGTCCTCGGGGAGAACGGACAGGCAGGCGTCCGAGAGCATGTCCGTGAGAAGCCGGTGCATGCCGATCAGCGAGGCCCGATCCATATGCCCGGGACAGGAGGCCAGCTCTTCTGCAGCCGAGGCGAGGGAGGGGCTCTTCTGGTTTTCTGTCAGATAAGGGCTGCCAATGAGCGCAAGAAAATTGCGCAGCTGCGGCCCTTCCGCGAAGAACAGCCGGAAAGACCATGGCAGCAGCGCCGAGCAGAGCTGCCAGCCGGCGTCGCAGGAGAGGAGCAGGATGCTCCCGGCCCCGAGCGGTATCACAGACCGGCCGGCGGTCAGCTGGCCGCGCCCGTGCAGGGAGTAAAGAATAAGAAGGCAGTCGGCGGGCCGGAGGGAGAGGGCGAGCGGCGCAGAGATATCGGCGCGCCCGCCCGCGATCAGCCGCAGATACAGCTCCGGCCGTGCCGGGGCCAGGAGCTGCCTGTCATACTGATAGCAGACCGGCTGAAAGCTTCCGGCGCCGGTTCCGGAATCTGCAGTTTTTAAAGTCTGAATTGCGTTTCTGATTTCTTCGTATGTTTCCATTGCCTTGATAAGTTAATTTAACTTAAATCTTCCAATATTTTTAAAAAGATTATATCGGCTTTCCGGGCAGAAATAAATAGGAAAACTGCATAGTTTAATTGGCTAAAAAGTGTATTAATCTTACAAAAATTTAAAAGTAGCAAGAAATAGAGATAAAAAACAAGAATCTGTGATTACAAAGCAGAAGAATGATGCTATAGTATGTGTAAAGTAAAAAGAAACAAACAAAACTTAATTTAATTAAAGGAGGATCATTATGAAACGAAGGAATCTTGTAATGGGACTGACAGCGGCGGCTGCCCTGACGGCGGTGTGCGGCGGCAGCGTCATGGCTGCGGAGCTGCCCGCATTCAATGAGCTGAACATTGAAGATTACACGGATCTGGAGGCGGACATCAAAATTCTCACAGACCGCACAGATATCGTAGACACCGTATATGCCGGTTATGTGGATCTGTTCAACGAGACGTTCCCGAACATCCATGTGACGTACGAGGCGGTCAGCGATTACGCGGAAGCAGTGACGCTGCGCATCACGAGCGGCGACTGGGGCGATATCTGCTTTATCCCGGATACGGTGGAAAAGACAGAGCTCTCTACCTATTTTGCTCCGCTCGGCGATTACGAGGCGATGGATGAGATTTACTACAATATGAACGCGAACTCGGACGGAGACACCGTGTACGGCATCCCGAACGGCGGAAATACCCCGGGCATCCTGATCAACAAAAATGTGTGGGCCGAGGCCGGGATCACCGAGTATCCCACAACCCCGGAGGAATTCATCGACGACCTCCAGCTGATTAAAGACAACACGGACGCAATCCCGCTGTACACGAACTTCGCCGACGGCTGGCCTCTGGGACAGTGGACAGGCTACATCGGAATCCCGTCCAATGCGGATCCCGATTACGCGGAGAACGTGATGCCGCACAAGGCAAACCCGTTTGCAAAGCCGGAGGACGGCATGTACGGCCCGTATGCACTGTTCTATATGCTGTATGAGCCGGTTGCGCGCGGACTTGTCGAGGAAGACCCGGCGTCCACCGACTGGGAGAGCTCCAAGGCGAGGATCGGCAGCGGCGAGATCGCCACGATGGTGCTGCAGAGCTGGGCGATCAACCAGTGCAAAGATCTGGCAGAGGATCCGGATGCGATCGACTACATCCCGATGCCGATCACGGTCAACGGCGTGCAGGCGCTTCTGGTGAACTCAAACTACTGCTACGGCATCAACAACCAGGTCAGCGAGGACAACCAGCTGGCATCCATGGTATATGTGAAGTGGCTGATCGAGGAGTCCCCGATCATGTCTGACGAGGGAAATATTCCGGAGCGCAAGGATCAGCCGGTACCGGACAGCCTGGCAAACTTTGACGGTCTGGAGATGATGACAAACGCGAAGGAAGTGGAGCCGGGCCTGAAGAACGAGGTCGCAAACGAGTCCGAGGTTCTGACAGACGCGAACGTTGCGAAGGTGGTGGAGGGAGCTCTCGCCGGAACGCCGTTTGACGACATCATGAATGAGTGGAATGAGAGATGGGCAGAGGCTCAGGATTATGTCGGCGTTGAAGTGACCGAGTAACAGGCAGGGGAGGGTGTCCCGGAGATACCGGAGAGGTTTGCGGCGGCCTGGCCGCCCGCATTCCGGAAGGCAGCTCCGGGGCGCCCCGGCCCCTTTCGGGAGGTAGAACATATGAATAATCAGACTGGTTCCGCGCCGTCCTCGTTTAAACAGTGGATTCTGAAACGGGATGTGCAGCGCGTCCTCATCATAGTTACCTTTATGGCGGTTCCGCTTCTGCTCCTGCTTCTCTTCACCTATATTCCGTTTGTAAAGATGATCCAGTTTTCTTTTTACAATATGAAATATATCGGGGAGCGCAGATTTGTGGGACTGGCCAATTACCGCCGGGTTTTCCAGAACAAGGATCTGTTCGGGTCGCTTCTGGTCAGCCTGTACTATATGGGCGGCGGCGTGGTGCAGCTTGCTCTGGCGCTGCTGTTTGCAAGCCTGTTTGTGTTTAAGGTAAAGGGAGAAAGCGTCTTTAAGGCGGCGATGTTTTTCCCGTATCTGATCTGCGGCATCGCGATCGGGTTCATCTTCAAATTCTTCTATTTCCACGGCTACGTGCTGGATACGATCCTGCAGATGTTCGGGATGAAGCTGGAAAACCTTCCCCTGTGGCTGCAGGACACGAAGATCAACAATGTCGCCCTGGCGGCGACCTCGGTCTGGCGCTACACCGGACAGAACGTCATCCTGTTCCTGGGCGCGATGATGTCCGTGGACTCCGATCTGTATGAGGCGGCGGCGCTGGACGGCTGCAACCGCTGGCAGCAGTTCCGCTACATCATCCTTCCGAGCATCAAGTCGATCATCGTGCTGAACATCATCCTCTGCGTCAGCGGCTGTCTCTCTGCTTTTGAGCCGCCGTACGTTATCACGAACGGAAGCTTCGGGACGGCGACCTATTTCGTGCAGATGAACTCCGTGGCGCACGAGACGCAGAAGGTGGGCCTGGCGAGTGCGATGGCGATCGTGCTGTTGGCGCTGATCATACTCTGCACGGTCGGGCAGAAGCTGTTCTTCAAATATGTCTTTAACAATGGGACAGAGGATGAGTCCGCAAGTGCGGCAAAGGCAAAGAAAAAGGCGAAAAAGCTGCAGAGAAAGGGGGCGGCGGCATGATTAAGATGAAGAAATCATTACTCGGCACCATCTTTGACGTGCTGAAGTATGTCATCCTGACGCTCGCCTCCCTGGTGGCTGTCATCCCGGTCGTCGTCTGCGTGTTCACGGCATTCAAGACAGAGGATGAGTACGCGCACGGATCGGTCCTCGAGCTTCCGAAATCGTTCCTGTATCTGGAAAATTTCAAGGAGGCAATCACGAAGGCGAACATGCTCCGCTGCTTTATGAATACGATCATCGTGCTGATCGTCGTTCTGGTCTGCTCCGTTTTTATCAGCGCGATGCTGGCGTATATCCTGAACCGCTTTAAGTTTCCGGGAAGAGGGATGATCGAGAATCTGTTCCTGTTCGCCTCTCTGCTCCCAGGCATTGCGATGCAGGTTACGATCTACCAGATCATGTATTCGCTCGGTCTGATCAACCATCTGTACGGCTACATGATCGTGCTCATGGGAACAGACATCATATCGATCTACCTGTTCCTGCAGTTCTTTGAAAACCTGCCGGTCTCGCTGGACGAGTCGGCGACGATGGACGGCTGCACGTATTTCGGGGTGTTTTTCAAGATCCTGTTCCCCCTTCTGAAGCCGGCGATCATGACGACGGTCGTGCTCAAGGGCGTCAGCGTGTACAATGAATACTATGCGTCCAACCTGTATCTGCAGAGACCGGAGCTGCGCACGATCTCGACCGCACTGTATGCCTTCACGGGACCTTACGGCAGCAAATACAATTATATCTGTGCCGGCGTGCTGATCACGATCATCCCGCTTCTCGTATTCTTCCTTCTGTTCCAGAAGCAGGTATACAGCGGAATGGCGGCAGGCGCAGTCAAGGGATGAGTACATGTTTTCATGCGGCAGGGAAGATTTTTTCGCGCTGATGCGTGAAAGCGTCTTCCCGCCGCGCAGAAAACGCATGTCCCTCCGGGCGGAGGGGACGGGAGGTTCAACATGATTCTGCGCAGATGGATAGATGATATCCGGACAAAAACAAAGGGAATGAACGGAAACGACCGGGCGGAATACATCGCGGAATATTACTGGTATCACATTCTGCTTGCCTTTCTGGGTATTGGTTTTGCTGTGCTGCTCTTATATCATGTGACGGCAGGCAGGCGGACGGTCTCGTTCGCCTGCCTTATTGTAAACGAAAAAGTGGATTATGAGAGGGACCGCTCGCTTGCGGAGGAGCTCGCGCAGGTGATGGATCTGAACACGAAATATATCCGCGTAGATTCCGATTACCGCATCAGCTACCCGGGTCACGCGGAAGAAGGAAATAATGAGAGCGATTATGAGAAATTTTTCTTTGGCTGGTCGGAGGGCGAATTTGACGCGGTGGTCATGCCGGAGAGCTTTCTGTCCTACTGCGAGGGGCTCGGCGGCGAATTCAGGGTCGTCTCGGAGGACGGGGCGAAGAGCATTCCCCTCAGCGGAACCTGCCTTTCGGGAAGGATCCGGGAGGACGCGGCGGATCCGATGATGATCGTTTTTCCGTCAAACGGGGAACACGAAAAAGAGGCGGCGGCGTTTCTGCAGTATATTCTCTGAAGAGCGACCGCATCTGATGAGCCTGCGGAGCAGGATGTCACAGGGGCTGCAGCGGCCCTGCCGTGACGGAAGCCCTGCGGGCGGGAAAACAGCTTCACGGGCGGATCTGCGCCCGGACCGGGAGGTGTATGTAAGGCGTGAAGACCATTTTTGATATGGATAATCCGTTCTTTTCTTTTATGGGGAGGCTGGCGGATTATGTGATCCTGAATCTTTTGTTTCTGCTCACCTCCTGTCCGGTGATCACGATCGGGACTGCCCTGTGCGCGGTGCACGAAGTGATTCCCCGGATGGCGCAGGGGACGGAGGGCTCCCTGTACCGCACGTATATGCAGGCGTATATCCGGAATTTCCGCCGCACCGTGCCGGTATGGTGCCTGCTCCTGATATCAGGGCTGGTACTGGTTTTCGACGTCACGATCGCGGCGGACGCGCTGGGCGCGGGAATGCAGAGGGTCGCAATGCCGGTGGTCGGATGCCTGCTGCTTCTGTGGCTGCTGGTTTTTTCCTGGATCTTTTTGATGGGGGCCTCCGCAGGAGAAGGCGCAGGGAACATGCTGAGGACGTCCCTCTATACGGCGGTCAGGAATCTGCCCCGATCCCTGCTGATGATCCTGATCGAGATCCTGCCCGCCGTGTGCTATGTATTTTTCATGCAGATTTTTCTGGGGATCGTCCTGCCCTTTTACGTGTGCGTCGGCTTCTCCCTGAGCGCCGCGCTCTGCAGCGTGATCGCCGGGCGAACGAGGCCCGTGCGCGGCGCGCCGGAAGAGGAAGAGGCGGCGCCGGGAGCAGAAGAACCGGAGCCGGCAGGGCAGGAGAGGCCCGTGCGCGGCGTGCCGGAAGAGGAAGAGGCGGCGCCGGGAGCAGAAGAACCGGAGCCGGCAGGGCAGGAGAGGCCCGTGCGCGGCGTGCCGGGAGAGGAAGAGGCGGCGCCGGACAAGGAGAAGAGTTATGGTCAGTGAGATGAAATATGAGCTGGTAAACCATCTGATCCCGTTCTGGAGTTCCCTGAGGGACGACGAGAACGGCGGCTATTACGGATATATGGATTATGACCTCCGCCTGGATCGGAAAGCGGAGAAGGGCTGTATCCAGAACAGCCGCATCATCTGGTTTTTTTCGGAGGCATACCGGATCCTGGGCGACAGGAGATGCCTGGACTGCGCCAGGCACGGATATGAATTTTTCCGCGAGTATTGCCTGGACGGGGTATACGGAGGGGTTTTCTGGTCGCTTACCTGCGACGGAAGGATCCTGGACGACACGAAGCATACCTACAACCAGGCGTTTGCCATCTATGCACTCTGTGCCTACCATCGGGCGTCCGGCGACCCGCAGCCTCTGGCGGTCGCCACAGAGCTGTATGAGACCATCGAGGAGCGCATGCGGGATCCGGACGGATACGCGGAGGCGTTTGACCGCAGCTTCCGCCCGGTTTCCAATGAAAAGCTTTCGGAGAACGGAGTCCTGGCGGAGCGCACGATGAACACGCTCCTGCATGTCCTGGAGGCCTACACGGAGCTCCTCCGGGCGACCGGGCGTGCCGGCATCCGGCGCAGGCTTCATGAGATCCTGAATATTTTCATGACCAGGGTTTACAATCCGCAGAAGCGCAGGCTGGAGGTGTTTTTTGACAGGGATTACCATTCGCTGATCGATCTGCACTCCTACGGGCATGATATCGAGGCTGCATGGCTGGCGGATCGCGCGGCGGAGGTTCTGGCGGAGCCGCAGTGGACAAAGCGGGTGCACGAGGTGACGGAGAAGCTGGAGGAACAGGTTTACCAGGAGGCCTTCGACGGATCCTCCCTGCCGCTCGAATGTGAAAACGGCGCTGTAAATCCACGGCGGGTCTGGTGGGTGCAGGCCGAGGCGGTCAACGGTTTTCTGAACGCCTGGCAGAAGCGGCCGCAGCAGGAGAAATACCTGGAGGCGGCAGGGCGCGTCTGGGAATTTATACGAAAATCCGTGATCGACAGAAGGCAGGGCTCCGAGTGGTTCTGGGCGGTGGACGCGCAGGGCACTCCGTTTGCGGGGGAGCCGATCGTCGAGCCGTGGAAATGCCCCTACCACAACGGCCGGATGTGCATGGAGGCGATCACCAGAGAGATGGACGCCCGAAAGCATCAGGCCGGGCAGATCCGCGCAGCCGATGCGAAGGCTGTGTGAAAAACGCAGGACCGACAGGATCAGGAGGACATTTGAGATGATGCATGAACGTTATTACATTGAGAGAGAAAAACAGGAGAGGCTGCTGGCGCTTCCGAATGAGCCGGAGGACGGTTACAACGGTATTTTTGAGCGCTATAAGCACCCGGTGCTGACCAGGGAGCATGTCCCCGTGTCGTGGCGCTATGATCTGAATCCGGAGACGAACCCGTATTTTATGGAGCGGCTGGGAGTGAATGCCGTGCTGAACTCCGGGGCGATCAAGTGGAACGGGGAATACTATCTTCTGGCGCGGATCGAGGGAAATGACAGGAAATCCTTTTTTGGCGTTGCGAAGAGCAGCAGCCCGACGCAGGGATTCCGCTTTGTGGACGGGCCGGTGCTCCTGGAGGATACCTGCCCGGAGGAGACAAATGTGTATGACATGCGCCTGACGCAGCATGAGGACGGCTGGATCTACGGCGTGTTCTGCTCAGAGAGCAGGGACAAGACAGACGCGGACCTGTCCGCCGCCGTCGCGGCTGCGGGCATTGTGCGGACCAGGGATCTGAAAAACTGGGAGAGACTGCCGAACCTTGTGACGCTGCGTTCCCCGCAGCAGAGGAATGTTGTGCTGCACCCGGAGTTTGTGGATGGGAAATATGCGTTTTACACGCGCCCGATGGACAGCTTTCTTGACACGGGATCGGGCGGCGGGATCGGCTTCGGGCTGTGTGAGGATATCACCCGCGCCGTCATCGATGAGGAAAAAATCCTGTCCAGGCGCAGATATCATCAGATCACGGAGGCAAAAAACGGAGAGTGCGTCGTGCCGATCCGGACGGACCGCGGATGGATCCATATCGCGCACGGGGTGCGGAACACGGCTGCCGGCCTGCGCTACGTGCTCTATGCGTATGCGACGTCTCTGGACGACCCGTCCGAGGTGATCGCGGAGCCCGGAGGGCTCCTTCTCGGGCCGAGAGGCGGGGAGCGCGTCGGCGACGTCTCGAATGTGGTTTTCGCGAACGGCGCGGTGACGGAGGAAGACGGGACGGTGTATCTGTATTACGCCTCCAGCGATACCCGCGTGCACGTGGCGCGGACATCGGTGGACCGGCTGACGGACTATGTATTCCACACGCCGGAGGATCCCGGCCGGAGCGTCCTGTGCGCGGCGCAGAGATACGGGCTGATCCGCTGCAACCAGGAGTATCTGGAGCAGGAGAGGCTTCGGGCGCATGCCGCCGGCGCACAGCGCATTTCTGCCCAAGACCGGGCTTTATCAGCAGAGAAAGAAGGTAAAATATGAAATATAAAATTCTGAATGCGCCGCCGGTGCCGAATCTGCCGTGGCAGGATTGCCCTCCGGATGCGGGGGAGATCCCCGTCTGGAGATATGCGGAGAATCCGGTCATCGGCCGGAACCCGCTTCCCGGCGTTGCCCGGATCTTTAACAGCGCGGTGGTTCCCTTTGACGGCGGCTTTGCCGGCGTTTTTCGCGGGGAACAGACGAACGGGATCCCCTTCATTTATTTTGGAAGGAGCAGCGACGGGCTGCACTGGGATTTTGACACGGAGAAGATCCGCTTCACCGATGAGGACGGCAGGGAATTTATGCCGGGATATGCGTACGATCCGCGCCTTGTGAAGATTGAGGACACCTACTATGCGATCTGGTGCCAGGACGCGTTCGGAGCGGCGATCGGAATGGCCTCCACAAAAGACTTCAGGGTCTGGAAGAGGCTGGAGAATCCGTTCCTTCCGTTTAACAGGAACGCGGTGATGTTTCCGCGGAAGATCCACGGAAAGTATATGATGCTGTCGCGCCCGTCGGACAGCGGCCATACGCCTTTTGGCGATATATATCTGAGCGAGAGCCCCGACCTGACCTACTGGGGCAGGCACCGCCATGTGATGGGCAGGTCCGGCCGGTGGTGGGAGTCCGTGAAGATCGGGGCGGGGGCGGCTCCGATCGAGACCTCCGAGGGCTGGCTGCTGTTCTACCACGGCGTGACCGGGACCTGCAACGGCTTTGTGTATTCGATCGGGGGCGCGATACTGGATATTGACCGTCCGTCTGTTGTAAAGTACCGCTGCGGGACGTTCCTGATCACGCCGGAGACCTGGTATGAGGAGCGGGGCTTTGTGCCGAATGTCTGCTTCCCGTGCGCTGCGCTCTGCGATGCCGCGACGGGCAGGATCGCGCTTTACTACGGCGCTGCGGACAGCTATGTGTCTGCCGCGTTTACGACGCTGGATCAGATCATCGACTACATAAAGGAAAATCATGCGGCGGACGCGGACGACGCCGGAGAAGGCAGAAGGTAGCGGATGCGGATGAAAAAGATTGAAAATGAAAAAACATTTTCATAAATGCTTTATGCCTGAGCGAAGCGAAAGGAATGGACATAATCATGATCAGTATCAGCAAAAAAGAGAATATATTTCGCCTGGATACCCCGAATACCAGCTATGTGCTCGGCGTGGAGGACGGGAGGTATCTGTGCCACATGTACTACGGAGCTTCGGTCTCGGATGATGATCTTCTGTATCTTCTGCGGACTCAGGAAGCGCCCTGGACCCCTGTGGTGAATCCGGGGGAAAAGCTGGGCTTTTACGGGCGCTGTCATTTTGAGTATCCCTGCTTCGGGACGGGGGACTTCCGGGAAGCCTGCCTGAATGTGCGGAATGCGCAGGGCCAGTCGGGCGCCGAGCTTTTCTATCAGACGTATGCGCTGTACGAGGGGAAAAAGCCGCTTCCGGGACTTCCGTCCTCCTTCGGGACCAGCTGTCAGACCCTGGAGATAAAGCTGTCGGATCCTGTCCTGGATCTGGAGGCTGTGCTGTCCTACACGGTTTTTGACGATGTGGATGTGATCACGCGCAGCGTGGCCGTCACCAACCGGTCTGAACGTCCGCTTTTTCTCACCAGAGTGCTGTCTGCGTGCCTGGATATGGACAACACCGCGGCGACCGGAAGCGGGACGGAGGCGGAGCGCGCGGGGGAATGCGGAGGCTTCCGCGCGCTGACCTTTGGCGGAGCCTGGGCCAGGGAGCACATCATACAGACGCAGGAGATTGCCTGCAGCGGGATTACCGCGGAATCCATGAAGGGGGAGCCCGGGCATGAGACGCAGCCCTTTATCGCCGCCGTCTCACGGGACTGCGGACAGGACAGCGGGGAAGTCTGCGCCATGCATTTCGTCTATTCCGGAAATTTCATCGCGAAGATCCAGAAGGATGCGTTCGACTCTCTGCGCATGGTGATCGGGATCCACCCGGAGACGTTTGAGTGGAAGCTGGAGCCCGGGGAGACGTTTCAGGCCCCGGAGGCGGTGCTCGTGTATTCCGCGCGGGGACTTGGAGGGATGACGCGGACGCTGCATGATTTTTACCGGGCGCATCTGATCAGAAGCCCGTGGCAGTACAGGGAGCGGCCGGTACTGATCAATAACTGGGAGGCCACTTATTTTGACTTTGACATACACAGGCTCCTGGAGCTTGCCGGGGAAGCGCAGAAGTGCGGCATCGAGATGCTGGTGTGCGACGACGGCTGGTTCGGCGAGCAGCGGGATTCGCCGGAGGGCGGCCTGGGGGACTGGTTTGTCAATGAGAAAAAGCTGGAGGGCGGATTTGGCGCGCTGCGGGAAAGCCTGCGTAAGAAGGGCATGCGCTTCGGGCTCTGGTTTGAGCCTGAGATGATCGCGCCGCAGTCGCGCCTGTTCCGGGAGCATCCGGACTGGGTGCTCCGGATGCACGAAAGAGAGCCCGGCCTGTGCCGGGGGCAGTGGGTGCTTGATTTCAGCAACCCCGAGGTGCTGGATTATCTGTTCACGCAGATGTCGTCTGTGATCCGGGAGAACGCGGTGGATTATGTGAAATGGGATATGAACCGCCCGCTCTGCGACGCGGGGAGCAGCTATCTTCCGGCGGACCGGCAGGGGGAGCTCTGGCACAGGCACGTGCTCGGGCTGTACGAGCTGCAGGAGCGTCTGCTGCAGGCGTTTCCGGAGCTTCTGCTGGAGAACTGTTCTTCCGGAGGGGCCAGGTTTGACCCGGGAATGCTGTATTACAGCCCCCAGATCTGGTGCTCCGACGATATGGACCCGATCGAGCGGCTCAGCATCCAGGAGGGGACCGAGCTTCTCTACCCGCTCTCAACGATCGGCGCCCATGTGTGCAGGGAGGTAAACGACATCACCGGGCGCAGCGTGCCCTTCGAGACCAGGGCGCTGACGGCGCTGACCGGCACCTTCGGCTATGAGCTGGATATCACGCAGCTTTCCGCGGAGGAAAAAGAGGCGATACCGGGGCAGATCCGAAGATACAAGTCGGTCCGCAGGCTGATCCAGGAGGGCGATTACTACCGCCTGGCCTCCTGGCGCCTGCAGCACGACCTGGATATCACAGAGGTGCTGTCGAAGGACAGGGCGGAGGGTTTTCTCCTGCTTGTGCAGCCGCTGGGCGTGCCGAACGCCGCGAGCCGCAGGATCTGCCTGCGCGGGCTGGATCCGCAGGCGCTCTACGAGGTGAGCGGGGAGGGGATCCTCGGAAACATCGGACACTCTGCGGGGGCGGAGGGAGAGCGGCACGGGGATACAGATTTCCAGACGCTCTGCGAGGTGAGCGGGGAAGGGATCCCCGGGAACAACGGGCATTTCGCAGAGGCGGGGACGGATCCGGCGTCCTGTGAAACTGGCGGAACAGTCAGGCTGCACGGCGACACCCTGATGCACGCCGGCTATATGATGAAGCGCCCGAAGGGGGACTTCCGGGCGGTCTTTCACCGGATAAAGAAGGTGTGAGAATCTGCGCGCGACAAACCCGGGACCGGCCTGTGCTCCCCTTTGGAGGGCGCGGGCCGGGCGTTAAGAAATCCACAAAACTTTCACAACATGTCTTGCAATTTCCTTTTCTTTCCCCTATACTAATAATACAGATTTCTTATTTTATTGCGCGAAACTGAATATGAGGAGAAACGGAATGAAAATATGGAAAGCCCTGACTGCCGGGTGCCTGTTTTTTTGCCTGCTGTCATTGTCGAGTATGATGATCTTCGCCGGGGAAGAGCAGGAGACAGAGGAGCTTCCTGATGCTTATTATGCAGAGATTCAGACGAATAAGATTCCCGGCTGGCCGCAGGGGCCGCTGACAGAATCGGCCGCGGCCGCGGTGATGGATATGGATTCGGGCACCTTTCTGTACAGCAAGAGCGCGACAGAGAAGATGTACCCGGCCAGTATCACGAAGATCATGACCGCACTTCTCACGGTGGAGAACTGTGACCTGAATGATGAGATCGTTTTTTCTGAACTTGTATATGATCTTGAGGAGGGAAGCTCTCATCTCGGGATTCAGGCCGGCGAGAAAATGAAGCTTGAAGACGCGGTTTACGGGCTTATGCTGGCGTCGGCGAATGATATCGCCAACGGGCTCGCGGAATATATGGGAGGCAGCCTGAGCGGCTTCGCAGACATGATGAACGCCAGGGCGGCGGAGCTCGGATGTGTGAACACGCACTTTGCCAATCCGCACGGATTATATCAGGAGGACCATTATACGTGCGCGTATGATATGGCGCTGATCGCGGCCGCGGCATACGAGAATCCGATCTTCCGCAAAATTGCCGGAACCAGGGAGTACACGATACCGGAGACGAACATTACAGAGGAAGAGCGCTCGTTTCTGAACCACCACAAGATGCTGCACGAGGATGAAGAATTTTACCGCGACTGGTGTACCGGCGGGAAGAACGGCTTCACCTCGCAGTGCCTGAATACGCTTGTCACCTACGGAGAGAAGGACGGCAAGCGGCTTGTCGCGGTCGTGCTGAGGGTAAACGGAGCGGACAAGGCATACCAGGATACGATCAATATCCTGGATTATGGCTTTAATGAATTTTCTGCCAGAAATTTCGAAAGTGACGGTTCCAATCGCAATTTTTATGATATAATGGGATTCGGATATCTGGGAAGGGATTCCGTTTTTTCGTCGCCCGTCTGGAAGAGACATCCTGTCAGTTACCTGAGCAGCTGCGTCATGCTTCCGGATACGGCAGATCTCGGGGATGTGGCCTGCCATGTCACCGAGAGGGACGGAGGGCGGACGGTTCTTTCCTGTGAATATAACGGCTGGCCGGTCGGCACTTTCACCGGGGAACTTCAGACAGCGATCAGCGCGCCCGCGCAGCTGGCGTTTGAGAAGGATGTGGAGGTCGTCAGAGCAGAACAGCCGGAATCCTCCGGGGATCAAAATCATATTCAGGCCGAGAGTCTGGATGAGGTATTGTCGCAGGCGTCGGCATTTTTTGAGACCGGATATCGGTGGGCTGCGGAATACACGAGGGGGCACTTCGTGATCGTGCTGGCCGGGGGAATGATCATTCTTGTGATCCTGGTCATACTGATCGTTGTGTTGATTTTCCGCAGTACGGCTGAGGCGCGGATACGCAGGCGCAGAAAACAAGAAGAACAAGAAAGAAAAAAGAGGGAGGAAGAGATCGACAGGATGACCACCGCCGAGATCGAAGCAGAGCTGCGGGCGGTGATGGAGCAGGAACGAATGAAGAGAGAACAGGAGAGACTTGCTCAGGCTGAGGCAGAGAGGGCTGCCGAGGAGGCCAGAATTATGGAGGAAAAGGCTCATGAGACAGAGCGTCTGATCGATGAGCTGGAAAAGGAACGTCAGGAGCGTCTGGCGGCCAAAAAGAGGGACAGTATGGATAATTAATGTTGAAGAAGGGATGGGTAATTTTATGAACTGGGTTGCGCCAATTAAAGACGATGAGACACTGGAGAAATTCAAAGCGAAGCTGAGAGAGATGGACGACAAGTACTATATCATGTTTGAGATCGGTGTGGGAACCGGACTCCAGCTTCAGGAAATACTGAAATTCAAAAATAAAGATATCAGGGGAAAGGACAGCATCGAGGCGAATATCGGGACCAAGAATATCAAGCGCACGTTTAATATTCCTCCCGAGCTGAAGGAGATCATCATGCAGTACACGGAGGGAAAGGATCCGGACGCATATCTGATCCTCGGGCATGCCAGTTCGCCGGCCGCTCTTTCGAGAGAGCAGGCTTACCGGGCGCTCAAGAGCGCAGGCAAGAGCATGGGCCTGACATCCATCGGCGCGCAGACGATGCGCAAGACGTTTGCCTGGCATTACTATAAGTCGACGGGAGACATCTATTATCTGCAGAACCTGCTGAACCATGCGTCACCGTCTATCACGTACCGTTATATCGGCGAGAAGCCGAATGTGGAGGTCTATCTGCGTAAGATGACCCCGGAGGAAAATGAGCGCAGCCGTTATCTTTTATATAAAAACGGAAATGGCCGGAAGAGAATAGAAGCTCTGATGGAGACACTGAAGGATATCAGCACCGAGATGGACAATCCTCTCAACAACGACGCCTACTTTGGCAAGGTGGACTGCCTGCTCAAGGAGATGGAGGATCTCGTCGCGAATTTCAAGAAGACAAAATAAGAAAAACACAAAGAACAGAATTTATCTGCGTGGCTGCAGTCAGACAGCCGGCCTGTACATGCTTTTTGGCAGTGCAGACCGGCTGTATTTATGCGGAAGAATCGTTCGTACGGCGTTTCATGCCGCGGCGCCGCGCATGGATGTGCAGGAGCGCAGAAGAAAGCTGCTTTGCGGCCACCGGACAGAAAGAGTGACGCTTTGCCTGTTTTGCGGCTGCCGGACGGAAAGCGCCGGTCACGCGTCGGCCTCCCCGCTGTAATTCCTTCTCAGCCGCCGCTTCAGTTTCAGCACTTCCTTTTTTTCGCGGATCTCATAGGCCTCGTCGGGAGAGATCGGGCGGACGGTCTTGATGGCGTAGTACCTGCCGTCGCGCCGGTGGCGGAGACGGATTTTCCCCTTGATGTAGCCGTGTTCCTCGCACTGGGCCAGACAGCAGTAATTGCTCCCTCCCACGGGGAACCAGCGGATTTTCTTCTGGGCGGTCTTGTTGCAGAAGCAGCACACGGTCGACGTGACCGTGCGGTCCTTCATCGCCTGGATCTTATCCCGGAAGGGGCGTGAGATAAATTTGGCATAGGTCTCATAAACCAGATGGATCTCCTGCCGGCGGCTGTCCGGCGTGCGGTAATAGTCCACGGAGGAATTGGCCTGAATCTGCTCAGGCGTGAGCCTCTGCATGATCTGCGAGGTATAATGCGCGTCGCTGAGCGCGCTGTGGAAGGGCACGTTTTTGGGGATGCCGAGAAAATCCACCGCGTACTCGAGGGAGCGCCTGGATCTGCGGTCCTCGTAAATGATGCTGAAGATCTTCTGGATGTCGTAGTACATGAACGGAAACGGGAAAGAAGTTTCTATATTATAATAGGAGAGATTCTGCTGCAGCTCTGTGAGATCCGCAGAGCCCCAGGTACAGAACATGATGTCGTTCCCGCACCAGTCCAGAAAGTCGCGGGCCACCTCGGGAAAAGTCCTGGCATTCTGCAGATCGACGGCGCGCAGGGCAATGACCTCCCTGGTCCGGAAATGCAGATCGTGGTACACCTGCGGATTGATGACCTCGCGGAAGCGGTCAGTCACGGCGAACGTCTCGTCCAGCTTGACTGCCCCGATCTCGATGATCTCAAAGCGAAGCCGGGAATCCTCTTCGGATTTTCCGGTCGGACACTGGTTCCATTCCAGGTCGAGAACGATATAATTCATAAGTGCATTTCCTCCATTCCGGCCGATTCCTCAGAGCAGTAATTTAAAACGGATCCGCACACTTCCGCGGTACTTATCATTCTACACTATCCTGTCGAGAAATACAAGGTTTCGTCAACATGTATAGTAAAAATTAAAATTTTCGTCATTGTGCCGGGAAAGACAGAAATAAAAGGGGGTGGTATGCAGAACTGCCAATCAGCGCTGAAAATATTTGTATAGTTCGAGTATGGCACAAAATCGTGAATTTTAGTATACTTTATTCAACTTTAAAAGTACATTATTCAGGGAGGAATAAGAAATGGCAAGTTTATCATTGTCTCATATCAACAAAACTTATCCGAATGGATTTGAAGCAGTTAAGGATTTCAACCTGGAGATCGCGGACAAAGAGTTCATCATCTTCGTAGGTCCTTCCGGATGCGGTAAGTCTACCACGCTTCGTATGATCGCCGGCCTTGAGGAGATCTCAAGCGGTACGCTGAAGATCGGCGACAGAGTTGTAAACGACGTAGAGCCGAAGGACAGAGATATCGCAATGGTATTCCAGAGCTACGCTCTGTATCCGCATATGACCGTATATGATAACATGGCATTCAGCCTTAAGCTGAGAAAGGTTCCGAAGGCTGAGATCGACAAGATGGTAAGAGAGGCCGCCAAGATCCTTGACCTTGAGAAGCTCCTTGACCGTAAGCCGAAGGCTCTTTCCGGTGGTCAGAGACAGCGTGTTGCCATGGGCCGTGCAATCGTTCGTGAGCCGAAGGTATTCCTTATGGACGAGCCGCTGTCCAACCTGGATGCAAAGCTTCGTGTACAGATGAGAACCGAGATCTCCAAGCTGCATCAGAGACTGGGCGCAACGATCATCTACGTTACGCATGACCAGACCGAGGCTATGACGCTTGGTACCAGGATCGTCGTTATGAAGGACGGCGTGGTTCAGCAGGTAGATACCCCGCAGAACCTTTACAATGCACCGGGCAACCTGTTCGTGGCAGGATTCATCGGATCCCCGCAGATGAACATGGTAGATGCGAAGGTTGAGGTTAAGGGCAATGACGTATATCTGAATGTCGGCAAGACCAGCATCAAGCTTCCGGCAGCGAAGGCTGAGAAGGTGAAAGCTTACAATGGCAAGACCGTTATCATGGGTATCCGTCCTGAGGATATGAGCGATGACGCTGAGAGGGTTGCAGCAGCAGGCGCAGCCGCAATGGATGCGAAGATCGAGGTTTACGAGCTGCTCGGTGCAGAAGTATTCCTGTACTTCACCGTTGAGGGCGCAAACTTCACGGCTCGTGTAAATCCGCGCACCACGACGAGAACCGGCGACCAGGTTAAGTTTGCTCTTGACATCGACAAGATCCATGTATTCGACAAGGATACAGAGCTGACGATCACGAACTAGTCAGAAGCGGTCAGGCGGTGGACTGCGGCAGACGGGCCGGAGAAAGCCGGATAACTGAATATCTGAACAAAAATCAATCGGGCAGGGGAATTATTTCCTCTGCCCGTATTTTGGTGCGCAGGTCCGGGCAGGGAAATTAGCTGCTGACCGCAGCACCCGGGGCGCCTCCTTTGCCCGTGGTATGGCTCCGCACCCGGGAGCGCCTCCTTTGACTGTGGTATGGCCCCGCACCCAAGGGCGTTTCCGTTGCCCGTGGTATGGCCCCGCACCCGGGAGCGCTTCCTTTTATAATGTGCGGGATACTTGGTTATCCCGGATTATCGTCCTCGAAGTCAAACACGTACCGCTCGCAGGCGTTGATGACGTGCGTGTACTGGAATTTGTCATAGCGCTTGTGGGCGCGTCCGTAGGACAGATGGACGTGCCCGTGCAGAAAGAATTTCGGACGGTATTTTTCCATGAGGTCCAGAAATACCCGGAATCCCTGGTGCGGGAGATCGCGGCCGTCGTTGAGCTGGTAGGCCGGGGCATGGGTGACCAGAATGTCAAAGCCCCGGTGCCAGAGCAGGGAAAACCGCAGCCGGGCAACCCTGCGCCGCATCTGCCGCTCTGTGTACTGGTTGTCGCCGGGACGGTAGCGCATGGAGCCCCCGAGACCGAGAATGCGCACGCCCTCATGGACATAGATCCGGTCTTCAATGCAGATGCAGCCGTCGGGCGGGACAGTCTCGTATTTGTCGTCATGGTTGCCGCGCACGTAGAGAACGGGCGCGGTCGTGAATGTGGCCAGAAATGAGAGATAGTGCGGGTCCAGGTCGCCGCAGGAGATGATCAGGTCAATTCCGTCCAGTTTGCTTTTTTCAAAATGGTCCCACAGATATGGAGATTCTTCGTCAGCGATTGCAAGTATGCGCATCTCTTATCCTTTCGTTCACGGCGCGCAGAACCCGTCGGTCAGGCCTTCCTGGTCCGGATGCCCTGCCGGGAGAGCACCGGCCGGGCCTGCTCTGCCGGCCTGTCAGGTGAGCGGCGCGGCCGCGTGGCCCGCCGGTCAGGCCTTCCTGGTCCGGATACCCTGCCGGGAGAGCACCGGCCGGGCCTGTTCTGCCGGCCTGTCAGGTGAGCGGCGCGGCCGCGTGGCCCGCCGGTCAGGCCTTCCTGGTCTGGATACCCTGCCGGGAGAGTGTCGGCCGGGCCTGTTCTGCCGGCCTGCCAGGTGCGCGGCGCGGCCGCGTGGCCCGCCGGTCAGGCCTTTTTGGTCTGGATACCCTGCTGGGAGAGCACCGGCTGGGCCTGCTCTGTCAGATCCGTCTCGCTCGGGATGGAACCGATAATGTTTTCCGCCAGCCAGTCCATCGTCATGATCTCCTCCGGCGTGAGAATGTTGTCCGGATGGCTCTTGATGATGCCGGTCTGGGAATAGAGGATGCCGGCGAACGGATTGAATTTATCCGCGCTGATCGTGTTTTTCAGAAGCTCGATCAGACGCTTGGTGCCGACGGGAAGATTCTGCGAGCAGATCACGTCGACGACGCCTGCGGACATTCCCCACCAGTAGTTGATCGCTTTCATGGAGGTGTCGTCGTGCTTCCATGTGCCGTCCATGATCGTGCGGATCAGGCGCTCGTAAAACTTGCCCCAGTGGCAGAGCGGCATCGCGAGACTGCGCGGGTGATCGTTCTCTATATGATAGATGCCGAAATACCGGGAGGCCTCCTCCGGGATCACCATATCCCTTCCGGAAATACAGTCGGGCTGTATGCGCTGAATGCTCTCATTGATATCCGCATCCTTGCGCGTGGACCATTCGAGGTAGACGCGCGCCCGCGGGTTGATCATTTTTGCGCCGAGAGCGAAGGCGTTGATGTTTGCAATATTGCCGAACAGAGGATAGTCGGCGATATACATCAGACGGTCGTTCTCAGCCATCGCGCCGGCGATCGCGCCCATGAGGAATTTGGCCTCGTGCATTCTCGTGTAATATGTGCGGAT
Organism: uncultured Lachnospiraceae bacterium; assembly: GCA_947628955.1. Classification (GTDB taxonomy): domain Bacteria; phylum Bacillota; class Clostridia; order Lachnospirales; family Lachnospiraceae; genus Choladousia. The sequence continues at coordinate 12,848 of CANRBX010000013.1, read as the reverse complement.
ATAGCGGTGCGAGGTATTCAGCGAACAGTTGAGAATGCGCACGTTCGGGTGCGCGATCGCAGCCTTTACGCTGGCCGGGGCGAAGGTCGGCGTCGTCGTGAAAATGATGTTGCAGCCTTCCGCGATCGCCGTCTCCAGACATTCCTCCACGTTCTCCTCTGTGATGTTGTCGTAGGCCAGAGTGCTCACTTCATCCGGGAAGGTCTGCTCCAGATGCAGCCGTCCCAGCTCATGCGAGTAAGTCCACGCAGACGAGCCCGCGGTTTTCTCGTACAGGAATGCAATTTTCAGCCTTGCGTGGCTGGATGGCAGCAGGCGGCTCAGGAGCGGCTTTTTCTCCTGAAGCGGATGCATCTTCAGCTCGACTTCGTCGTCCTGGGTGAGAAGCTTGAACTCCTCCCAGCTTTTCGACACCAGCTCTTTGATCTCATTGCTGGTCTTATCCTTCATCTCCTGATATTTGTACAGGGTGAGGAAGGACAGAAACGCGTCGCCGGGTGTGATCGGGAGCGCATCGCCGCCCTTTGCGGCAAAGGATGTCGAAAAACGCGTATAGACAGAGTTAAAATCGATCAGCTCATCGTCCGTCCAGAGCTCATCCGGCTCTTTTCCGACGAGCTTCTGCAGTCTGGCAAAGCTGCCCTCCCTGGAGAACCAGATGTAGTTGATTTTTGAGAGTTTGTAAAAATCAAGAAATTCATAGTAAATCCTGTTTTCTTTTTCATCCGTGCGCCTCGGCAGGATGCGCGTCACATCTCCGGGAATGGAGACGGCCCCGAAATACTTCATGACGCTGACACGCTTGTTGCCCTCTTCGACGTAGAATTTGTTCATGTATTCGTAGGCTTTGATCGGATCGCGGATGCCCTCCTCCTCGTGGGCGGTGCTCAGACTGATCCATTTCTGGGCAAATTCTGAGTTCTCACTGAGAATCGGCATAAAATTACCGGCGAAAACGTTGCTGCGGCCTTGTGTCCGCGTTCCGGCAATCTGGTCCATCGGGATCTGAACCAGGCCAAGCGGAATCTGAGCCTGCATCTCACTGTTGGGAATGAGATCCTCCAACACCTCGAGCGTAGGCTTTTGCCCCCGCATCATGCGGGTCTGATAGTCTTTTTTCCCGAGTTTGTAAGCTTTCTTGTAATCCTCCAGTGACATAGATCAACCTCCTGAAATTAGATATCCGAATAGTAGTTTGTCTGCAGTGTGACTTTGCCGGATTGCCGGAAGACGCCGGTGTGACTTTGCCGGGTGCCGGAAGACATCGGTGTGATTTTGCCGGGTGTCGGAAGACGTTGGTGTGACTTTGCCGGATTGCCGGAAGACGCCGCTGCTGTTCTGCCGGATCGCCGGGGACATTCAGGATGTGCCCCGGATTTCCGGCAGACCTATTATAATTGGATATGGCCGGAATTTCAAGATTATAATATTTTTTTGAATAAGCCTGCTTTTTCTGGCAATCCTATCAATGAACCGGTGATGGAAGCACACTGAGACGTGCGCAGATCATAAGGAATCATAATGGATGAGGTGAATGACATGGATAGGAGAGCTTTTAAGAAATTCATTACGAAACGCAGCAGCATCTGGACACTCAGCCTGTGCCTGACGGGTATTCTGATGCTGGGCGGGATTGCGGCGGTAGATAGTGCCAGGAGAACGAAGGACAGGATGACGCAGACAGAGAGCGAGATCGACCAGATGGCCGTCCTGAAGGAGGACGGAACCGGGGCCGGGGATGATCTGCTGCCGACGCTGGATGACGGGCAGCCGGAAGAGCTGGCACAGGCGTCCGGAAGTGCAGTTGCGGATAACAGTGCGGCAGGTCTGCCGGGAACAGATGGCGCGGCGACGGCGGACAGCGGTCTGAACGATGCGGCCGCAGCGGGTCAGGGCAATGCAGACGGCCAGGAGGACGCATCCGCAGCCGGCATGGGGCCCGGTGAGACGGCGGTAAACGGTGAAAATGCTGTGGCGACAGGCGACGGAGCTGTGACGGACGACGGGTCGGACAGCGCCCGGGAGGCCGTATCTGACGGCGTGATCTCAGAGCAGGCCCTCGTTGACGCAGGGATCAGCTTCAGCGAGGCGGAGTCGCTTCTGTGGCCTGCCGCAGGGACCATTCTGATCGACTACAGCATGGACGGAAGCGTGTATTTTCCGACGCTGAAGCAGTACAAATATAATCCTGCGCTGATCATCGGAAGCGAGACCGGCAATCAGGTGCTGGCGTCGGCAAAGGGAATCGTGGAATCCATCCGCGTTGAGGATGAGACGGGGATCACACTGGTGATGAACATCGGAAACGGATATAAGCTCACCTACGGTCAGCTTAAAGAGCTGGCGGTTCAGGAGGGCGATATCGTGGAGGCCGGCGCACTGCTCGGATATGTCAGCGAGCCGACCAAATACTACAGCGTGGAGGGGAGCAACCTCTACTTCGGCATGACGCAGGACGGCGCAGCAGTGGATCCGGTGCTGTACCTGGAGTAAGGCGTGATGGCGCCGCACCATTTTCAGAGTAGGGAGTATAATAGAGTATACTACTTGCAATCGACATTTCACTGGCAGTGCAATTTTCTGGGTGAGGTACGTTTCGGGCTGGTTGCTTCAAATACAGGGGATGGCTGGCCATCCCTTTACATAAATGGCAGCGGCGGAAAGCCACTTTTGCGTAGGCGCATCGTGTTTTATGACTTTTGACCCTGGCATTCCGGCGTTGCCTCAGCCTCAAAATCATATTGCGCAGTTCGGAGATTGCGTATAAAATTAGAACAGGCCCGGCGCGGCAAACGGGCAAAACGGGGGATGAGGGATTGCCGAAGAGCAGGGCAGGGAAAGGCCTGAACGGTCTGCATGGCATCGCCGGAGAGACGGGGAGAGCCAGACGCGGGAGAAGCAATGGGGGAGAAGCAGACGCGGGCCCTGCGGGGGACAAAGAGGATAAGAGATGAGTTCATACCGGAAGATAAAAGTAGACAAAAGCTTCTACAGGACATTTTTTTCCATCTGTATCATGCTGGTGCTTCAGAACGTCGTCACACTGAGCGTGAACCTTGCGGACAATGTCATGCTGGGCGCGTACAGCGAGGCGTCCCTGTCCGGCGTGGCAGCGGTGAATCAGGTTCAGTTCGTCTATCAGATGGTGCTTGCCGCCTTTGGCGACGGGCTTGTGATCTTCTGCAGCCAGTACTGGGGGATGCGGCGCACCGAACCGATGAAGAAGATCGCGGCGTCGGCAATGCATGCCGGGCTGCTGGTGTGCGTGCTGCTGTTTGCGGCGGCCAGCCTTTTCCCGGAGCAGGTGCTGCGGCTGTTTACGACAGATGCGGCGATCGTTTCGGAGGGCGTGCGGTACCTCGGCATCATCCGTTTTACCTATCTGTTTTTTGCGGTGACGCAGATCCTGCTTGCCACGCTGCGCAGCGTGGGGATCGTGCGGATCGCATTTCTGCTGTCGATCCAGACATTTTTTATCAACTGCGGCATCAATTACGTGCTGATCTACGGAAAATTCGGAGCGCCTGAGCTCGGCGCGGCCGGAGCTGCGATCGGAACGCTGACGGCCAGGATCGTCGAGAGCATTGTCCTGATCCTGTATATTGCCAGGAAGGAAAAAATCCTGCGGCTGAGGATTTCCGACTATCTGAAATCCGACCGCGTACTGTGCAGGGATTACCTGAAGGTGACGGCCCCGATGATCGTGGTGCAGGGGCTGTGGGGGCTGAACATGGCGATGCAGACCGTGATCCTGGGGCACATGACCTCTGCGGCGATCGCGGCGAACAGCGCTTCCTCGACCCTGTTTTCCCTTGTGAAAGCGATCCCGGTCGGCGCGGCCTCGGCGGCTTCGGTGCTGATCGGCAAGGCCATCGGCGCGGGTGACCTGAACCTTGTGAGAAATTACGCGCGTGTCCTGCAGAGGATCTTTGTGGTGATCGGAGTATGCGGAGGGGTTGTGCTGTTCTTCCTGCGGATCCCGGTGCTGAGCCTGTATGAGCTCTCAGACACGACGAAACAGATGGCCAACACCTTCCTGATCATTCTGAGCGTGGTATTCGTCGGGATGGGCTACCAGATGCCGACGAACAATGGGATCATCCGCGGAGGCGGGGATGCGGTGTTCGTTGTGAAAATGGATCTCATCAGCATCTGGCTGATCGTGATCCCGCTCTCCCTGTTCATGGCCTTTGTCGTGAAGGCGTCCCCGGTCGTCGTGGTCTGCTGCCTCAATGCCGACCAGATTTTCAAGTGCGTGCCCGCGTTTATCAAGGCCAATTACGGAAACTGGATCCGGAAGCTGACGAGGGATGAAACATAAACGTTGATGAAATGAATCAAAAAGGGTATACTTTTGTTAAGGAGCTTCCTGAGGGTACAGAAAGGCGATGCGGGAGGGTAAGAATATGGGCTGCAGAATTGATGAAGTAGAACTGAGAAATTATGGAATGATCGAGAGATTTTCCGGCAACCAGTTTTCGAATATAAACCTTATCATAGGAGAAAATGGAACAGGAAAAACCTTTTTACTGAAAGCTCTTTATTCCGCTGTCCGGTCGATGGAGGAATACAGGCGCGGAGATGATATCAGAACGATCAATGAGGTCCTTTCCGAAAAGCTGAGATGGACGTTTCAGGTAGAAAAGCTTGGGGATATGGTGACAAAATCGGCAGAAGACGGCCTGAGCCTGCGAGTACGCCTTGGAAATGATGAGATGAGCTATCAGTTTTCACAGAGCGCTGCCAGCAGGGCAGGGGTAATTTCAGCGCCGGATAAGGGAAAGCCCGGAAACTCCGTTTTTATCCCGGCAAAAGAGGTCTTGTCTCTGTTTTCCATTATTCTGAGATCGAGGGAAGTAGATAAGACATTTGGATTTGACGATACTTACTATGATCTTGTAAAGGCCCTGAGGATTGCGCCGTCGAGAGGGAAAAACTATACTGCGTTTGCAGATTCACGAAAAATTGTCAGCAATGTGATAGACGGAAAAGTAGAGTACGATGAGGAAAGCGGAAAATGGTCTTACAAAAATAAAAAGAATCAGAAGTTTTCGATAGGCGCGACGTCCGAAGGCGTGAAAAAAATCGCGATCATGGACCGTCTGCTCGCCAATGGATACCTGGATACGAACTCGATTATTTTTATTGATGAAATTGAATCTGCACTGCATCCGAAAGCAGTCTGCCGGTTTCTTGATATGATAGACACGATTGCAGATGATATGGGACTTCAGGTATTTATTACGAGCCACTCTTACTTTGTGATAAAAAAGCTGTGCCTGATCGCAATGAGAAAGCCGGGTCTGGCGGGATGTATTTCTTTAAATAAAGGGGAGCAGATACATGTCTGTGATCTGCACGATGGAATGCCGGAAAATTCCATCATTGACACGTCAATCCGTCTGTATGAACAGGAGATTGAGGGGGTGCTTTGATGGCGGTTATCATTCCGGAATCGGATATGCAGTTTGGAGAATATACGGATGAACAGGTTTTTCAATTAGAGAAAAGCGCTCAATATACGGAAAAACTCAAGGAGAAAGGGATTAAAACCTGTGAGTTTATTTTGCGCAGGGGCAGTAAATTATATTTTGTTGAAGCAAAAAGATCATGTCCCAGGCAGATAACGGCCGACAGCCCGGAAGAGAAGATAAAAAAATACAATGAGTACATACATGAAATTGTCTGGAAAATGAGACACTCGCTTACTCTTTATGCGAATATCCTGCTTAAGCGCTACGGATCAGAGGGAATATCAGAATTATTAAGAAAAGCAGATATGTCCGGTCTGGAAATTATACTGGTACTTGTTGTGAAAAATGCGGAGAAGGAATGGCTGGTTCCTTTTCAGGATGTATTCAGAAACAGACTGAGGGATGAAATGGGAATCTGGAAAATCCATCACTTCTTTGTCATTAATGAGGCGACAGCAAGGGCAAAGCATTTTATCATGTGAAGACATCAGATGTCTTATGCCGGCAGCTGCAGGGCAAAGCAGGATTTCGTAACCTGCTCTTTAATAACCCGCCCGGATATAAGAAAGAGACGAGAAAAGAGGCCGATATGAATTACACGTACATACTGCGCTGCGGCGACGGCTCATACTATACGGGCTGGACGAACAATCTGGAGAGACGGCTCCGGGCGCACAGCGAGGGGCGGGGCGGAAAGTATACAAGGAGCAGGCTTCCGGTGGAGCTGATCTACAGAGAAGAGTTTGCGACAAAGGAAGAGGCCATGCGCCGGGAATGGGAGATCAAGCAGTTGACGCGGGCGCAGAAGGAGGAACTCATCAATAGCCATTTCATATTAACAAGATGAAGAAACGAACGATTGACCATTAAGGAGGGGATGGCATGAAATCAAATTTTGAGTTCTTAAATAGTCATTTTCCTGTGCTGGCTAATTTTGGTGAGCTGGCAGAAAAATATTGCTATTCTGACTCCAATTCCTGCCTGATGAAACTGGGTATGATCGGTGAAACCATCGTCAATCTGATTTTTACCTATGATCGGCTGAAACTGCCCGGTGATAATACGGCTGCTGCACGGATTGGAACGCTTCTGCGGGAAGGATTGATCACAAGAGATTTATCAGATATTCTCCATGCTCTCCGAAAAGTCCGCAATAAAGCAGTGCATGAAAACTATGCTTCTATTGAAGAAGGCAAAACACTGCTCCAAATGGCATACAGTCTGTGTGAGTGGTTTATGCAAACTTATGGGGACTGGAATTATCAGAACCAGCCTTTCGTAATGCCCCAGAACAATTCTGAACCTGCTGTTGCTGACAAACAGGCTGAACAGGAAAAGGAGGACAAGCTGCTGCAGGAGGCAGAGGCCGCGGCCGCTGCTTCCCCTGAAGTGGCGAAAGAAACCCGAAAGCAGCAGGCGGGCAAGGCGGCAGGCCAGAGAGTACGCACGGAGGCAGAAACCCGCTATTTGATTGATGAACAGCTTCGGAAAGTCGGGTGGGAGGCCGATACAGAAAATCTGCGTTATTCCAAGGGAACCCGACCTGCCAAAGGGCATAATATCGCAATCGCAGAATGGCCTACCGATTCCACAGTTGGCAACAAAGGCTATGCGGATTATGCTTTGTTTGTTGATACACAGATGGTTGCTACCATAGAGGCAAAGGCAATTCATAAGGATATTCCGTCTGTCATTGACTACCAATGCAAGGACTATTCCAGAAATATCCGAGAAAATGACGCACAGTATCAGATCGGTACATGGGGTTATTATAAAGTCCCGTTTACCTTTGCCACAAACGGGAGGCCGTATCTGGAACAATACGACACGAAAAGCGGCGTTTGGTTTTTAGATCTGAGGCGGCCCGATAATGCACCAAAGGCATTAAAAGGCTGGATAAGCCCCACGGGTATTGTGGAGCTTCTGGAGAAAGATATTCAGGCCACGAATCGGGCTTTACAGGAAATGCCGTATGACCTTCTGAGGGATAAAGACGGCCTGAATCTGCGTGAATATCAGATGAAGGCGATTCAGGCTGCCGAAAAGGCGATTATCAACGTGCAGCAGAATATCCTTCTGGCAATGGCTACAGGAACGGGCAAAACAAGGACGATTTTAGGCTTGATTTATCGCTTCCTGAAAACAGAACGCTTCCGCCGGATTCTGTTTCTTGTAGACCGTAATGCTTTGGGAGAACAGGCAGAAGATGTTTTTAAGGAAGTCAAGCTGGAAGATTTGATGACCCTTGATGACATTTATAATGTCAAAGGGCTTGATGACAAAACGATTGACCGTGAAACCCGTATTCAGGTGGCAACGGTTCAGAGCATGGTAAAGCGTATTCTTTACAATGATGAAGATACGATGCCCGCCGTTTCCGACTATGACCTTGTGATCATTGACGAGGCCCACAGAGGCTATATCTTGGACAAGGAAATGGGCGAGGACGAGCTGCTTTATCGGGATCAAACCGACTACCAGAGCAAATATCGCAGTGTCGTTGAATACTTCGATGCTGTCAAAATTGCACTCACAGCAACACCCGCCCTGCAAACCACAGAGATTTTCGGGCAACCCGTGTTCAAATACACCTATCGGGAAGCGGTCATAGAAGGGTATCTGGTAGACCATGACGCACCGCATGAACTGACCACCAAATTAGGGAAAGGCGGGATTCATTACAAAGAGGGCGATACCGTTACCGTTTATGACCCTGTTACAGGTGAAATCACTAACAGCGAACTTCTCTCTGATGAACTGGATTTTGACATTGACAGCTTCAATCGCCAGGTTATCACAGAGAATTTTAATAGGACGGTTCTCGCTGAAATCGCCCGTGGTATTGATCCTGAATCGCCAGAAGAACAGGGAAAAACTCTTATCTATGCGGTGGACGACCAGCACGCAGATATGATCGTCAAAATCCTGAAAGAGATTTATTCCCAAACAGGCGTTGACAATGACGCTATTATGAAAATCACGGGCAGTGTCGGCGGCGGTAATAAGAAAAAGGTACAGGAAGCGATCAAGCGGTTTAAGAATGAGCGTTTCCCCAGCATTGCCGTTACGGTTGACCTGCTGACTACTGGAATTGATGTTCCCGAAATCACAACGCTTGTGTTCATGCGCCGTGTGAAATCCCGTATTCTGTTTGAACAGATGATGGGACGAGCCACCAGACTATGCCCCGAAATTCACAAGACGCACTTTGAAATTTATGATCCTGTCGGCGTGTATGATTCACTGGAAGCTGTCAATACGATGAAGCCAGTTGTGGCAAACCCGTCTACTACATTTACCCAGCTATTAGACGGGTTGGAAATTCTGGACGATGAAAAACAGGTACAGTACCAGATCAACCAGATTATTGCCAAACTGCAGCGGAAAAAGCGCAACATGGACAGCAAGACCATGGAACACTTTATCAGTATGACAGGTGGGAAAGACCCCACCCAGTTTATTATTGAAATTCAGAAATGCAAGCCAGAAGATGCCCGAAACCGCCTTCTTGCTTATGCGGATGTGTTCAAAATGTTACAGGAGGCAAAGGCGAACGGCAGCAATCCCGTGGTAATATCCGATGCAGAGGACGAACTGTTAGAACACAGCAGAGGGTATGGCGCTGGAAGCAAGCCCGAAGATTATCTGGATGCCTTTGCGTCCTATATCAAAACAAACCTTAATGAAATTGCCGCCCTGAATATCGTCTGCACCCGCCCGAAGGAGTTGACCAGAGAAAGCCTGAAATCCTTGCGGTTGACGCTGGATCGGGAAGGTTTTACAACACAGCAGCTGAATACGGCAATCTCTCAGATGACCAATGAAGATATGGCGGCAGACATTATCAGCCTGATTCGCCGTTACGCTATTGGCTCTGTACTCATTTCCCATGAGGCACGGATCAGACGGGCAGTAGACAAACTGAAAAAGGCCCACAGCTTTTCCAAGCAGGAATTGAACTGGATCGCCAAAATGGAAAAGTATCTGATGGAAGAATCCGTCCTGAATATCTCTGTTTTTGATGAAGATGGACGGTTTAAGGCACAGGGCGGCTTCAATAAAATCAACAAGGTGTTTGGAAATAAATTAGAAAGCATCGTGCTGGAACTCAACGAGTATCTGTACGATGACGGAGGAAAAACGGCATGACCACACAAGAAATCGTAGCAAAGCTCTGGAATCTGTGTAACGTCCTGCGTGATGACGGTATTACATACCACCAATATGTGACCGAGCTTACCTATATCCTGTTCTTGAAAATGGCGAAGGAAACGGGAGCGGAGAGCCAGATCCCCGAAGCCTACCGCTGGGACGCTTTGACTTCCAAAAGCGGGATCGAGTTGAAAAAGTTTTATAAAGAGCTTTTGAACCATCTGGGCGAAAACTGCACGGGCAGAGTGCGGGAAATCTATCAGGGTGCCGCCACCAACATTGACGAGCCGAAGAATCTGGAGAAGATCATCACGACCATTGACGGGTTGGATTGGTACTCTGCCCGTGAAGAAGGGCTTGGAAACCTGTATGAAGGACTGTTGGAGAAGAACGCCAACGAGAAGAAATCTGGAGCAGGCCAATATTTCACGCCCCGTGTGCTGATCGATGTGATGACAAGGCTTGTAAAGCCTCAGGCTGGCGAACGGTGCAACGACCCCGCTTGTGGTACATTCGGCTTTATGATCGCCGCCCATCAGTATGTGTCTGACCAGACGGATTCTTTCTTTGACTTGGACGCTGATACGGCAGCTTTTGAGCGTGAAAAGGCGTTTACAGGCTGTGAGCTTGTCCATGATACCCACCGTCTGGCGCTGATGAACGCCATGCTCCATGATATAGAGGGAGAAATCATTTTAGGCGATACCCTGTCCAACGTGGGAAAATCCATGAAGGGCTATGATGTTGTCCTGACCAATCCCCCGTTCGGCACAAAAAAGGGCGGCGAACGTGCCACCCGTGATGACTTTACCTTCCCCACCAGCAACAAGCAGTTGAACTTCCTGCAGCACATTTACCGCAGCCTGAAAGCGGACGGGAAAGCCCGTGCCGCCGTGGTGCTTCCTGATAACGTCCTGTTTGCAGACGGTGAAGGTGAGCGGATTCGTGTTGACCTGATGGACAAATGCAACCTGCACACGGTTCTGCGTCTGCCTACTGGCATTTTCTATGCACAGGGAGTAAAGACCAATGTTCTGTTCTTTACCAGAGGAAAGACCGACAAGGGCAACACACGGGAAGTGTGGTTCTATGACCTGCGTACCAATATGCCGTCCTTTGGCAAGACCAATCCGCTGAAGAAAGAGCATTTCGCAGAGTTTGAAACGGCCTATGAAGCAAAAGACCGCCATGCCGTACAGGACGAGCGGTGGAGCGTCTTTACCAGAGAGCAGATCGCGGAAAAGTGCAACAGCTTGGATCTCGGCCTGATTCGTGATGATTCCATCGTTGACTATGAAGATTTGCCCGACCCGATTGAAAGCGGCGAAGAAGCCATCGCACAGTTGGAAGAAGCGGTGGATCTCCTGATGAGCGTTGTGAAGGAATTGAAGTCGCTGGAAAGCGCAGAGGTGTGATATGGCACGGGGGAAGAAAAACGAAAAGGAACTGACGATAGAGGAACGGCTGGAACGGGCCCTTGTGCCAGCAGAGGAACAACCGTATTCTGTGCCTGAGAATTGGTGTTGGGTGAAGGTAGGGGCATTATCAACATTACACCGAGGAGTTTCCTATAAAAAGCATGATGTTCATTTTGTAAAGCAGGAAAATGATTGTCTAATCCTGCGCGGGGGCAATATCAACGAAGGTTCAATAGATGTAGATCAAAGTGATAATGTTTATGTAGATATGGCATTAGTTGATAAGGAACAGCTTATCCAAGAATACGATGTTGTTATAGTTTCATCAACAGGAAGCACAAGAATAATTGGTCGGGCAGGAATTTCACATGATTCTTTTCCTGACGTTGCATTTGGGGCGTTTTTAACTTTGATTCGGCCTACTTCTGATAAGTTGAAGCCGTTTATTGCATATTACTTTCAAACCGACTTATATCGTGAAAGAATACGAAATCTTGCGGCTGGAGTCAACATCAATAATATCCGAGCAGATTATATCACTGAATCACCTGTTCCATTTCCCCCACATGCGGAGCAACAGCGCATTGTTGACCGCATAGAAAGCCTGTTTGCCAAATTGGACGAGGCGCAGGAAAAGGCGCAGGCCGTGGTAGACGGTTTTGAAACCCGCAGAGCGGCGATTCTGCATAAGGCGTTTACGGGGGAGCTAACGGAGAAGTGGAGGCAAGAAAACAATACTGCACTTAGTTCATGGGAAAACGTACCTTTTGATGAGTGCATCTTAAAAATGCAAAATGGTCTTGCCAAGAGAAATGGTACAAGCGGTTCTTTATTCGTCGTTTTAAGACTTGCGAATTTATCTGATGATGGCTTTAACACAGAGGATTTAAGAGAAATTTTATTAGATGAAAAAGAACAGTTAAATTATGCGTTAAGGCAAAGTGATGTTATTATGATTCGGGTGAATGGTTCTAAAGATAATGTTGGAAAGCAGTTTTTAATTACCACGCAAAAAAACTGGGCATTTTGCGACCATATTATAAGAATTGTTTATAAAGAAACAATCCAGCCAAAGTATATGATATATTTTTCAAAAAGTGAAAAATATCGTTTCTATGTCAAGGAAAATATGGTATCAAGTGCAGGCCAAAACACTATAAGTAGAAAAGGAATGTCCAAACTGATAGTTCCGCTCCCCGCGTTGCCTGAACAAGAAGAAATTGTGAGTATTCTTGATAATCTTCTGAATAAAGAGCAGCAAGCCAAAGAAACGGCCGAAGCCGTTTTAGACCAGATCGAAGCCATGAAAAAATCCATTCTCGCCCGTGCGTTTCGTGGAGAGCTTGGAACCAATGATCCAGCAGAAGAAAGCGGGGTGGAGTTATTGAAACAGGGAGTTTCCTAATAGCTTATTTATGGAGAATGAGAAATTTTCTTTACAGAATATAAAGGGTGATGGAATTGTTATGCTGATTAAGTATATGTCCCATGCTCAATTTTACAAAATCAACTCAACAGCTTCTTTGTCTGATGCGCCAATCATTAGATGTAATACAAAGAATATCAATACAATCTATAACGCCATGAACAGTTTATAAAAATCAGAGCCAGTGAGAAGTCAGCGTATTTGAATCACGCTGACTTCTTTTTTTGTTACACAGTTTCGCTTACACAGTTTTCTCTCTACTCAGAAATCGTACACAGTATATTACACAGCCACTTACGAAAAGAGAAAGGGTGCTTCCGCGAGTGGAAGTACCCTTTGATCTCAGTTGTTTATGGAAGATTTCAGCTTACTTTGCAA